>NZ_CP032829.1:0-324500 GCF_003660165.1 Sphingomonas paeninsulae
GTGGCGTGGTCCCGGCCAGTCGTAAGCTACGGGACGCCAAACTTAACGCACAGCACACTAAGAGACACCAACACCATCGCTACCAAGATTAAGTTCACGTCGCCCTTCGGGTCGGCGCAATACCCGCATATCTCCAGCCCTGACACCAAGGGGAAATATGCGGACAACAAGTGGAAGACCAAGCTCGTCTGTCAGATGAGTGAAGCTCCAGTTCAGGCGTTCATCAAGACCGTAGACGAAGCAGCTATCGCTATCCACGGCAAGTCCGGTGAGAAGATGTATAAGCCTTACGTCATCGATGAGGATGCCGGGACAGTTACCTTCATCTTCAAGACTACCTTCGCTCCTGCCATCTTCGATGCCGCAGGTAACGAAGCCAAGGGCGTACAGGTCGGCAACGGCTCGGTACTCCGGGTCATGGGTAGTCTCGTAGAGTTCGAGAAGGGTATCTCCGCTCAGATCAATCAGGTGCAGATCAAGGAGCTTAACGGCTTCGGGACTTGTGGCTTTGATGCTGTCGAAGGTTATGCTTTCGACCCTAGCGATATCCGTGATGAACCCGCCTTCAGAAGAGGATGGCTCAGCCGGTAATGCCGCAGCCTTGGACATCTAAGAGGTCGCAACGTCAGTCATCCGGTAAAGGCCCCAAGTTAGAGAACGGTTATCGTTCGGGCTTGGAGAAACGTATGGCTGACGACCTTAAGTCTCGTGGAGTTACCTTCGAGTACGAGACGCTTAAAGTCTCCTACGAGGTTCCTTCGAGGCAAGCTAAATACACACCTGACTTCATCCTTCCCAACGGTATTATTATCGAAGGGAAGGGTCTCTTTGCTACCGAAGATAGACAGAAGCATCTCCTCGTAAAAGCTCAGCACCCTGAGTTGGACATTCGCTTCGTCTTCTCTCGGTCAACATCTCCGCTCTACAAGGGAAGCCCTACGACCTACGCCGCTTGGTGTACGAAACAGGGCTTCCAGTTTGCCGACAAGCTCATCCCGAGTGCGTGGCTATTGGAACCACCAAAATGAAATACACTGAAACAGTGGTCGCCATCTCGGCGCTCCCTAAGAACCTGTACGACTCTACTACTCAGGCAGACGAAGATTTCGAAGTGCAGGCAGCAGCCCTCGCATACAAGGACACTGAGACAGGAGCTAACCTGACGTTCTCTTTCAGTCCTGAGGACGATGAGATTGAGATCGAAGCGGATGGTCCTTTCATCGGTGTCTTCTCGGCTCGTGAGTTCCTCGCGATTGCAGTTGCTCTCGGTCTCTACACGGTATGATCCAATCGATCGATAGTATCCTTGCTGCCACGGTTGCGACCGAAGGTGGTTACGTCAACAACCCAAACGATAAAGGTGGAGAGACCAACTTCGGTGTCACGGTAGCCGTAGCGCGAGCTAACGGTTTCGCTGGTGACATGAAGACGATGACCAAGGCTCAGGCACTGGAGATCTATCGGTCGATCTACTTCATCAAGCCCGGTTGGGGCTTCGTCATGAGTGTCTCGGTTGGTATCGCCACTGAATGCTACGACACTGGCGTCAACATGGGTCCCAAGGTCGCTGCGGTATTCCTCCAGCGCACCCTCAATGTCCTGAACCGTCAAGGTAAGGACTACGCTGACATCAAGGTCGATGGTGCCGTAGGTCCAGCCACTACGAACGCTCTCCGGGCGCTCATCGCTAAGCGAGGGCACGATGGGGAGTCCGTCGTACTTAAAGCACTCAACTGCCTACAGGGCGCTCGGTACATCGAGTTGGCTGAGGGTCGTCAGGCTAACGAAGACTTCTGCTACGGTTGGCTCTCCAATCGCGTGGAGCTGCCTCGTGCCTAGGGTCAAGACACTCAGCGAACTCAAGATACTCCTTGAAGAACTACTAACTGAGCAACTGCTGATCGAACAGGACATCGATAAGGTTTCAAACCTGATCTTCCGCTTCAATCCTTTGCTACAACAGAAAGCAAAACCTTAATGAACCAGAACGACATCATCCTGAACCATCTAAAGCGCACAGGGCGCATCACGCAACGTCAGGCCATCATGGACTATTCGGTCCAGAGCCTCACGAAGCGTATCTCTGAACTGCGTGACTTCGGCCATAACATCGTGACGATCATCAAGAACCATCCGGTGACCAAGCAGCGTTACGCTGAGTTCAACTACCATCCTCCGGTCGCAAGCCGTCAGGTCCGACGTAACGCTCGTCTGACACCACATCTCGCTCTCGCCTGATGGGCTGGCCTCCGCCTTTCGACATCGAGAGCCAGCAAGAGGAGGACAAGATCGTCAACCTCATGTTGCTCCTCATAGCAGCGATGATCGTGTGGCCAATCGGTCAACTGCTCATCCAGCTCGCCGCATCCTGACACCTAGGAAATATATCATTTTGATTAACATTAAGCTCATCGCAGCGAAGGTCATCGCTTGGTTCGATAAGGACCTCGACGCTCTCATCAAGGCTTTCGTTAAGCTGGAAGCATCTCTCGATACTTTGGTCGCTAAGAAGGTCATCGAACTGGAAGCTACCAAAGCCTCAGCGGAACACTTCGCCCTTAAGCTCATCACGGATAACGCAGCACTCGACCGAGTGTATCGCATCTCTCATCGTATCTCGGAGATTACCAAATGAACACGCCAGCACAGCGACCTATTTGTGGTTATAGCACCTGCACACTACCAGAATGTAAAGCCATACGTTGCAGCTCCAGAAGCGTTTGACTGGAGTAACCCTACGGAGCTGGTTAGCGGTTCGTACCGTGTAAAAGACATCATCCGTATGGGGGCTACAGAGGTTGTTGTCCGTCTCGATGGCGCCTCGGGAGGAACCCGGTATTTCCGTAAACTAGACGGTACTCACGTCCTCGGTAAGATATGTAGGCTCGTGCGCAAGCCTAAGGCCTTCGATTGGTCGAACCCGACGGAACTCGTAAGTCCGCTATATGGTCGTGTTACCCACGTCACTACCGACCATCCGTATAACAAAATGGGTGCCTACTACACAAATGATGCAGCGATCACACGTGTGACCTTTGATACTGGTAAATCATGGTACTACGTTACGAAGACAGGTATCTACTCAGGCAATACGGACACTCTGGTACGCAAGCCTCTCCCAGTTGCCGCGTCTAAGGAGTTCTTCGTGGTGTGGCGAGATGGAGGCAACAGCCCCAAGTATCGCCACGCGACATACGCACTTGCAGTGACTGAGGCCCAGCGTCTCAGTAAGGTGAACCCCGGCGCTGTCTTCACGGTGCTTAAGTCGGTTAGCGCCGTAACGACCCCTCGTCCTCCAAAGCCTCCAGTAATGGAAACGCAGACGACTACCTACGCCTAAACCCTACACTATCGGGGAGTGTCCTTTAATCGGGATGCTCCCCAAAGGAATAACTTGAACACTGATGACCACGAAGACAGCTCATTTATCGGGCACGAGCCATGCTCCGCATGTGGTTCGCGAGACAACCTCAGCCGCTACACTGACGGGCATGGATATTGCCACGGATGTAAGCACTATGAACATGGTGACACTCCTTCTGAATATGGCTCTCGACAATCTGAATACCAATCCGGGGGTCAAGCTCTTGGTCAAGGAGGCTTTACGCCTGCTGACTACGAAATCTCCGCCATTCCCAAGCGCGGCCTTACCGCCACCACCTGCCGCTTCTGGTCGTATGGAGTTGGGACATTTGGTAGCGGTGGCGCTCACTTCGCCAACTACTTCACAGACGACCGCACACTAATAGCTCAGAAGGTACGGACGCCAGACAAGGACTTCCCGGTCCTCAAGGCTTCCGGCTCTAAGTTACCACTCTACGGCCAATGGCTCTGGAAGAACGATAGGCGCTCCCTCGTCATAACAGAAGGGGAACTGGACGCCCTCAGCGTCTCACAGGCGCAGGACAACAAGTACCCTGTGGTCTCGCTCCCTTTGGGCCCACAGCGCCCTCAAGAGCATCAAGGATCATTACGAGTGGATCTGTTCATTCGATAAGATCGTCCTGATGTTCGACATGGACAACGCAGGGCAGGAAGCTGCCGTAGCGTGTGCTGAAGTCCTCCCAGTCGGCAAGACGTTCATCGCTGAACTGGAGGGCTACAAGGATGCCAACGAGGCGCTAGCTGACGGGAAACCATCCGCGATCATCTCAGCCTTTTGGGGCGCTAAGCCTTATCAGCCTGACGGTATCTACACGCTCGGAGATATCAAAGAGGAAGTCCTCAAGGATGTGGTGCCGGGTCGCCCTTGGTTCCTAAAGACCATGACGACCTTGACCTATGGTCGCAGGGACGGGGAGGTCTACTATTTCGGTGCAGGGACAGGCGTCGGTAAGACCGATTTCTTCACGCAGCAGATCGAATACGATGTCAACATTTTGGACGTTAAGGTCGGCTGTATCTACCTTGAGATGCCTCCTGCTGAAACAGGTAAGAGGATCGCAGGGAAGGCCGCTGGTAAGCTGTTCCATATCCCTGACGGGACTTGGACACAGGAAGAACTGCTAGAGACCTACGAGCAATTGGAGCGCACAGGTAACCTCTATCTCGGAGGTAACTTTGCATCAGCCTCGTGGGATCAGATCAAGGTCCGCATCCGGTACATGGTGCATGGTCTCGGTATCAAGCATCTGTATCTCGACCACCTAACGGCTCTCGCTGACCCTACCAAGGAGCGAGAGAGCTTGGAGATTATCACGAAGGAGCTGGCGTTGCTGGCTCAGGAACTCAAGATCGTCATCCATGTCATAAGCCATCTGGCGACACCTGACGGGCAAACCTCACGAGGAAGGCGGTCGCGTAATGCTCCGTCACTTCAAGGGTAGCCGATCGATCGGCTTTTGGGCGCACTACGCCTTTGGTCTCGAAAGAAACCCTCAGGCTGAGGACGAACTAGAGGCCCAGCAGACAACCCTTCGCTGCCTCAAGGATCGCTACACCGGACGAGCTACAGGTAAGACCATCACCCTAGGGTACGATGTTCCGACCGGCATCATCTCCGAGTGTCAACCGTACTCAAGCTCTTGTCCTCCTATCGACGTGGGGTCCCTCGACATTTAACTGAAAGCTACACTATTGAGTAATGTACTCGATCCAAAAGACCCTGTGTCTGTCCTCAAGGACATTCGCAGCAAGACCGATGCAATCGGCGCCCTGACAGCCATGCGCGACGAGGGTAAGTTTACCACAGTCCTAGCGGCTATCGGCCTCCAGTCGATCCTGAGGGAACGCAAGTCACTTCAAGCTGCAATCCGCCCGTGCTCGTGAGTGGGTAAACGCTACGTAAGCGACCTTGAGACCAACGGCTTCCTTGAAGCTGTCACCACCATCCACTGTGCGGTCCTCAAGGACATCGATACTGGAGTCTCCCGAGGCTTCCAGAACCATGAGTTAGGTGAGTACCTACAGCTTCTTCAAGAGGCTGAACTGGTCGTTGGTCACAACTGGATCAAGTATGACCACGAGGTACTCAAGAAGCTCTACCCTGCGATTGAACTGAGGACAGATAACGTAATCGATACGTTGATCCTCGGTCGTCTCATTCACTCTGACATCAAGCAGACCGACTTCATCCGTAACAGGTTGTGGAAGGAACACATCAAGGCGGTAGCGGACTGGGAAGCCGGCCACACATGGGTCGATAATGAAGGCGTCGAGCAGCCTCTGCTTGATGTCCCGCCATACCCTCACGACGCACCTTTAGAGTTCCCCGGCCAGATGGTTGGGCGGCACTCTCTCGAAGCATGGGGTTACCGAATGGGCCTCCATAAAGGGGACTATTCCGCAGACATGAAGGCCAAGGGTCTCGATCCTTGGGTCTCATGGAACCCTGAGATGCATGAGTACATGATGCAGGACGGGGAGGTCACTTGTGAACTCTTCAACAAGCTCATGGCTCATAACCCTGACCCTAGGTCGGTACGTCTTGAGATGCGGATCGCTTGGCTGTGCGCTCAGATCGAACGCAACGGCTTCCCCTTCGATGTACCAGCGGCCTCACGTCTTTACGGTGTCCTGTCCGATGAACGTGAGGCTCTACGCCGCGATCTGATCGGCTTGTTCCCTAATTGGCAGGTACGTCTCCCTGACTTCATCCCTGCTCGTAACAACAAGACGCAGGGTTACATCAAGGGCATTCCGGTCGAGAGGTACAAGGACTTCGAGTTCAACCCCGGCTCTCGCGCTCACATCTCTAACCGCTTGATATTCAAGTACCAGTGGAAGCCTACGGTCTTCACCCAGGAATTGTTTACCGACCCGAGACAGGGGAGAAGGTACAGCCCGGAAGCCCGCAGATCGATGACGATATTCTCTCATCGCTTCCTTACCCTGAAGCCAAACGCCTCGCCCGGTTCTTCCTCTTAGACAAACGCATCTCGCAGTTGGCTACTGGAAAACAGGCGTGGCTCAAAGTCCAACGAGAAGGAAAAATCCATGCAATCTACACCACGAACGGTGCGAACACTGGACGGGCCACGCACTCTAAGCCGAACATATCTGGCGTTCCAAGGGTATCGAGTGAGTTCGGGAGGGAATGTCGAGCTTTGTTCTACGCTCCCGCAGGCTGGAAGCAGCTTGGGGCAGACCAAAGCGGCCTAGAGCTTCGATGCCTAGCGTCGGATATGTCAGTGTTCGACGGGGGAGCTTACGCTCTCATCGTCACTACAGGCGACGTACATACGCTCAACATGGAAGCCGCAGGGTTATCCACTAGAGACCAAGCTAAAACTTCATCTATGCATTTCTATACGGAGCCGGAGACGAGAAGATCGGAGCGATTGCCAAGGGTACTAAAGCCCTCGGTAGGAAGCTCAAAGCCTCCTTCCTAGAGAAGACCCCGCTCTCAATAAGCTCATCAAGTTCGTCAAGAACGCCGCGTCTCGTGGCTGGATCAAAGGTCTCGATGGGCGCAAGATGAACATCCGATCACCTCACGCTGCCCTCAATACTCGCCTCCAGAATGCTGGTGCAGTCATATGTAAACAGTGGGGCGTAGATTGGGACGATGCCTTGAAGGCCCTAGGTCTCAAGCACGGATGGGATGGAGATTATGTCTTCATGTCATGGTCTCACGACGAGTACCAATTAGCCGTCCGCGATGATCCTGAACTCCTCCAACTCGTTGCCCGTTTGGGGTAGAGACCGGACGGAACGCAGGTGCGGATTACAACTTTCACTGCCCCTTGGACGTAGAGTTCAAGATAGGGGACAACTGGTCAGAATGTCACTAGAATGAACCATCAACAAACTAAGTATGCTCTCGCTAGGGCAGGTACCTTGCTGCGCGATAAGCAGACTAAACTACGTGCGGATTATCAGGCCAAGGTCGTGACGATTTCCGCGAAATAAGCTCGCGGCCATGCGCAACGGCTTCATCTCGTTTACGAATATCAGTTCGGACACTGGCTCGCACAATTGGCATCGGCACGTGATGTTCACCGAGGAGGTCGCCTTCGACACTAAAGCCTTCGATAAGGACTACGAGGCTCTCAAGGTAGCTCACTCCAATCTTGAGGAAACTCTCATCCTTGGTGATAGCTCAGAAGCCATCGAGCTGCTGAAAGCCTTTGAGGCTCTCTAGTCTCAGGTGACAAACCTCTCAGCCCTCCAACACGCCTTCCTAACCGGAGGCTTCACAACCTCGTCTACCTTCGCCCGCACTAACGCCATCATGGTCGCCGCAATGGCTTCTATGAGACTCCTCACGACCCTCCAGCCTAACGGCGACTATGGGAACAAGTGGAGGCTCACGGCGGCGGGTGTCGATAGGCTAAATCAAGGACATTATTATTCATGATAGTCACAGACGCATGGGTCGCTGTTGTTGCCCTTATCTGTTCGCCTTCGTCACCTTCACGTACATCACAAACCGAAAAATGGAGGACATTATTATTCCTGACGATAACTCCGCATTCATCTCAATCGCGGAGCTGTATAGCCAGCTATGTGTCGATAGCGATATTCTAGCTCGTCTCGAAGCTGCTGGTGTCGATAACTGGGAAGGCTACCCCTGTATCGATGAGGAAGACGATGAGGACGACGCAGAGGACTGATGGGACGCCCGTATCTCCTCCTGACCTTACGAGGCTGGAAGGACCAAATGATCGCCATGAAGTTCAAGGACGAGGCCGATCAAGCAGACACCTTGCTACAATATACGCTCGACCTAGGCATCCACTGGGAGCCTGCTATCCCTCTCGTACAAGAGCTTGTCGCCAAGTGTGAAGGCGCTGTGCGGGGCGGATGGTCGCACCAGAGGGACCGAAAACCTCAGCTTCGATTGACAGATCAGCGTGTAATAAAGAACCCTCTAAGGAAAACCTAATCACTCAACTACTAATCGACGGCGACTTGTTTCTCTTTAAAGCCGTCGCTGCCGCTGAATACGAAGCAGACTGGGGCGATGGTATTTTCGTAGCCTCAACGAACGTCAAGCAGGCTCAAGACATGGTGATATCCATGATCGACTCTGTGAAAACAGCCCTTAATTCCGATGACATCGTTATCGTCCTGAGCGGCTCAAAGAACTTCCGCTACACAGTTGACCCTTCGTACAAATCGAACCGTAAGAGCCGCAAGCCTTTAGGTTACAAAGCGTTAACCACTTGGATTTACGAGACGTATCCCGGAAAGGTTATCTCTCAGGATATTCTTGAGGCTGACGACTACCTAGGTATTCTTGCGACCAAGCCCGGAGCGATAGATCGGATAATTGTGTCCGACGATAAAGACCTCAAGACCATACCCGGACGTTTATTCCGCATGAGTGAACTGTCTACTATTGACGAAGATCAGGCAGACAGATACTGGTGGTCTCAAGTCCTAACTGGTGATGCAACGGACGGCTATAAAGGCTGTCCCGGTGTTGGTCCCGTGAAGGCGGAAGCCATTCTCTCCAAACCGGGGGATCGTTGGGAGAATGTTCGGCAGGCTTACCTCAAAGCTGGCCTGACCACAGAAGATGCTGTCCTACAGGCACGACTCGCCCGTATTCTACACTTCGATGACTGGGACACAGCCACCAAGTCGGTGCGCCTGTGGGCGCCCCAGTCCGCTTAATTCAACGGGGAAAATGTAAATGTTAGCTTTAGTACCAACTCAGTCGCCCACGATTACAAGCCCTGAGGTCATCCTCGCCGGGTATACCGATGGTTTTGACCTCACGATGGTCGATACAGGTAACAGTGAAGCCCTCACGATCCGACAGATTGATGACGCAGGATGCACCCATACGATAGTCCTCTCACCTAGCATGGTGGTCGAGGCTGTAAAACTTATGCTCCAATGGGATATCGAATGGAAACCAAAACCCTAACGGGGGGGTCCTCGTCCTACTATCGCCTCCTGATCGACAAACCAACGTCAGGGGGCGAACCCTACGAAACCGAATGCAACGACTGCATCGAAGCCCTCCGCATGACATATGCTGAAGGGAACGCTTTCAAGGCCATCTGGCGCATAGCCGCAGGTCGCCTCGGAACCGGGAAACCCGGCACCACCGCTCTCTATGACGCTGAAAAGATTGTCTTCTTTGGTGAGCGTCTGGTTGCCGAGCACACTCTCTTACAAAACTTTCACCCTTAACTGAGAACTAATTGTCCTTCAAATCTAACAGTAACCCAATGTTTCGCTCTCAGTTTAGTGAGAGCATATTTAACCAGAAGTACCGACACCAAGGCGCAGAGACATACGCTAAGCTGTGTGACACTTTAGTCCATGAAGTATGTGACGAGCTAATGTCTCGTGATGAGATCACTACACTTAAGCAACTCATGGTTGAACTTAAGGTCATCCCAGCAGGACGCTACCTTTACTACGCAGGGCGTCCTAACCCATTCTACAACAACTGCTACCTGCTCAAGGCTGAGGAGGACACCGCGAAGATTGGGCTAAGCTGTCGTGGAAGGCTGAAAGCTGTCTGATGACCGGAGGCGGCATAGGTTACGATCTGTCAGCATACCGTCCCTCAGGTGCCCCAATCTCTCGCACAGGTGGTCTCGCTTCAGGGCCGATCCCTAAGATGATGATGCTCAACGAGATTGGGCGCAACGTCATGCAAGGTGGCTCACGTCGCAGCGCTATGTATGCCTCGCTCAACTGGCAGCATGGAGACGCTCAGCAGTTTCTGAAGGTCAAGGATTGGGATAACTATCCGGTTCCCGGAACGAACCTCACGCTCAAGGACCTGAAAGCCCTCGACTTCAACTGGCCGTGTCCTCTCGACATGACCAACATCAGTCTGAACTATGACGACGCTTGGCTCGATAAGTCGGATCGTCACCTTGACCCGACCTTCGTTACCAACGTGCGGCAGGCTCTCAAGTCCGCAGAGCCGGGTTTCAGCTTTAATTTCAGAGACAAACAAAATGAAACCCTACGCAACGCTTGCACGGAAGTCACTTCGGAAGACGATAGCGACGTTTGCAATCTCGGCTCACTTAATCTTGGCGCATCGAGAATATCATGGAGCTTATCACCGCTACTGAGCTTGCTACCAAGTTCCTCATATGCGGCACCCTCCGAGCAAAGGTACCTTACAACAAAGTCGCGGAAGTACGGGAAAAGAACCGTCGCCTAGGCTTGGGTATCATGGGTCTTCACGAGTGGCTCATCAAGAAAGGCTACAAGTATTCAGTTCCCCCGAGCTTAAGAACTGGCTAGCGGCTTACCGTGATGTCAGCGATTACCACAGCATCCAATTTGCTGATAAGATGTCCATTTCGAGACCTGTCGCCAATAGAGCAATCGCTCCTACAGGAACTATTGGTATACTTGCAGGGACAACTACGGGTATCGAACCCCTCTTTGCTGTGGCTTACAAGCGCCGTTACCTCAAAGGAGGATCGGACTGGAACTACCAGTACGTCGTAGACGGCACAGCTCAGGAGATGATCGACAACTACGGGGCCAATCCCGAGGACATCGAGAGCGCAATCGATCTGGCATCAGAGCCTGAGCGGCGTATCGCACTACAAGCTGACGTACAGGATTACGTAGATATGGCGATCAGCTCCACCATCAACCTCCCCGCATGGGATCGGAACTAAATAATGAAGACACAGTGTCCAGCTTCGCAGCTACACTTTCCCTTTATGCCCCAAGGCTGCGCGGGTTCACCGCTTATCCTGACGGTGCTAGAGGAGGCCAACCGCTCACCCCGGTTCCATATGCCAAAGCTATGGTGAACCTTGGGGACGAGTTCCAAGAGACCGTAGTCGAGACGCATGATGTCTGTGATATCAGCGGCAAGGGCGGAAGCTGTGGGGTTTAATCCTTATGCGGAACTCAAGGACGTAATCAACGATCTTGAATACCTGAGGCTAAATGTTTTGGAAGCTCAGGATGATAATACTAAGCCTTACCAGCGCATCTGTATCAATGATGTGGACCCTTGGTTAATCAAGGTAGCAATTGAGTACCTATCGCAACTGCAGGCCCTAAGAGACTAAAACAAATACAAACTAAACGCAGAGCCGTGGTTCATTCCGCTGGCTCTGTGTTTTTCATAGGTGATCGTTTTGCTGCACCTTTTCCTCGAAAGCGGCTCAGCATCAACAAAAATTCGTGATGGGAATGCTGGACCTTTTCGGCTTACCGCCATTTGTCAGGAATATGTATACACGCTTCGTACATACGGGCGCGTGGGTATGCACGCCCACGGACACGCGCAGGCGTCACGCATCATGCGCCGTGCGCGAGCGCTCACGCGCGTCTTACGGAACCTATGATAGCGGATTGTCGGCAGATAGGACCGTCAACAATGGCAAACAGTCGTCAGGATGGATTCTAAGCTACCGTAGGGCGCGTAGGGCAGGCCGGGAGCTACCCCTATGGCTTAGAGCCTCCATATGGTGCCCTACGGTCCCTTAAAACCGATTGTTTGGTTCCAATCTCTATCGGACAAGGAAAAGGCCCCATCGCGTTAGCGACAGAGCCTTTAGGTATCTCCAGTGTTCTTGCCTCAGTCTGGGATCATACGTCCGATCACAACCGCAACGATTATGAAGATTATGAACCAGACCGGCACGAACATTCTTAGCAGTCCCTATTAAACGCCCAGTCATGGGCAGCGAGCAATAGGGCGATAGGTAGCAGGATAATCACAAAGATACAGGACATCAGGACTATAGAGATTATGCGGGCGATATCGTCATCCTTCATGTCTGACAGCCCAGATCAAATACAGCGTTAGCCGCAGCACCCATTGAAGCCCCGCGATATACCGGCTCAGGTCTCCCAAGGAGGAAACCTAACCAGAGATCACCAAAAGGCGAGACGTACCCGACCACAAGGTTAGCGACCGTTACAGGCCGACGCGAGCGGCTCAATTGCTCGCCTCCGAAACGTCATCCTCC
Organism: Sphingomonas paeninsulae; assembly: GCF_003660165.1. Taxonomy (NCBI): domain Bacteria; kingdom Pseudomonadati; phylum Pseudomonadota; class Alphaproteobacteria; order Sphingomonadales; family Sphingomonadaceae; genus Sphingomonas; species Sphingomonas paeninsulae. The sequence goes on from NZ_CP032829.1 coordinate 12,357, forward strand.
GGGTAACCGATGCCTATGCTCTCCATAAAATCCATAGCCGTTATTCCGACATCTTGAAGGATCGTCGCGGCTACCGAAGGAAACTCGCGGCACAAGGTTGTTAGCCTGTCATCCTCAGCGCCAAAGTAATCGTCCGCTGCATCGATAGCTTGCTTAGACGCCTTGTCCTTGCGAGCTAGCTCATCCTCACGCCATGAAGATATCCGACCCATGCCCCTGCCATATGACTTAGGAAGATCGTAATCGTAGTCACCGTCTGCATATGCATCAGCACCCCGATACACACCACCAGCGCCCTTAGGCCACCCGAAGCCGTCCCAACCGCTTCCGTAGCCGTAGTCTTGAACCGTAGGGTCTCGCTCTATCTTAAGCCCCGAGAAGTCAGCCCGGATCATAGCGCAGCGCAGTGACCACAGATAACCTACATCTAGAGTCTCGTTCGGACCATGTTCCGAGCGATAGCCTATCGACACATTGCAGCACTCAGCGATGTAATCGAAGTAGGAATAGCTATCCGTATAGCTCCCTGTGTCATCATGAACGAGAGAGACTTTACCGTCTGACGCCCGCTTAAGTGACCCTAGGAAACTATCAGCGAATGCATCGCTAATACCACGCTGACCCATTTGGTGAGTGATGAGGTTATCCGTCCCCTTACGATCAAACGCTATGCAGGCGTCAAACCCGGCGAGACGCTTGCTATCGTTGCGTTCCACCCACGTAGAGCCGAGCCGCCCAACCTCCTCAGCACGGTGGAAAACGTAAGAGCCAGGAACACGCGCCCGGATCATTTCGCGCATAAGCCAAAGCCCCGCGCCATCGTCCGCACCTAGGCAGCGCCCCGGCTTCTTTTGAACCAACCCTAGCGTTTGGTTATCCGCCTTGAACTCGACATCTTGACGACCGCCAACAGAATGCATTGTGTCAGTGTGACAGGAGAACAGGATGCTAGGCGACGTTGCGACATCCCGCGCCCCTTCGTTCGTCACCGGGTCAATTGTCACCCAAATGTTACCGAACCCATCGACACGATAAACATCGGCCAGTGCTTGCAGGTCAGCAACATAGAGCCGCACAAAGTCAGCCTCCGCTTGCGTTTTGTCCGGCCGCATCCACGACAGGATAGAAAGCAATTCACCTGTCCCGTTATGCATAGCTTCCAGATCACCGGCAGACATTGGGAACACAGGCGGCACGTACTTAGGGCGAGGAACCGCAGGGACCGAAACAAGCTGATGCTCCTTGCGCTTCTTATTGTAGCGATATGTGTTCATGTCTGTGACCTTGTATTGGGCGGACGCTGGCATCGTGCGCGTGAGGTGCTGGAGAGCCGGAGCGAGCGGGGTGGCAGCATAGGTCATGCCGCAGCCTCCAGATCAGCGAGCGAGAAGGTAGTGGAGGTGTTCCACCCGACAACCTCAGGTGAGGGAGTATCCACTATAGTGTCGGATCGAACCCAAGGAACTGGGGGAGACGTGACCTCTAAACGTGAAGCAGCGCGATTAGCTATCGCCTCAGAAGACGATCTATTTTCGCTGTCACAGGCGGTACACGGCCTTTCGTTACAATCAGAGAACAATACTCCCTCGCGCGTAAACATCTGGCGCATAGTCAGGACAGTATGTGCTTCTACATACAATACAGGCCGAGCAACCCCAGTCTCGATAGCTACAGTATCTAGGTGAGTATCGTGGCAATCCTCGCAACGCTGGCAATCATCCGTTGCTGAAGATAGCGCATCATCACAGCGGATCGTATCGTCGCAATCTTCACACGATAACGTATCGCCATATGGTGCGTACCTACCATCACTAAGGCACGCCATGTCATCGCGGCAGCTATTGCAAGCCTGTGTCTCATATCGATTACCGTAGACTTGGATGCTTTCGCATGATGACTGACTAACGCTCTCGTTACATTCACCGCACGTCATGAACGAGTCACTGTAGCACTCATTGCAATACAGCTCATCATCATGTGACCGCATATTATCCTCAGGATACGTTACATCACACGACCAACAGGCAGCTTGAGGTCCAATGGTTCCTACACCGTTTTGATTTGAAGCATTGAACTCACCACCGATATAGAAGCCAACATCAGGATCACCACCGAACGTATGACTATCGTTACTATCGATATACGGCATCACGTATTGATTATCACGACCCCGTATAGGGATCACAGCCAGCTTAGCCCCAGCTAACCAATCGCGGCACTCTGTGTACCCAGCGATGCGCAATGCTTTGGACAGAAGCGAACCCTTGCCCGACACAGCGTATATGCGACCATAGGTCAGCTTCGCGGGCCAAACCAATGTACGACCAAGGATATTGCCTGTGTCATTCTCTATGTAAGCTAGCGCTAAGTCACCGCCCTCAGCGTATACCCGAACAGGATGCACACCTCGCGTATCGAAGTGACCGTTATCGTAACCCATGCACGATCCAGCGTTAGATGAATTATAACCTACTCGCTTGTAGATACCGATCATCTCATCAGCGGTTGAGGTTACCCTTAGATCGAGAGAAACACCACTCACTAAGTCAGAGAATGCAGACCGAGAGGCTGGGGTCATCTCCGGGTTACTCGCCCCTGAAACCTGCTTACTGATATCCGGACACGTGCCTGACCAGAAGCGCTTAAGGTACTCATCGACGCCGAGCACCTTCTGAACGTCATCTAATCCTTTCGCTTCGCTTTCAGTGAACGCAATCTTGCGGCTGTCACTTTTAGCGATATGTGCAAAGTGATCCTGCCAGCCGTAGTACGTCTCAACTGAGCTATCGGAGTTATCGAACCACGGCACCGGCTTATAGTGCCCCGAGGCGAAGCGTTCTAACTCACGCGCCCGCCAGTCAACGATAGGTGCGGTAGGGTCTGCCACAGCACCAGCGACCCGGACGACAGCTAGCGCAGACCCCGGAGACATGATGACCTGCTCCATAGTGCTTAGATCGATAATAAAACCACGCTCCTTGCACACAGCGACCAGTTCAGCCGCCTCCGCACCAGTCGCGCAAGTCTGCATGACCCGCCAGTCAGCCTTAGGCGTACCTGTCATCCCTAAGCGGATATCGAAGGTAGCAGGTGATGAGTTAGCTTTAGCGTTAGTCATAATATTATAGACCTTCCACGATGATAGAATGTTCAGACGCAAAGAGACGAGATACCCGAGCATGAGCGCTAGCCAATGCGCTAATAACCCAAGTGCGAGAGACGGATGATACGAGAGGTGCAGCAGCTACAGCACTCGCTACCCCGGCTGCTATGCAGTGCGGACACATTAGAGGCGCACCCCGACTATAGGCAGGACGGCACCAGAGGATGATATGCCACGACGACGACGGGTGGACTTGGCGACCGCTTCACGATCCAAACGCAAAAGGGATCGCGCTAGGTGTAACCCCAGAGCAACCCCTAACGAGTAGATCGATATCGCAACAGAAACGCATAATAATAAGGACGCGTTAGTTGCGAGAGTGCCTGTACGTTCTAAGAGAGACCACATGACCTTGAGACCTTTAGTAACACGGCGAGCGCACAGCTACCGCACGGCACCTTAAGCACGGATCGCATACAGTCTGCAATAGTATAATGTCGTTATGTGCGGATTGTTTGCTGGATGATTACCTGAGGTGATGACCTTTCCTTCACACACACGAAATACCCCACCCGGAGGATGCCTTAATATTTCGCGACCAAATGCCCCCGTGATCGCACACGTTTTCACGCGGCGCTAATGGCCCATTTATCAGTGAGCCGGTTATATTATCTGACAGAACACACGGTTCTCAGCCAGTTTCTACAGGTGCGGGACGGATAAGGTGAGGGAATAACAATGAACGGGTCCCCTTTTCGAACCCGAATAACAGTCCCTTTTTGCCCTCAGGATGACTTCAAAAAAGCGGCTAAACCCCGCTGGCTGTTGTTGTTACTTGAGGATCGTGCAGACGGGAGGTCACCCCCGGAAACCCAAATTGACGTTAACGTAAACCTAGGGTCCCTTAAGCCCATTCCGCGACCCCAATCCAAATCCTTAAATCTCACGAAACTAGGGTCCCTTTCCGGCCAAAAGGAGACCCTAACAGGGCAATATGGTACCCTCGTCACAATAGGTTAACCCACTGTATCTGTTACGTAATTCCTAAAGGGTAGAGTTTAGATGAGGAACACAGGTCAACCCTCGATATCCCTCCCATTACCTGCCCTACTTAAGTTACCTAAGGTAGGCTAAGAGATATAACATAAAGATATAACTTTAAGTCTCTTTAAGCTACCTTAGGTAACTCAAGTCACTTCAAGCCGACCTAAGGCTATCCTGAGCAGATCGCTAAGCTCACCTAAGTACATCCTTCAATAATTATAGGGTCGTAGCTTTAGTCCCCCTTAAGCTCCCCTTCAGTTCCCTCTAGCTCCGCTTCATGTCAGGCTTTCAGCTAACTTAAGTAGGGTCATCCAATCTCAGGGTCGTAGCTTTAGTCTCACCCTCTCGTACCCAAGGCACCACAAGTCCTATGGCCCTCGAAGCCGCACCATTCATTAACTCACTCGACCCTTCGAACCCTCCCGGCACCGATCAGCTCTCACAGGCAGACGATCACCTTCGGCTCATCAAGGCTTCTCTCAAGGCTACCTTCCCGAACATCACAGGGGCAGTAACTCTCACGCAGGATGTCTTGAACAGCCCAGTTAGACCACCTGTAGGTCTCATCAGTATCTGGTTCGGTACAGCCGCTACGGTCCCTGCGACCTACGCGATCTGCGACGGTAGAACCGTGGCCCGTACAGACGGCTCAGGGAACATCACGACCCCCGACATGCGAAACCTTGTGGTCATGGGTGCAGGCGCTCTCGCTGCCGCTGGTACGCTATTCGGCGCAGGTCTCTCTACCTCTACCTCCACGACAGCAGGAGGTCACACACATACTAACGCTTCTAGTCTCGCAGGGTCGGCTACAGACAACACCTCGATCACTATCGAGCAGATGCCGAACCATAGTCACAATACCACATGGACTCCCGGATACACCCCGGCCAACATTGACTCCTCGGGTGTCAACGAGGTCACTCAGTACGGCTCAGGGCTTAGCTTCGCCACGACGGCGGTAGGTGGCGGGCAGGGTCATAGTCATAGTCTCGGCGGCACCGCGCATACCCACGGCATCTCAACAGTTGGTGACCATCAGCATCAGGTCCAGCTCCCGGTCTATCAGCCAGCGATGGCTCTCCATTTCATTATGCAGGTCTAACCTCTAGCAACATGACCAACATCCCTGTCCGCAACCTAGGCGGCGCAGGGGTTATCTCCGACATCCACGCCTACGACCTGCCACTCAACGCCATCAGCGCAGCGGTAAACGTCAGGTTTGAGAACGGTACGATTTCCCGCGCCCCGGTGTTCCGCAAGGTCTTTGAGTTCCCCGAGGCATCCTCGGTCTTCACACCTTCCTATATGTTCTCTATCCCGCCCATCGTTTCGGGGGCTGAAACATTCATCAACGTCTCCTCGACCTTCGGGGTCATCAAGTCTGTAACAGGTCTGACAGAGGTAGATGTCTCTGCACCCAGCATAACGGGTGTAGGGGCCAACAATGAAGCGATCACGCATACCTTCCTAGGTAACGTAGCATACCTCAATCGAGTAACGTCTGCGCCTTTGGTCAAGCGGGCAGGGGACGCCACGTTCATCACACTTCCCAACTGGGCACCCTCAGACCGCACGAGGACGATCAGAGCCTTCAAGGACTTTGTTCTCGCTCTCAATGTAACCAAGGCTGGTGTCGAGTACCCTTCGATGGTCAAGTGGTCCGACATTACGGGCTATGGTTCCGTACCGGGATCATGGGACCCAACGATCACCACCAATTCAGCCGGTGAGAATATCCTCAGTGATATGCAGGGGCCGATCCTCGACGGGCGTGCCTTACGAGACAACTTCTTCATTTATGGCCGTAACGAGGTGTGGGCCATGTCCTACATCGGGGGAACTTCATCTTTGACTTCCGCAAACGCTTTGATGAGGTAGGGGTCATAAACCCTAACTGCATTGAGGAGGTTGAGGGTCTCCACTACGTCTTTGACCAGAACGACATCTACAAGCACGACGGTTCGACCAAGGTCTCCATCATCCACGGGAAGAACAAGGACTTCGTGTTCCAGTCGCTCCTGCAAGCCAAATCCCACCTGTGTTTCACTCATCACGACCCTAAGCTAAATGAGATACATTTCTGCTATGCGTCGGCTGATCGTCTTGTAGGTTTCGTGAACCCATCCACAGGCTGCAATCGCTCTGCTGTTTATAATTATCGGCGCGAGACATGGACATTCTACGACCTCCCCAATGTCGTCGCTGCCGCAACCGGCGCTGTCACCATTGGTCAGACTTACACGTCTGTAGGTTCCGTCACATTCGATAACATCGGCGGGTCGTACATTGGCGATGAGGATGAAGGAGAGAAACACTCCTTGTTCTGCTCTCGCAGTGATCTTGTCCAAGGTCTCACCAAAAGCCGCATCCTCGGTATAGACCTGATTACAGGTGGTCGCCTCGTGCGACCTCTGGAACCGGAAGCACTTAAGCCAGCTCTTATCGAGCGCGTAAGCATCGATCTGGACGAGATGACATCGCCATTGCGCTCTTTCAAATCATTCCTCGGCTTCTACCCTCAGGTCTCCACGCGCGGGTCAACAGTTTCCACAGTGCAGTTCCAGTTCGGTGCCGCGCCTTACGCTGGTGTTGAGCCAGTATGGGATACCCTGCATTCTTTTGACCCTGCGGTGAACCATAAGATCGATGTCCGGGTCGCCGGTCGATACCTCGCGTACCGACTGATCCATACAGGCATCACCGATTTCGACTTCTCAGGCTTCGATATGCGTATGACCCAGCGAGGACAACGGTAATCGCCACCCCGACAATCTACATCGCGCCGTACAGGCACGACCAACGCCCGACACTTCCAGAAAGCCTTGGTGAACACTCAGATCGAGAGTTTGCCAAGGTAGAGCTCACCCTCGCTACGCTAATTGCGTCCTTCACCGACCGTCTGACCAAGCTCGAAGCTCGTCTAACTACTGCCGGTATTCCATAATACACTAGGATAACCCCAAGCATGGGCCTTCTATCTGGTTCAACCAAAACCACCACCGTTGACGACCCTTGGGCACCTCAAGGCACCGCGCTAAAAGGCGCGTTCGATAACGCCAAGACCTTATATGACTCCAAGGCTAACTCTCCAGCCTATTCCGGCCCAAATCACGCGGGAATTGACCCTCTAACCGGCCAAGCCATCCAAGGCACCGCCGACTACGTTAACGGGCAGGGTGCCACAACTGTTGGCGCTCTCGGGAACGCAGGTACGACAGGCTTAGGCGCTCAGGGTAACCAGCTCAGTACGATTGGTGCCTTGGCGACCGCTGGTGGTGTCGATCCTACACAGACAAACATCACGAACGCAGGTGCTTACGCTGACAACCCTTACCTTGAGGGGCAAATCACCGCCGCAAGCCGTGATGTCACCCGGAACCTCTCCGAAGTAGCTCTCCCTAGCATTGATCGCGCCGCCACCGGAACAGGTAACATTAACTCCACGCGGGCAGGTGTTGCCTCAGGTATCGCCCAGCGCGGCGCACAGGATCAGATCGGAGATATCGCCTCGACTATGCGCTCCGATGCTTATCAGAAGGGTCTCACCCTCGCTGAGCAGTCCCGAGCCACAAATCTCGATGCCACATCCAAAGCCGCTGGTCTCTACGGCGACGCGGTTAACACTGGTCTCAACGCTTCCGCAGTCGGAAACGCTACCGCTCTCGCAAATCAGGACGCACTAGCAAAGGCTGGTCAGATCAAACAGGCGGACACGCAGGCTCAGTATGACGCGGACAAACAGTCGTGGACTGAGAATGACACCCGAGCAACGACCGCTCTCCAGAATTACTACGGGATCGTAGGCGATAAGGACTGGGGGGGCACAACGACCGCCACAGCCAAGACAACCGGAAGCGTTCTCGGAGGCATTCTCGGCGCAGTGACAGCCGGTACAGGTCTTGCCAAGGTCTTGAAGGGCTAACCCATGAACTCCCCGACACTCGCGCAACTAGCGCAGCAGTCCGGTCTTTCCGAACAGGAAGCCGCTGCAAAAATCAATGCGACAATCCCCGGCGCTGTAAGCCCAGACGGGACGATCAATGAAGCTCTCGTACAGTCGCATCAAGCGGCGCAGGGTCCTCAGGTAGCCGACGCTCCTCCAGCCCTCGCTGACCAAGGTGCGTCCGGTATGAACCCGTCAGGCTCCGACACTCGTCCTGCGATTGTATCACCGGCATCACACAACGAATCCGACAGTCCTGTCCAGAACGTACCTCCCGGCCTTCCGGGTGTCGTTCCCGAGGGATTGCCTCAAGAACCTAGCCCCGCTCCTTCTGGTCCGGCGCTGGCGCCACAGGCTCCGCCAGCAGGGGACGCGCCACCAGCTCTCTCACAGCCTACGCAACCACAGGAACCAGCACCACAGGGTGCCCTTGCGCTACAGGCTGAGCAACCATCTATTGCTCCTCAGGGGGACCAACCACCACCGCCTCCCGGTGCGGGCATGGGCCTTGCAGATGCACAGGCATCACTAGCAGCCGGTCCAGATATACCCCCACCTCATCAGAGTATGCTGAGTAAGGCGTGGAACCGACCCGGAACCGCTGAGGCTCTCTTTGCCCTCTCTGCCAATCTATTCTCCAGCCCTAACTTCGGGGAAGGTTTGTCGAAAGGTCTCCTCGCTTATCAGCAGACTATCGATAAGGCGAAGGTGGCTGCAACACCTACCACGACCTTCGAGGCTGGTGGTGCATTCCAAGCTACTCGCGATCCAACGACAGGGAATGTTACTCTCACGAGGACCCCTGTGGCGGATTACACTGAGGGTCGCGATACCGCGAAGTCTGTCATGCAGATCAAGGTGCAAACTATGGTCCAGCAAGGGCTGAATGACCGCACGATTGCTATTCAGACAGGTTTGTCAGAGCGACAGGTTGCCCAACTTCGCTCCGATCAGACGATTGCCAAGGGTAACAACGAAACAACCAGAGACGTCGCCTCAGGTCACGATGCGACATCTATCAAGATCGCCTCAATGGAAGCTGCTAGCAGACTAGAGGTCGCGAGAGCCAATCATGTTCCCGGCTCCAAACCTCCCCCGGCGCAGATCGCTAAGCTCATCACAGATCAGCAAATGATTACCGATGGTCTCGGCAATGCAAGCTACGATATCGAGCCTGTCATTGGAGCGATCCAGAGCGGGCAGCTCACATTCAGTGCTTTATCGAACGCTCGCCAAACGATGGCCCTAACGACAGGGGTAGGCGCAAACGAGATGACCCCTCTCTATAGTCAATACAAAACTATGATCGAGGGTCTACGCAACGCCCTCCTGCTCGCTAACAAAGGCGTCCAGACCGATGGTGATGCTGACCGAGCGATGGCTAACATTATGTCAGGATCGGGAGATCAGGCGTCAATCGTCAACAACCTCCGCATCGTCCAGAATAGCCTAGCTCGCCGTAAGCAGCAGTCCATTTCGATCCGCGACAGTCTCTCCAAACAGTACGGTTACACAGGTGGCGAGCCTGACCCGCAAGACCCATCACCAACACCCGCTCAAGCGCCCCCAAAGCGTCCTCTAACTCATGACGCTAGGCGTTCTAAGTACGGATTTTAATACCAAATGACCGACCTCGCTACCGTTCGGAAGAACGTAAAAACTCTCCTCGATAACCACGAGAGCGAGGACACCATTGACCACTATTTGGCTGAAAACAACCTGACAGCGGCACAGCTTCGAGGGGGTAAGCCAGCGACACCAGCGGCTGCCCCCTCGGTTTCCCCTGCGGCTCCGCTAGTTGGGGTCTCGGGCGATCCTACCGACCCCAAATCTCCAGCTTACCAGCCTTCTGAAATAACAGACACTACGCCTTCCGGTGGACAGCCGGGTGACCAGTTCAACCCTCAGTCGAATAGATGGCTCGAATATCAGAACAACCTGAGGGAAGACGGCGCACCACACACGGGCGGTAACCCATCAGCCGCCTCTAAAGCCGCGCAGAACAGTAAGGCACCTGACAAATCCGATACCTTAGGTTCTGACTGGCAGGCCGCTCTCGTAGGTGCCGCAGACGGTGTTACGTTCGGTGCGCTTCCTAAGGTCGGCGCAGGTATCGAAGCTGCTTACGGTAAACTCGCCCACGGCAAGGACTTCAGCAAAACCTACGACCTAGCTCTCAACGACAACCGCATGACGATGGAGCGTCTCAAGAATGACCATTGGAAATCCTCGCTAGCCGGTGAAGTCGCCGGTGGTATAGCGGTTCCTTTCGGTATCGGCGCTAAGTTTGTCAAAGGAGGTAAGGCTGGTGCAGAAGTAGCTCTCACTGGTGTCAAGACGCTGGAAGAAGCTCGCGTGGCTCTAGCTGCCGCCTCCAAGGCACGACTAGCTGTTGGCGCTATCGATGGTGGTACTTATGGTGCCATCCACGGCGCAGTAACGAGCGACGGGGGCCTCAAGGAACGAGCAGGCCAAGCGCTTATCGAAGGCGCTAGCGGCGCTGCTATTGGCGCTGCTGTTGCTCCTCTGGCTCATAAGGTCTTCAACAAGTCCGCCAGCTTTGCCGAAAAACAGATCAAAAATAACCCATATGCACAGGTGCACGCTGAGATTGCGCAGGACCTCGCGGACGTTGTGTCAGCAAAGGGTCTCAACCCTCTCGCACCTAAAGGGCGCTCCGCTCTTACCGCTCGTGAGATAAATGATGTCGCAGCTAGTTACCACGAGCGTATCGCTGCTCAGGCGAAAGGTTCCGGGGCAACCCCTACCGAACTCGAAGCTATCCAGACTATAGCTAGCAAACACATCTCCGCCACCGACGATGAGATTAACGCTCTACGTGGTACGGTCGCTGGCGACGCTGCCGCTGATGGTCTTATCAAATCACGCGAGCTTTACCGTCTGACACCTGAGATCAGGAAAGGCGGAACAGGTGCGTTCATTAACGGAGCTATCACACTCGGTAGCTCCGTTACTGGCGCTGCGGCTCTCGGACCCGCTGGCGCTCTCGCTGGTGCGGCTGTCCGTCCTCTCCTTCGTAATGTTATCGAGGGGGAAGCTGCTCGCGTAAATGCCGCAGGTAAAGTCCTCAAAGGGCTTAAAGGTTACCAGAAGGTAACCGAAGCCTTAGGCGGCACAGGTCAGAAGGAAAGCCAATCAGCACTCCTACGCGCCTACACAGATGCCACGGAAGGCAAGGTTGCCGCCGCTGCCGATAGTGCTGCATCAAAGACCCAAGCCGCTGCTGACAAAGCTACCGCCAAAGCTCAAACTCTCGCTGACGCTCAGTCCGCTAGTTCCGACAAGGCCAGAGCATGGCATGAGGAACAGACCACCAAGCTCGACGCTATGATGGATGCTCACGGTGAGGAACGCCTTAACGGAACCATCCCAGCTAAAGACATGAAGGCATTCCGCACCAGCATAAAAAGTGACACCATCGATCCTCGTGACGTTGCCTTAGCGGCGACAGGTACAGGGTCTGAAGCTCAGCTAGGGAACAAGGCCGCTGCTCGTAACCGGGCGCTCGCTAAGCTCCAAGCCACCGCTGATAACTTCGACCTTGACGCTCCTCCTCCTCCTGCCGTAGCGGTAAAACCAGAACCTAAGGCCCGACCGCTCGCTCCAGAGCATCAAGCGGTCACTGATAACATAGCTGCCGGTATCCCCGGTACGTCAGGTGTCCAGAAGGCATTCGCTGACCGAGTTGGTGTGTCTGTTCCTGACATGCTCAGGGGTCTCGAAGGTATCCGCAACAGATTCCCCGGTATGGGTCCTGAGATCGATCGTATCGCAAACAACTACCCAACCATGAAGTCCAGAGGCATCGCTGATGCTCTCGTACCAGCTATCAAGCAGCACCTCACCGATGACGGTACGATGGCTGCGTCAAGGCTCGCTACGGAAGCTGCAAACCAGCGGGCTACCGCTCGTATGGCCGCAGAAGCCACCGCCCTCGCAGGTAAGCCTAAGGCTCTCCCAGCCACGGTCAGCAACCCTGAGTTGCCTATCGCAGCACCGCCTAAGCCGCAAATCGCGTCTGATGGTCTCCCAGCGCAGGACGGTAAGAACCTCACGCTTCCAGCCGATGGACCGTTACCGGCTCCAACGGTAGCACCTCCAGTTGCTGAAGTACCTAACGCTGACCAACTGTTCCTTCAGCAATCCGCTAAGGATGGCGTAGTTGCGCCCAAGGGTCCGCTTAAAGTGGACGTATCCGAGGACGTTGCGCCAATGGTCACCCCTCAGGTCCGTCCAGAACCTACGCCGCAAGCTCCGGTAATGCGTCCTGTAGATCGCCCAGTCCAGCATCAGGCTGGAAAGGAACGGTATCAGGCTCAGGCCGATGCAGCGAAGAATGATCTGTACGGCGACGAAAGCCTCTCGGACAACGTGTTCGCAGCAATCCCTAATGTCGCTGATCGCATCAAGCACGATTTCAAGACGACCTCCGAGGCATCAGACTTCATCCACAACGATGTCGTGCCTGACCTTGAGATCAACGGAGCCACGCCTGCCGAAATACAGACGACCGTAGATCACCTTCACAACATCGCTAATGCTAAACCATACGCCACGCCGGCTGAACTAGAGGCTGGTACCGCCGCCCGTCCATCGGGTCGCCCACGCAAGAAGTAAATATTGGAAACACAAGCTCCTCCTAAAAACAAGGGGGGCAGGCCGAAAGGCTCCAAAAGTCGCCCTAAGTGGCTTCTGGAGGAGCTTGCCGCTGCCCCCAAAAGGCCGGTCGGAAGACCCAAGGGTTCCGCCCACAAACCGAAGACCTTCGCCGCCTTCATAGCGGAACCTTCGGTAACCCTCCCGCCCTCCGAACCCAAGCCGAAACGATCCTTCGTCTGGAAGGTAAGCCCTGCTAAACGCCGGAAGCGATACAGCAGTAAAAAGATGAGCGCGATGGCTCTCACCAACACTCCTAACAAGCGCGGTGTGCCTTCTGGTATGTCTATTAAAGACTCCATCAGGTTGAAAGACAAGGCGCTCACAGAAGCAAAACGGATATTTAAGATTATGGATAAAGAAGGTCTGATCCCTGACGATCAGATGGCGCGTACAGCATTGCTTACCGCCTTTACGATGATGAAGGAGCAGAACACCACGAGAGACAAGCTAGCTTGCGTTCGTACAGTTCTGGAGTTCACCAAGAACAAGCCGACAACCAAGACTGACATCACGATCAAGACCGCTGAGGACTTCCTCAACGAGATTGCTGAAATTGACGACTAAGACACCTGAAGAAAAACGCCTCGCGGTCAGACGCCGACTTCGAGATGACTTTAAGTTCTACGCTTCGACCTCACTAAAAATACGAACCAAAGACGGTGAGGTCGTCAACCTCAAACTGAACGAAGCCCAGCAACGCCTCATCGACATGATCGAGGCCCAGTATGCTGCTGAGGGTAAGGTTCGCATCATCATACTAAAGGCCCGCCAGATGGGTCTTTCCACCGCAGTTGGTGGCTGGATGTACTACTGGGTCTCCCAACGGAAGGCTCAGAAAGCCCTCGTGGTCACCCATCATGCGGACAGCTCCAAAGCCCTGTTCGACATGACCCGGCGATTCTTCGACAACTCGCCTCCCGGCCTCAAGCCATCCACGAAATACTCGTCCCGTCGCGAACTCAAGTTCGATACGCTGGACAGCGGCTATGCGGTTGCGACGGCGGGTGGTGATAGTGTTGCACGAGGCGATACGGTCACAGTGGCCCATCTCTCTGAGTTAGCCTTCTGGCCGAAAAGCTCAGCAAAAGACATCCTAAACGGCATCCTACAGGCCGTCCCGACCCGTAAGAACACAGCAATCTTCGTAGAGAGTACCGCCAATGGTGTCTCCGGTGAGTTCGCGGACCTGTGGGCCGGAGCGGTAGACGGCACCAACGGTTTCATCCCTGTGTTCCTCCCTTGGTACATTCAGGACGAATACCGGGAACCGACGCCTGAGGGCTTCGAGCGAACCTTAGACGAACAGAAACTCGCTGAGGCTCACGGTCTCGATGACGAGCAGCTCATGTTCCGCCGCCGTAAGATCGCTCACTCTGGAGTTGACCTGTTCAAGCAGGAATACCCCTCGACAGCCGAAGAAGCCTTCCTGACCACTGGTCGCCCGGTGTTTAACTCCGAGCAAATCAACGACCTCTTAAGAATAGCCCCGCTCCCAGTTGAGCAACGCGGGTTGATCGCTGATGATTACCAGATCGACCCGCGCGGTGAACTCCTCGTCTATGCGGACGTAAGTCCTTCAGAAACCTACTACATTGGCGCTGACGTGGCGATGGGTGTCAGAGGGGGCGATAGCTCAGTCGCTCAAGTCCTCGACAGCCATAAGCGTCAAGTCGCTGTGTGGAGGGGTCTCGTTCATCCAGACCACTTCGCCACCGTGTTAGAAAGACTCGGATATCGCTACAATACAGCAAAGATAGCGGTTGAAAGTAATAACCACGGCATCCTAACATGCACAAGATTAGGTAAAGACCTCGCGTACCCGAACTTTTATCAGGAGGTCGTTTATGACAAAATTGACGACAAGGAAACCGTAAACCTCGGATTCCGTACTACCTCCAAAAGCAAACCATTAGTTATCGATCAGCTCCGAGCATCCATAAGGGACGGGGAGATGACGTTGAACGACAAAACCACCCTCAAGGAACTCCTCACGTACATCGTGACGGATACCGGAAGCATGGAAGCCGAATCTGGCTGTCATGACGATTGTGTGGTGGCGCTCGCTCTAGCTAACCATACTCACGAAGGCGTCTTCACGCCGATAGTCTCTTCGGATGATTATTACATCGCATCGATTTAACATACATGACAAAACTGACCGACAGCGAGATACTCTCTCTGCTGTCTAGCGGTGTGAAGGCTGGCGTCCGCTTCTCCGATACTAAGCTTTCCCGAGAGCGCCAGCGCGTTCTAGATTACTACCACGGCAAGCTACCGGCCCCATCGCACGCAGGTAACTCCAAGTACGTCTCGACTGATGTCTACGAAGCCGTAGAGTCGATGAAATCCACGCTTCTAGAGACGTTCAGCGCCTCCAGCGGCATTGTATCCTTCGGTGCTCACGGTGCTGAGGATGTCGAGCTAGCCAAGCAGGCGACAGCCTATTGCCAGCACGTCGTCTTCGAGCAGAACAAAGGTACCGAACTCTTCTCCGATATCATCCACGACGGCCTCACGGCTCGCGTTGGTGTGGCAAAAGTCCACTGGGACAAATGCGTCGAGGAGATCGAGGAGACCTTTGAGGACCAGACGCAGGATGAGGTCGCTGCTCTCCTAGAGGACGATGAGGTGAAACTCACGTCTCTCGCAGTAGATCATGATGACCCAAACCTAGCCTCAGGGACCCTCACGCGCTCCGAGGATAAATCTCAGGTACGCATTACCATCCTGCCTCCTGAGGAGTTCATCGTTGATCCCAACATCAAGTGCATTGAAGAGGCTACGATCCTCACACACAGGACCGAGAAGAACCGCACGGAGCTACTCAAAGAGGGTTACAAGAAATCCCTCGTCCGCCAACTCAGCACGAGCAACACCCTCGAAACTGACCGTGAGCGTATCTCGCGCATGGAACCATTCTCTAGCGATACGTTCGGTACGGGTCGTCAGGCTCTCCAAGATGCGACTGATGTCTTCGAGATTATGGAGACCTACGCTTACCTCGACATGGGGGACTCAGGCAACGCAAGCTACTGGCGCATCGTCCACTGCGGTAGCGTCATCCTTGAGAAAGAGCAGGTGGATCGCCACCCCTTCAAGACATTCGTTCCGCTCGCTACGCCTCATACATTCTACGGTAACAACTTCGCTGCAAGGGTAATCCCAACGCAGAACTCGAAGACCGTACTGACGCGCTCCATCCTCGACCACGCTGTTGTAGCGAATAACCCTCGCTACGGTATCGTCAAGGGTGCTCTCACGAACCCTCGTGAACTCCTCGACAACCGCATTGGTGGCTTGGTCAACGTAACTCGTCCAGACGGTATCTTCGCGCTACCACAGGCACCTCTGAACCCATTTGTGTTCCAGACGATTGCCATGCTGGACGACCATAAAGAGCAGGTCACAGGGGTCTCTAAGTTATCGCAGGGTCTCAACAAGGACGCTGTATCTTCACAGAACTCTGAGGGTCTTGTGGAACAACTCGTCAGCGCAGCAATGCAGCGTCAGAAGACGTGTGCCCGCTCGTTTGCCGTTCAGTTCCTGGGTCCTCTGTTCCTTGAGGTTTACCGTCTCGTTATCGAGAACGAAGCCAAAGACAAGATCATCGAGATCAATGGTAGCTTCACGCCCTGCACACCGTCTGCGTGGCGTAGGCAGCGTTCGGTCACTATCGACCTTCGCCTAGGGTACGGTGAGAAGGATCGTCTCGCTACCGAGTACATCCAGATCGGACAGGTTCTCGCTGCTGACCCGGCAATCGCGCATCTTTATGGTCCTGAGCAACGGTACAACCTTTACAAGAAGGTACTGGAAACCAAGGGGCATAAGAACGTCTCCGAGTTCCTTGCAGACCCCAAGCAAGTACAGCCTCCCGGTATGGACCCAATGGTCAAGGCCGAACTGGACATCAAGGTCCAAGAGGTCGCTATCAACGAGCGCAAGCAGTCCACCGCAGAGAAGAAGGTCTCCGATCACGCAGCCATCGAACAGATGAACGCCGACCTGAAGACCCGTATTACGATGCTGGAGTATGCCCTCAAGGTCAGTGCGGAAGAACGCAAGGACGCAGAGGTCACCAATCGTATCGAAGTGTCTCAGGACGAGTTGGAGCTTGCTCGCATTGCCGAAGCCAAGGCTCCCCAGAGAACACAAAGGCCAACGCGATCATATCGCCCAACGGCTAACATCAGAGACTACAATCACAGACTTAGAACAAGAGATCGTGCGACGGGGGTTGGCTGCTGCCAGCCTCCTAGCACACCCTGACTTCATCTCGACCATCCGTGAACTGGGTGTCGAGTGCTTTGCTGTCTTCACGGATACCAAACCTTCCGAGGCTAACAAACGTGAAGAATCCTACAATCTCTACAGAGGTATGCAGGCTATCGAGGAGCAACTTAACGCCCGCGTACAGACGCAGGTTGAGTTGGTCCGGCGCATAGACGCAGACAATCTAGAAGACATTGCCGACTATCCTGAAGATATGGACGACGGCCAACACATTATAATTCAAGGTGACTAATACCATGTCAACTACCGATTTCGGCGTTGATGAAGACAACGGCAACACTGACCTTAACGTCGATGATGCCTCCAATCTTTTCCTACAACGGTGGTCAGACGCGGGAACGCTATCTGACGAAGATGAAGGGGAAAAGCCTACCGCTAAAGCCAAAGAGACACCGGCTGACGGTCAGGTTGATAACGAAGAAGACGAGCTGGACCTTTCCGAAGATGGAGAGAGCGCAGATTCCGAAGACACCAACGATAACGGCAACGCCAACGATCCCAAAGCCCTTGAGGCGACGGACGATCACACGGTCAAGGTCACTATCGACGGGGAAGACCGCACGGTCAAAGTCAAGGACCTCAAGCGCCTTTTCGGACAGGAAGCGTCCCTGACTCGTAAGTCTCAAGAAGTCGCTCAAGCGCGTACAGCCGCTGAAGATGCTGGAGCAAAGTTCACCGCAGCTAGCGGTAAGCTCCTCGCTAAAGCTCAGGAACGATACGCTCCCTACGCTCAGGTTGACTGGCAGATCGCACAGAAGACCCTCGACAACGCAGAGTTCGTTGCGCTCCGTACAGAGGCCCTAGCAGCCTACGAAGACGTGCAGTTCCTCACGACAGAGACAGAGGCCGTTGCAAAGGTCGTCTCGGCTGAGGAAACCGTAGCACGTCAGGCCGCAGTTACAGAGTCAATCGCTGTACTGACCAAGGACATCCCCGGTTGGGACAGCGAGCTTTACGACAAGATACGCAAGTACGCTGTGGCTGGCGGGTTAAACCCTAAGGCAGTTGACAGCATCATCGATCCTAACGTCATCAAGTTCATCAATAAGTCGATGCTATATGATGCCGCTAAGGCCAAAGCTGTAAGCAAGAAGACTGCTGTAAGCCCCGGTCGGGTACTTAAGCCAGCCAACAAAGCTGCTGGTCTCATTGGGAAAACAAGTGCCAATAAAGAGATGAAAGCCCTCAAGAACTCAGGCTCCACAGAGGACGCGGCTAATGCCTTCCTAGCTGGTTGGGCCGCTCAGCGCGACTAAACACTAACTACCTCCCAATACCCTTCATTACAAGAACACAAAGTTACTATGACTATTTTTACTACTTACGATACGATCGGCATCAAAGAAGACGTTTCGGACGTAATCTCGAACATCGCGCCTACCAAGACTCCTTTCCAGACCATGATCGGGTCGGACACTGCTAAGAACCGTTTCTTTCAGTGGATGGAAGACAGCCTACGCGCTGTGCAGGTCAACGCTAAGGTCGAAGGTTTCACCGCTGCCGACGCCACGCTGACCGCTCCTCAGCTCCGCACGAACTACACGCAGATCATGGAGAAGACCATCAAGGTCTCCGCCACTGAGGATGCTGTAGACCAGTACGGTCGAGCTAAGGAAACTGCTTACCAGCTCGCTAAGGCTGGCGAGGAACTGAAGCGCGACCTTGAGAACGCTTTCGTTGGCTTGGTTCAGGTTGCCACCGCTGGCGATAGCTCGACCACGGCTCGCCTGACGGCCTCTGCCGGATCACAGGTCACCGTTGCAACCAACCGCTTCTACACTGGTGCCGGTACACCTATGGGCGGCTCTACGGGTACTGCGGGTCCTCTGACGGAAGCCGCTGTTCTTGCTGTTGGTCAGGCCGCTTATAACCTTGGTGGTGACCCTGACACACTCATGGTCAAGCCTGCTGATAGTCTTGTGGTCGCTGGTTTCACCGGTGCTGCCGGTCGTAACCGCACGATCAATGACGGTTCCAAGACTGTCACGAATGCTGTGAACCTATACGTCTCGCCATTTGGTGAATATAAGGTGGTCCTCAACCGCTTTCAGGCTGTGAAACACGCATGGCTGTTAGACCCTACGATGTGGGCAAAGGTCTCGCTGCGTAAGTGGACCCGTGAGCCACTGGCTAAAGATGGCGATAACACGAAGAACATGCTCGTCGGTGAATACGGCTTGAAGCATAAGAACTTCGCCGCTGATGGTCTGATCGACAACCTCACGTAATCTCTAACTCGGCCTCGCTTCCTTCACGGGAGGCGGGGCCTTATTTTGTCTAAATCGAACACCCCGAGACACCATATCCTTAATCTAATCGACAGCCATACGAACCTCAAGATCGAGGACGACAAGGCTATCTTCAAGCGTACTCAGGACATCTCCACGTCCTTCCTCGATAGTCTAGCCGCAGAGCGAGGCTCTCAAGACAGTGCCCCTATCGGCAACTTCCACAAAGTAGCGAGCATTCCGACCGTCGTTGTCGAGAAGTGGATGTCAGAAGGTTTCAACATCTTCGACAAGAACATCAAGATTGAAGACATCCTTAAGCGCCTCGCGTCCCTCGATATGGAGAAACTCATCACAACCTCCAAGCGCCTTTACTAACTCAGGACCCTAATGAACTACGGCGAACTAAAAACCTACCTCCGAAATTTAATTAACCGAACCGATATTACAGACCCCTTGGTCGTCCAGTTCATCACGCAGTCCAAGGTCCGCATCGAGCGTCGATTGCGTCTCTCTACAATGTCTCATCTCGTTGACTTCAAGCTCGATGGGACGACCGGCAACTGGAAGCTACCTCCCGACTACCTAGAGCTTATCGACCTCTATACCGATGGCGGCGAACTAGAACGGGTGGACACCTCCAAGTACCTCAGGACGCTAGGCAGCGTCGGTATCCCTCAAGTCTTTGTGCAGACCGGCGCTGCTATTCGTATGCGCCCGATCCCGAGCGCCGACACTTCGATCTACTTGAATTACTACAGGTCGCTCCCTGACCTCGTGTTGGATGAAGACCAGAACCTATGGTCGTCAGCAGCAGTCGATTGCCTCATTTATGGGGCGGCTGAAGTAGCAGGGGATTACTATGAGGACGAGAGGCTCCAGCGGTACGCTGCTAAGTTTGAAGCCACCCTTGCTGAGCTGGAGAACCAGCAGACCCTTGAAGATTTCTCAGGCCCAATGCGCGTCCAGCCCGCCTATTCCTACCCATCGGAAGACAATTATTAAATCATGTCGATTGACAACGATAACCTCATTCTCGACCTGATCGAGATCACGACTCCTAGGAACCTCAGGGTTTACCCACGACTTCTACCTGTGACCGCTACAGGCCCGGTAGCGCAGCTATTCACAACCCTCAAAGGCTCGGTGACGTACTCTTTGCTCTCCGGTTCCTCGTTGATTGCAATAAGCTCCTCGGGCGTCGTCTCGCTCTCATCAGCCTTGGCCGCAGGGGTTAGTGCTACGTTCATCGCTCGCGCTCAGGATACCGTAGGGACCGCGCACGAGAGGGCACTCTCAGTTGTTGGGTATGGTGGCGTATACACAGACCCCGGAGGAGGCGTAACCGCTCCAGTTGGTTTCTTTAAAAACACCGCGAGCAACATTGCGGTGAAGGCCATGCTTGCCAGCAAAACCGGTCAGCAAATCATCGTCGGAGATAGCATCAACGTTGGCGAGGGTAGCGGTGCCTCTGGTCCCGGTGCGTTCGGACTTGGCAACGCGGCAAATTTCCGCAGCGCCAAAGCGATGGCGGACATTTACGTTGCGGCGGGCATTCCGGCCTTCGACAAGAACTACATCACTGGCGACTTCGGAGTTCGCGCCGCCGGCGGCAATACGATTCTAACATATGATACCCGCGTAACGTCTTTGGGTAACGGCGACATGAACGTCAGGGATAATGGAGCGGCTGGCGCGGCTTATCTCCATCTCGGATCAACCGCCGCGACCGTTACTGATACTGGCATTGATGGCTTCGTTATCGATGTTGCTGAGTATGACAGCGCACCGGTCATCACTTTTAAAATCGACGGCGCGGCTCCCGCATTCATGTCCATTAACGGCGTTACGCAGCCGGGCGGCACGATGAGTTATGCGACCAACGCTTCGGCAACTGGTCCATCGCGGATCATCGTCAGGACGAGTAGCGTTGGTTCACATACGTTGCAGATGACATCGTCCGATTATAAACACGGTATCGCAGTCGTTTACGGGATCAATTCGACGACAAGCCAGATCAATATCCTTACTTTTGCAGCCTGTGGTCAGAGAACTACGGACCAAACGGGAACCACAACAATCGCCCTCCCGGCAATGTTGAAAAAGGAAACACCGGGGCTAGTTGTTCTGACATCGGCCACGAATGACATGATACAAGGCGCCGCGAAAGCTACGTGGTTGGCAGCGGTGGCATCCCTCGTCGCGACGGCTCAGGCAGCAGGGGCTAGCGTTCTGCTAGAGTTCCCTTACGCGTTCAGCAACGTAGCGGACGCTACAGTGTCCGATTGGAACGCATCGTTGAAAGCATACGGTGTCGCCAACAACCTCTCGGTTCTCAGTCACTACGACTTCTACGGCCCGTACTCAGGGATGGCCCCTTCGTTGTTCTGGAACGCAGCCAGCGGTGACACTCACCCAACAGCCGCATTTAGTGCTGCGTTGGCTCAGCGCCGGGTCGATGCAATTAGATCCATGTAAGATCGCTCCCAGCGCTCGGATGGCCGATAACGTCGGGCTGATCCAACACATCTTGGAGCCGCGTAGATTTACGGTGGTAGTCAGCTATATCCAGCCCGATTGGTCCGTCTCACAGGGATCGCAATTCTCCGAGTTTGGCAGTCTCTGGTTCACGCCACAGCTATTACAAATATAGAGTAGGCGACGGCGCTCCTTCTTCTCGCGTATCGCGACGCATCTTCGCCCCCAATCGTCATACATATTGAACAGCCACTTATCCAAAGCCGCCACGCAAGTTATAATTATGTTCTTAATTTGCATAATCAGGCGGCATGGTTTTTTCCTCGAATGTTGTGCGCGGAGGATGGCTGGAACGATGCACGTTCGCAAGTCCTGCCTTGTTCGGCGCGGCGCATCGTTAGCGCGTCACGTCCACCATCAAACCGCAACCTAATTACAGGGCTACCTCCGCCCCATTTTGACTCCCGAACACCGTAGCCATCACCACATCCACAAAAACCAAAACATAATCTGAAAACAAATGAATGACAGTATCAGCACGCCATCCTTCCATGCGGTAGATGGCGGCGCAATTCTTATCGAACGCCTTCAAGGACCTATCGGTCTTACAGGCCCACCCGGTACGCAAGGTCTCACCGGCGCTACTGGCGCACCCGGCCCCACAGGTGCCCAAGGGCCGATTGGTCTGACAGGCGCTACAGGCCCTACCGGGGCGACAGGTGCTACAGGCAACACCGGGCCTACTGGCTCTCAAGGACCTATCGGTCTTACAGGCCCACCCGGTACAATCGGGAACACAGGGGCTACAGGTTCCACGGGACCCAAAGGGGACACAGGCTCCGCAGGACCTAAAGGAGACACAGGGTCAGTAGGTCCCGCTGGTTCCGTAATCAGCGTCACAGCTACAGCGCCTCTCCAGTCCACTGGCGGAACATCCCCGGTCATCTCTATTTCCGCTGCAAGCGCTGTGGCGTCAGGATCAATGTCTGCTGCCGACAAGACGGCATTGGATGGTATGCCCACCGCTATCGACACTCTGCGTAACATCCCGGTGAATGCGCAGACGGCGGCATACACCGTTGCGCTGACTGATCGAGGAGGCATGGTGTCTATGACTGGCCCTGCTTTCACAATCCCCTCGAATGCTAGTGTGGCTTTTCCAGTTGGTTCGACCATCGTTCTGTACAACAACGCATCGGTTGCGACTGCCATTGTAATCACCTCTGATACGCTTCGACAGACAGGCACACTTAACACCGGGCCTAGGACAATATCCGCATATGGACAGGCAACCATCATCAAGGTCAATACGACCGAATGGACCATTAGCGGTGCCGGTCTGATATGAGTGGAATAATGTGTGTGGTTGCGGGGTCAGGAGGAAAGCCGCCTCCTTTGATCGTGACGTTCGATTTCGGAACAAGCGCCGTCTACACTATTCCGAGCGGCTATACTCTCTGTACCCTTGAGTGCTGGGGAGGTGGTGCTAGCGGAAACATGAATACCACCGTTTCGACGCTTAACGGCGGCGGCGGCGGCGGTTATTCCAAAAAGACCACACCAGTCACTGGCGGAGATACCTTCACTTATACTGTCGCTCCGGGCCGGATAGGTGCCGCTGTCAATAGCTCAGGAGCGAATGGCGCTCAGTCGTCAGTTACAGGGACGGCTTTCAGTCTTACGTCCGCTGGAGGTCGTTCTGGCTCGGGAAGTTCAGGCGGCGCTGGCGGTGCAGGGTCAGGCGGGGACACAAACCTAAGTGGATCAGCGGGAACAGCGGGAACAGCTTCCACAGGCGGCGCAAGCCCCAACGGGGGTGCGACAAGCGCACCGGGCGGCAATGGTAACTTACCGGGCGGCGGCGGCGGTGGACTAATAACTGGCGGCGGCACCTCAGGCTCTGGCGCATCGGGGCGCGTAAGGTTCGCCCTAACATAATAATGGATTACACATTTTGACCTACACATGGTCCTTCCCGACCCTCCAAGTTGCACCATCGCAAGACGGTCTGGAGAATGTCGTCACCGCAATCGGTTGGCGGCTGACAGCAACAAACGACCCACACAGTGCGAGCATCGCAGGCTGTGCCGGTATTGAACACAAGGCTGGCGAGTTTACACCTTTCGCAGAGTTGACGGAAGCTACGGTTACTAGGTGGCTTGAAGCCGACCTTGGTGACGAATTTATCGTTGGTCTCATGCTCGGTCTTGATCGTCAGCTAGCTGATTTAGCGAACCCTCCCATCGTTACGCTAATTCCACCTTGGGTCGTTCCTGAGGTACCTGTGGATGCCCCCACCGATGCTCCTTAAGTTGGCGCAAGGCAGACAATGACACCATTCGTTAATGAGTCTGATAGCCTCTTAACCTCGGTCAGTAAAACTATCCCGCCGCTTGCAGTCACCAGTGTGACGGTAGCAGGGCTGTCCCTCCAAGAGTGGGTATATGTGGCCACGCTGGTCTACACGGTCCTCCAGATCGGGATGGTCGTGTGGCGGTGGTTCAACCCTAAGATTGATAAATAATGCCCATCTTCTCTATCCTCACGACGCTTATCGGCCTCGGGGGCGACTGGCTCGGTCGTAAACAGAAGCTCCAAGAGGTGCAGCTAGAGGCTGACACCAAGGTCACCATTGCTCGCGCAGAGGCTGAAGTCGCAAGGCTCGGAGCCGCTCAGGGTGCTGAGATCAACTGGGATCAGACTGCCGTCACTGGTATGGAACACTCGTGGAAAGATGAGTACCTCACGATCCTCCTGAGCGCCCCTATGATCCTAGCGTTCATGGGGACGTGGGGTCGCACCTCGGTAGCTGAAGGCTTCAAGGCAATCAGCAATGTACCTGATTGGTATATGTTCGCTTTCCTTACAACCGTAGCTGCATCATTCGGCGTCCGAACGCTTGTCGATAAGTTCGGTATAGGCAAAAAATAACCACTTGAAACGACCCTGAACACTGATCGTTCCCTAAGCTAACCCTTGGAGCGATCAGTGTTTTTGTGAGTCACTTCGGAACAGAAACGTAAGCGTTTAGCTCTTGGAATATCCCATAAAGTGGTCTATCTCTCTTATCGTACTGATTGCTATAAGGTGTGACGATATGACTAACGAGACGACCGACGCGCAACTGAACCGCCCTGTCACCCAACTGGCAGCGGCAATCGACGTGTTCCGTGAGGTCACATCAACGATGTCCTTGGCTCAGCTTAAAGCGTTCCTTGTCGTCGCGACCAACGAAGGTAAGAGCCTCGGGGAACTCACGCTCATAGCGGGCGGAAAGACATCCACGATGTCCCGCTACCTTCTCGATTTCAGTGACAAGGTTAAGAACGGAGGAGATGGCTATGGTCTTATAAGCCGCACATCTGACCCTGCGGAGCTTAGGCGTAACGTCTACAGTCTCACGCCAAGGGGTCGTGCAATGATGGACAAGGTTCTCAAGATACTAGGCACAGGAAAATAAGTTCATGGCTATCTATCCCGACAAGAAGGCAGGGGTCCTTACAGGGCGCTTTGCCGTAGAGGTCCAGAAGGGCGCTCAGAGGCTCAGGGGACGCAAGGATACACTTGCTGAGGCAAAGATACTCGAAGCTGAGTTCCGTCTCGCCTTGGACTCCGGGGCGGCTCCTACATCCAAGCGTAAGTTCACCGCCAAGGCATCACGTCCCGACACGCTATCGGAAGCCATCAAGCGGGCAGACGGTATCCTATGGAGCGGTAAGACATCCGAAGACACCGCCTTCCAGCAACTCAGAGCAATCATGGGTATCATCGGTGACCGCAAGCTCGATGCCATCGGCCCCAGTGAGATAGACGATCTGGTGATTGAGCTAAGTAAGGGTAGGACAGGGGCTACCATCAATCGGTATCTCTCGACGCTCAGTGTTTTTCTCAAGTGGTGCCTCAAGCGTGAGTACCGGACGTTCCCCGTGCCTTCGATGGATTGGCAGGACGAAGACGAAGGTCGCATCCGGTGGATTGGTCATAACGAGGAAGGCGCTTTGCTAGGAGCTTTGCGCGGTACGGTGGCTGATGTCGTCCGGGTCGCCATTGCTACAGGTATGCGCAGGTCTGAGATACTCACGCTCAAGCCCGATCAGCTCAAACCTAACTGGGTGCACCTGTGGAAGACAAAGAACGGCTCAGCCCGCTCGGTGCCTATCAGCCCTAAGACTTACGCTGAGATCGCATCGCTACTTAAGCTCGGAATGCCCTCAGCCTCCAAGCTGCGGTACGAGTGGCAGCTCGCCCGTGAGGCGATGGGTCTGATGGGCGATAAGGACTTCGTGTTCCATTGTTGCCGTCATACGTGTGCTACCCGTCTCGTGCAGGCTAACGTCAACCTTAGGGTCGTGCAGACTTTCCTAGGTCACAAGACGATACAGACGACCCTGCGTTACGCTCACCTTAACGATCATAGCCTGACTGACGCTCTTTCTATTATGCAAACATTCCACGAAAATAGCCAATCAGTACACACATAAAGTTTCAGTTCTGAAAGTGTGGGCCGTACAGAGGGAGGGAGCGTTATTTTCTCCCTAGGGTTGCCCTGAGCAGATCGGAAGGTTATTCCCCCAACCCTTGTCAGTGTACCTTTGCGGGCGTGGCGGAATTGGTAGACGCGCTTGGTTTAGGTCCAAGTATCGTGAGATGTGGGGGTTCGAGTCCCTTCGCCCGCACCAACCTTCCTAGCCCCATCCAAGGTCGCTAAGCGCCATTTTCTTTTTCGGATATTGACCACCATGCAGATTGCCGAGACGCTGAACGAAGGCCTGAAACGCGCCTTCACGTTGACCATCACCGCCAAGGATATCGACGCACTCGTCGATGCCGAAGTGACCAAGGTCGCGCCGCAGATGAAAATGCCCGGCTTTCGCCCAGGCAAGGTTCCGGCGAATCTCGTCCGCAAGATGCACGGCCCTGCGCTTCAGCAGGAAGCATTGAACACCGCTATCCAGAACGGCGTGTCGAAGCTGGTTGCCGACAACAAGTTCCGCCCTGCGATGCAGCCTTCGGTGGCGCTCGCGGACGGTTATGAACCCGGCAAGGACGCCGCGATCACAGTCGAGCTGGAAATCCTGCCCGATGTTCCTGCGCCCGTTATCGACGGTATCAAGCTCGAGCGTCTGACGGTCGAGGTCGATGAGGCTTTGGTCGATGAGCAGGTCGATCAGTTGCTCGGCCAGCAGAAGTCGTTTGAAGACGCGCCAAAGAAGCACGTTGCGGCGACCGGCGATCTGGTCATCATGGACTATCTCGGCAAGGTCGACGGCGAGCCGTTCGATGGTGGCAAGGGCGAAGGCATGTCGGTCGAGATCGGCACCGGTCGTTTGATCCCCGGTTTCGAAGATCAGTTGGTCGGCGTGAAAGCTGGCGACGAAAAGCAGATCAACGTCACTTTTCCAGAAGAATATAACGTCGAATACCTCAAGGGAAAGCCCGCAACGTTCGACCTGAAGATCACCGACGTGCGTGTAGCCAAAGCTGCGGTTGCCGACGAAGATTTCGCCAAGTCGCTGGGTCTTGAAAGCCTGGAGCAACTGCGCGGCCTGCTGAAAGGGCAGATCGAGCAGGAACATAACGGCCTGACGCGCACGCATATGAAGCGCAAATTGCTTGATACGCTGGCCGGTTCGCATGATTTCGAAGTGCCGCCGTCGATGGTCGAAGCTGAATTCCAGCAGATCTGGTCGCAGCTTGAGCATGAAGCGAGCCATGAGGCCGACAAGGAAGCCGCTCTCGCCGAGATGGAGGGAGACCGTGAGGAATACCGCCGGATCGCCGAGCGTCGCGTCCGTCTGGGCCTGTTGCTGTCCGAAATCGGTCAGGCGAACGGCGTGGACATCACTCAGGCCGAAATGAACCGTTTGGTTGCTCAGGCCGCTCAGCAGTACCCACAGGCGCAGCGCGAGCGTTTCATGCAGTATGTTCAGCAGGAGCCGATGGCTGCTGCTCAGCTTCGTGCACCGTTGTATGAGGACAAGGTCGTTGACCTGTTGTTCGCCAAGGCGGAAATCACCGACCGCGTTGTTGCACGCGCCGAGCTGGAAGCCGAGATCGAAGCCGAGGACGGCGCGACGGGTCATGTGCATGGGCCGGATTGCGGACATGATCATGGGCATGACGAAAAGCCCAAGGCCAAGAAGGCTGCGGCTCCGAAAAAGGCAAAAGCTGCTGAGGCTGATGTAGCTGAGGTTGTTGCCGAGCCGGTTGCAAAGAAAGCTCCGGCAAAGAAGGCTGCGGCTCAAAAGGCTGAAGCTGTAGCCGAAGAAGCGCCTGCCAAACCAAAAGCAGCAAAAAAACCGGCTGCAAAGAAAGCTTAAACTCCAGAGTGCTATACTGGCCTTGTCGAAGCTCGGTTCTTCTCTCACAACTGAAGAGAGGAACCGAGCTTCAATGAGGTTCAGCCGTTACCCCGGGGTTATCAATGGCGCTTTCGCCGCAAGTCCGCATCGCCGTTCTACTCCCGTGTTATAACGAGGAAGCCGCGATCGCGCAGACCGTGGCGGGGTTTGCAGAGGCTTTGCCGACCGCGACCATTTATGTTTTCGACAATAATTCCAGCGACCGCACGTGTGATGTCGCGCGGGCAGCGGGTGCGATCGTCCGCACCGAACGGATGCAGGGCAAGGGTAATGTCGTCCGCCGCATGTTCGCAGACGTCGAAGCGGATATTTATGTCATGGCCGACGGGGACGCGACTTATGAAGCCGCCGCTGCTCCAGCGATGGTCGCACAAATGCTGGATGAGCGTCTCGACATGATCGTGGGCGCGCGGAAGTCCGAGATCGAAGAAGCGTATAGGCGCGGCCACCGGTTCGGCAATGCGATGCTGACCACAATGCTGGCGCTATCGTTCGGGCGGAGTTTCAGCGATATTTTGAGCGGTTACCGCGTTTTCTCACGACGCTTCGTAAAAACTTTTCCGGTGCTGTCGGCAGGGTTTGAAATCGAGACGGAAATCAGCGTTCATGCGCTGGAACTCCGTATGCCGGTCGCAGAGGTTGTCACGGCCTATGCCGCACGGCCTGTGGGGTCTGTGTCAAAACTGAACACCTATGCCGATGGCTGGCGTATCCTGAAGACGATTGCCATGCTGTTCCGGTTCGAACGGCCATTGTTGTTTTTCAGCGCGGTCGGGACTTTGCTCGCGCTGTTGGCGCTGCTGCTGGCGATCCCACTCATTATCACATTTGCGCAAACCGGACTGGTCCCGCGTTTTCCGACAGCGATTCTCGTGACCGGCCTGATGATACTTGCCGCGCTTAATGGCTTCTGCGGACTGATTCTGGACACCGTTGTTCGCGGTCGCAGGGAGGTTCGTCGACTGGCTTATCTGGCTCATCCCGCGCCGGGGGGTTGAACCTGACGACGCGACCGCCGAAATAGGCATTGGCAAAAGGATAGGAAAAATACCCGCATGAGCACGCCCGACCACGCCGACATCATCGGTGGCCTCGTCCCCATCGTTATCGAACAATCGACTCGCGGCGAGCGCAGTTTCGACATTTACTCGCGTCTTTTGCGTGAGCGCATCATCTTCATCACCGGTGGCGTTGAAGATCATATGGCAAGCGTCATCACCGCGCAGTTGCTCTTTCTTGAGTCGGAAAACCCCAAGAAAGACATCTTTATGTATATCAACTCGCCGGGCGGTGTCGTTACGGCAGGCCTGGCGATCCACGATACGATGCAATATATCCGTCCAAAGGTCGGCACGGTTTGCATCGGACAGTGCGCTTCGATGGGTTCGTTCCTGCTGGCCGCTGGTGAGCCGGGAATGCGTGTTGCGCTGACCAACAGCCGCATCATGATCCATCAGCCATCTGGCGGCGCGCAGGGAATGGCTTCGGATATCGAGATCCAGGCCAAGGAAATCCTGCGTATGCGTCACCGGTTGAACACGCTGTATGCGAAATACACCGGCAAGACGCTCGAAGCGATCGAGAAGGCGATGGATCGCGACAATTTCCTCGAGGCGGACGAAGCAAAAGCTTTCGGCCTGATTGATGAAGTGTTCGAAAAACGACCTGCCGTGGCCGAAGACGCCTAAGCAAATACCCCTCTTTCCGATCTCGGAGAGAGGGGACACGACATATTGAGCATTGCCCGTTAGGATTGTGACGGTAACATGTACCCCGTAGCTCCCATAACTCCCCGGCGGCTCCAAGGAAGGTTTGAATGACGAAGCTCAGCGGCAGCGACTCCAAGAGCACGCTTTATTGCTCATTCTGCGGCAAGTCGCAGCACGAGGTCAGGAAACTGATCGCAGGACCAACGGTGTTCATCTGCGATGAGTGCGTCGATCTGTGCAACGACATCATCCGCGAAGAGACGAAGTCCGCGCTCGTCAGTAAAAAGGACGGGGGCGTACCGACGCCGCAGGAAATCTGCGACGTTCTGGACGACTATGTAATCGGTCAGAAGAAGGCGAAGCGCGTCCTGTCGGTCGCCGTCCATAACCATTACAAGCGACTCAACCACGGTGCCAAGGGTGCCGATGTCGAACTAGCCAAGTCTAACATTCTGCTGGTCGGACCGACTGGTTGCGGAAAGACGCTGCTGGCCCAGACACTCGCCCGAATCCTCGATGTGCCGTTCACGATGGCTGATGCAACAACGCTGACCGAGGCCGGTTATGTCGGTGAGGATGTCGAAAACATTATCCTGAAGCTGTTGCAGGCGTCCGATTACAACGTCGAGCGTGCGCAGCGCGGGATCGTTTATATCGATGAAATCGACAAGATTTCGCGCAAGGCCGAAAATCCGTCGATCACGCGCGACGTGAGCGGTGAGGGCGTTCAGCAGGCACTGTTGAAGCTGATGGAAGGCACGACCGCTTCGGTTCCTCCACAGGGTGGCCGCAAGCATCCCCAGCAGGAATTCCTGCAGGTGGATACGACGAACATCCTGTTCATCTGCGGTGGTGCGTTCTCAGGTCTCGAAAAGATCATCGGCGACCGTTTGCAGGGCAAGTCGATCGGTTTCGGCGCTCATGTTGCCGGACCGGACGAACGCCGCGTTGGCCAAACGCTGCAGAGCTGCGAGCCCGAAGATCTATTGAAGTTCGGGTTGATCCCGGAATTCGTTGGTCGTCTGCCGGTCATCGCGACTTTGGAAGATCTGGACACGGACGCGCTGATCAAGATTTTGACAGAGCCAAAGAACGCCCTCGTCAAACAGTATAAGAAATTGTTTGAAATGGAGGATGTGGACCTCGGCTTCACCGACGATGCACTGGTGGCGATTGCCAAAAAGGGTATCGAACGGAAAACCGGCGCGCGCGGGCTGCGGTCTATCCTCGAGAGCATCCTGCTCGACACGATGTTCGATCTGCCGAGCATGGATGGTGTCGATGAAGTGATGATCGACAAGGATGTGGTTGCGGGGACGAAAGAACCTGTGCGGGTTTATTCGGCGAAGAAAGAGGGCGCGGGCGAAGCAGCCTAAAAGGGATGTGCGGGGCGCGAACCATCGTTCACGCCCCGCTAGCCGCAATGCAACAACCAGCATTATCATATCGCTGACTGACGGCGGCGCTTGGCCGAAATTGGCTGCTTTTATCGTGATAAATCCGAATGCGAGCCAGCGGTACCAATGCAAAATTCGCTGACCATTTTTCCGCCAACCGCCCCATTACGTGGCCGAATTAATCCGCCCGGTTCTAAATCCATTACCAATCGAGCACTGTTATTGGCTGCGCTTGCCACAGGCAGGAGCACCCTGACCGGTGCCCTGAAGAGCGATGACACGCGGCATATGGTCAATGCTCTGCGATTGATGGGGGTGCGGGTTGATGAGCCGAATGCGACCAGTTTCACCGTTATCAGCAGCGGACAGTTGCAGGCTCCAGAACAACCATTGTTTCTTGGGAATGCGGGGACTGCCACACGGTTTCTGACTGCGATTGTCGGTTTGGCTGATGGCGTGGTGGTCGTCAATGGCGACGAACATATGCAGAAACGACCGATTGCGCATCTGGTCGATGCGTTGAATGCACTTGGTATATCCGCGAGCGCCCCAACGAACTGTCCACCGGTTACTGTCCTTGGAACGGGCAGTTTCGATGGCAATACAGTAACCGTGGATGGTGGGCTGTCGAGCCAGTATGTTTCGGCCCTGATTATGTTGGCGGCTTGTGGCAAACAAGCAGTGCGCGTCAGCCTGAAAGGTGATGCGATTGGTGCGCGAGGATACATTGACCTGACATCGGCGACGATGCGGCATTTTGGTGCCCAGGTCGAAGTTGACGGGACGTCCGCGTGGATCGTGCAACAGGGTGGGTATCGGGCCGCAGACTTGCGGATCGAACCCGATGCCTCGGCGGCGACATATCTTTGGGCAGCGCAGGTGCTGACTGGCGGCGATATCGATATCGGAACTGCGGCTGACGCCTTCACCCAGCCTGATGCGAAGGCTCACGCGATCATCGGTCGGTTTCCGCATTTTCCGGCGGAGATGGACGGGGCGCAGATGCAGGACGCTGTTCCAACTCTGGCGGTTCTTGCGGCGTTCGGTGCTGCGCCAGTGCGGTTTACAGGGATAGCGAACTTGCGCGTTAAGGAGTGCGACCGCGTTACCGCGCTAGCGACCGAACTGTCGCGTCTCGCGCCGGGACTTGCGGTCGAAGACGGCGACGATCTGGTGATTACGCCGATGCCGCTTGAGTGTTTCCGGCCTGCACGAATCGAGACTTATTCGGATCATCGAATTGCGATGAGCCTAGCGTTGGCCGGGTTGCGGGTGCCGGGCATAACTATTCTCGACCCGGATTGCGTGAATAAAACTTACCCGAATTACTGGAACGATCTGGCGGCGCTGGGTGTGTCGATCAGGTTCGAGATTTAGGTGCATCTTACCCCGAACCTTCCGCTTTCCCGAAGCCTGTCGACGGGCTGCCCTTCTAACGATTAAAGTAAGGTAGTCCTTCGACGGGCTCAGGGAAGCGGTGTCTGGGTGGAGGCCAATGGCTCTATCTAAACGGCGGCTCGTTAAACGCCCTGAGCTTACGCGAATGTAGTTTCGGTCCCTCGCGGCGAAGTTCGTTACAGGCTTCGATCCCGATCCGCATATGTTCGTTGATCGCGCGTTCGTAAAATCGGTTGGCCTGGCCGGGAAGTTTCAGTTCGCCGTGCAAAGGCTTGTCCGACACACATAGCAACGTGCCGTAGGGCACGCGGAAACGGTAGCCTTGCGCTGCGATGGTGGCGGATTCCATATCGATGCCGACGGCGCGGGATTGCGAGAAGCGCAGGGCGCTTTTGGAATACATCAACTCCCAGTTGCGGTCGTCGGTGGTAACGATGGTGCCGGTGCGGAGCCGGCGTTTCAGGATTTCGCCGCTTTCACCGGAAACCGTTTCGGCCGCACGGGCGAGGGCTTGCTGGACTTCGGCGATGGCGGGCACCGGAATCTCGGGCGGCAGGACATCATCCAGCACATGATCGTCGCGCAGATAGGCATGGGCGAGTACATAGTCACCGATGCGCTGGCTGGGACGCAGACCGCCGCAATGCCCGATCATCAGCCATGCTTCGGGACGCATGACGGCCATATGGTCGGTGATAGTCTTGGCATTCGATGGACCAACGCCGATGTTGACCAGCGTGATGCCGCTGCGGTCGGGCGCGCACAAGTGCCAAGCCGGCATCTGGTGGCGACGCCATGCGCTATCGGTGATTGCTGCTTCGGGATCGGGAGTGTCGCGCGTCACGACAACGCCGCCAGCTCCCGACAAATGCGTATAGGGTCCGTCGCCCTTTAACTGCTCTATCGCCCAACGCGCGAATTCATCGACGTAGCGGTGGTAGTTGGTGAACAGAACATAGCGCTGGACGTCTTCGGGAGGAGTGCCGGTATAGTGGCGCAGGCGAGCGAGCGAGAAATCGGTGCGGAGGCCGTCGAATAGTGCAAGCGGTCGTGGGCCTTCCAGTCCGGCATCGAACACTCCATCGGCAATCTCATCGCCGATATGGGCAAGCTCGGTGGTCGGGAACCAGCGCGACAGATCGGTTGCGCTGACCTGATCGAGATCCATGTCTGCATCGAGGACATAGGGGAAGGGTATTTCCTGCCTCCCCGGACCAACCTCTACAGTGACATCATAATCTGCAATCAACAGGTCCAGTTGCTCGGTGAGGTAGTCGGCAAACAAGCGCGGGCGGGTGATGCTCGTCGCATAATAGCCTGGCTGGGTCAGACGCCCGAATGAGCGGAGAGGAACGTCGCCGTTCGCTTCGCCAGCATATTGCAGGCGGATTTCGGGGTAAGCGAAGCTGCCGTCGGTACGTGAGGCGGGGTCGGGGCGCGTGCCGTTCAGCACATAGGCCTGTATCGCGTCGCGGAGCCGGGTCGTGGCGGCGTTGAAAATTTGATCGAGTTCCTCGACCAGTGCGCGTCCTGTTTGGGCTGTCATGGCAGATTGTTACGCGGGGATTGTGAACGGGGCAAGACGCCCTCCCTTAGTGCAAGGGAGGGCAGTCACGATTACAGTTGTTCGAGCATGAATTCCGCCGCGCTGACGCGAAATTCGCCGCCTGCTTCGACATTTAGCTGTTCGACGACACCATCGTTTACGACGATGGAGAACCGCTGTCCGCGCGATCCCATGCCGAACTTGGTACCGTCCATTTCCAGACCCAGCGATTTCACGAAATCGCCGTTACCGTCGGCCAGCATCGTCACTTTGCCGTCAACGCCCTGTGCTTTGCCCCAGGCGCTCATCACGAAAGCATCGTTGACTGCGGTGCAGGCAACTTCATCGATGCCCTTGGCTTTCAGCGCGGCAGATTTCTCGACGAAGCCGGGAAGGTGCTTGGCCGAACAAGTGGGGGTGAATGCACCGGGAACCGAAAATAGCGCGATTTTGCGGCCGGCAAAAAAGCTGTCGGTTGAAACAGGCTCAGGGCCGGCTTCGGTGACTTTGATCAGATTGCCCGATGGAATCTTGTCGCCGATCGAAATGGTCATATTCATTCTCCTTCAGGTTTGCTTGTCGCCCATGTCGGCGTTCATCATCGACAACGCAAGGTTGAGCAAAAGACCCAGCAGTCACATATAAAGAAATCTTTATATTTGCTTTCACCGATATGGAAGGGTAGGAGCGGCCCATCCAAACCTATCCCGGAGATACCCTGTGGCGACCGCAGTTTCGAACAACGACACCCATGATTATGTGATTGCAGACATCGGTCTGGCCGAATTCGGTCGCCGCGAGATCGATATTGCCGAAACCGAAATGCCGGGCCTGATGGCTTTGCGCGCAGAGTTCGGTCAGTCCAAGCCGCTGAAGGGCGCGCGGATCGTCGGGTCGCTGCACATGACGATCCAGACAGCCGTGCTGATCGAAACGCTGACCGCGCTGGGTGCCGAAGTCCGCTGGGCAACGTGCAACATTTTCTCGACGCAGGACCATGCCGCAGCCGCGATTGCCGCTTCGGGCGTTCCCGTGTTCGCGATCAAGGGTGAAAGCCTGTCGGACTATTGGGACTATGTCGGTCGCATTTTCGATTGGGGCGATATCACGTCGAACATCATCCTCGACGATGGTGGCGATGCGACGATGTTCGCGCTTTGGGGTGCCAAGCTCGAAGCCGGTCAGACTTTCGGCGAGCCAGAAAATGAAGAAGAAGTCGAATTCCAGCGCGCGCTGAAGGCATTCGTTGCCGCGCGTCCCGGCTATCTGACCGAGACCGTCAAAGCCCTGAAGGGCGTTTCGGAAGAAACCACGACCGGCGTTCATCGCCTGTATGAAATCGCGAAGAAGGGCGAACTGCCTTTCCCAGCAATCAACGTGAACGACAGTGTCACCAAGTCGAAGTTCGACAATCTGTACGGCTGCAAAGAGTCGCTGGTCGATGCGATCCGTCGCGCGACCGACGTCATGCTGGCCGGTAAGGTTGCCTGCGTCGCCGGTTTCGGCGATGTCGGTAAGGGTTCAGCCCAGTCGCTCCGCAATGGCGGCGCGCGCGTTATGGTCACCGAAGTCGATCCGATCTGCGCATTGCAGGCCGCGATGGAAGGTTTCGAAGTCGTCACGATGGAAGAGGCCGTAACCCGCGCCGATATCTTCGTGACCGCAACGGGCAATGCCGACGTCATCACCGCCGACCATATGCGGGCGATGAAGCCGATGGCGATCGTTTCGAACATCGGCCATTTCGACAGCGAAATTCAGATCGCTGCGCTGTCCAACTATAAGTGGACCGAAGTGAAGCCAGGTACCGATCTGGTTGAGTTCCCCGATGGCAAGCAGATCATCGTTCTCGCCAAGGGTCGTCTGGTTAACCTCGGTTGCGCAACGGGCCATCCTTCGTTCGTCATGTCGGCAAGCTTTACCAATCAGGTTCTGGCGCAGATCGAACTTTGGACGAACCAGTCCAACTACAAGAACGAAGTCTATGTTCTGCCCAAGCATCTGGATGAGAAGGTTGCCGCGCTCCACCTTGAAAAGCTGGGCGTGAAAATGACGAAACTGACACCGAAACAGGCCGGTTATATCGGTGTTTCGGTCGATGGTCCGTTCAAGCCCGATCATTATCGCTACTGAACCAGTTCAAAAGCCGCGCGACTGCCTCTAAGGCAGTCGCGATGGCCGGCTCCTTTCCCTCATGCTGACGCTCACGACCGGCAAAGCCGCGATCGCGGGCATCATTATTGCGTTGTGGACGATTGCCGCCGTGTGGGCCGTTGTTACCGGCCTGCTGATGCGGCGACGCGCAGGCGATGCTGCGGCCGAAGCCGGGCGATTAAGCCAGTTGCTGGGTGCGTCTCCGTCCGTTCCCATGCTGATCCGTATCGACGGCCGGGTCGAAGCTCCTGACAAGCTTGGTGACTGGCTTGGCCTTGGTCGGGTGCCCAATTTCGTGGTTGATTTCGCAGGCACCGGTAACGGACTGACCGACGAAGACGCCACCGCGCTGGCAAAAGACGTCACCGCTGCCCAAAAAAGCGCAAAACCGTTCGTGCGCTCGATGCGTCCGCAGGAATCGAGCCGAACACTGTTGATGCGCGGTGCCCGAGCCCCCGCGGCGATTGGCGGCGGCGTGCTGGTCTGGGTTTATGATGCCACCGAAAGCCAGGTCGAGATCGGAAAACTGGGCGGTGAAGTCGCGCGCCTGACCCGAGCGTTCGACGCCCTGACACAGTTGATCGAAGCGGCCCCTATCCCGATGTGGCATCGCGGCCCCGACCTGCGTCTGACGCTGGTTAACCGGGCGTATGTCGAGGCGGTCGATGCCGCCAGCGCCGAAGATGCCGTTGCGCGCGGTCTGGAACTTGTTGAGATAGCAGGCGGCGTTGGGCCGATCGCCGCAGCATCTGCCGCGCGTGATGCGGGGGAGGTCCGGTCACGGATCGTACCAGCCACCATCGCCGGACAGCGTCGGTCGGTGCGGATTGTGGACGTGCCACTCGGTGACGCAGGAGTCGCAGGTTATGCGTTGGACAATGACGATCTGGAACGCGCCAATGGTGCGTTTCGCCGGTTTGCAGATGCTCAACGCGATACGCTGGACCGATTATCGGCAGGAGTCGCACAGTTCGGAGCCGACCGCAGCCTGACGTTCTGCAACATGCCGTTCCAGCGGATGTTTGCACTGAAACCCGAATGGGTGGCCGACCGTCCAGAATTCGATCGCGTGCTTGAAAGAATGCGCGAAGCTGGACGCGTTCCCGAAGTACGCGACTTTCCGGGCTGGAAGGCGGAACGACGCGAATGGTTCACGAGCGCCGACGGTGCGACCGAAGAGGCATGGTTGCTGGCGGGTGGATTGCACCTGCGCGTCGTCGCCCAGCCATTGCCCGATGGCGGCTTGCTGCTGATATTCGAGGATCGTACCGAACAGGTCCAGCTTGCCAGTGCACGCGACACGTTGCTCCGGGTGCGTGAAGCAACCTTCGACAATCTGTTCGAGGCAATCGGCGTATTCGCGGGCGACGGTCGGCTCCATGTCTGGAACAACAAGTTCCGTGAGGTATGGGGTTTTGACGAAGCGCTGCTGGCTTCACATCCGCGCGTCGATACTCTGGCAGAGGCGGCCGCGCCGAGCTTGTCGAGCCCGCAGCGTGCATCGCTTATCCGTGATCTGGTGCGCACCGCGACCATAGAACGCAAGGCGCGGAGCGGACGGGTCGCGTTGAAAGACGGTCGCCATTTCGAATTCGCGGCGGTGCCTTTGCCCGATGGCAATGCACTCTTCACGATGTTGGACATTACCGACAGTCGCCGGATCGAACGTGCGCTGCGTGATCGGACCGATGCGCTGGAAGCCGCCGACAAGGTCAAGTCGGCGTTCGTTGCGAACATGAGCTATGAATTGCGTACGCCATTGACGTCGATCGGCGGGTTCGCGGAAATGTTGTCGCAAGGATATGCCGGGACGTTGAGCGATCAGGCGGGTGACTATGTGAAAGCCATATTGGAATCGGTGGCAAAACTGGGGCTGTTGGTCGACGACGTGCTGCAAATGACCCAAAGTGACGCCAAGTTGATTGCCGTCGATCGTGAGACAGTCGATCTCGTCCAGTTGCTAGATGCCGTTGCCGTTGAGCATGAGGCAGCGATTGCAGATAAAAATCAGGAACTGGTTCGTGACTTTAGTACCGATACGGGTCGTGTAGCCGGCGATGCAAAACCGTTGAGGGATGCGATCGGGCTGCTACTCGCCGGGGCGATTGCGGACACGCCGGCGGAAGGTCGAATCCTGATTCATGCAAGCGGAACTTCGGAGGGTGCTTTGCTGGTCGTTTCCGACAATGGTCCTGGCTCCGGTTCAGATCCGGCCATGTTGACGCGTGTCCGTTCACTGGTCGGGGCGGCTGGGGGCCGGGTCACGGCCATGGCCGAGCCGGGTGAAGGCACCGCCGTCCAGATTACACTGACGCGCTGATGTGGCTCGCTGACGAAGCTGCGACCGAGAATGCCGGGCGGCTGCTTTCGAAAGTGATAGCGACGGGTGATGTCGTCGCGCTGTCGGGGCCGCTTGGCGCTGGAAAGACGGGTTTTGCCCGTGGGTTGATCGAGGGGCTGGGGTTCGAGGGAGAAGTTCCGAGTCCAAGCTTTGGATTGGTTATCCCCTATGCCTTCCCCGACGTCCGGGTGCCGGTTTGGCATATTGATCTATATCGACTGGACGAAATGGCGGAAGTCGATGAGCTCGGCCTCGATGATGCGCGTGAGGACAATGCACTTGTCATCGAATGGGCGGAGCGGATGGGATCGCAACTGTGGGAAGACGCGCTGTTGATAGATCTGGCGGTCGAGGGAACGGGACGACGCTTGACAGCACGGGTGCCGCCGTCTTGGAAGGGGCGATGGCCGATCCTATGATTCCTCCCGCCGCCGCCCCTGATTTTCTAACGCGTTCGGGCTGGGAAGGAGCAGAAATCCTGCCTCTTGCAGGTGATGCCTCGTTTCGCCGATATTTCCGGGTCGTCGCTCCGGGTCGGCAAGCCGTATTGATGGATGCACCCCCTCCACACGAAGATCCGCGACCTTTCATTCGGATTGCCGAGCATCTTGTCGGGCTGGGCTTTTCTGCACCCGCGATCCTCGCCAGTGACCTTAATCATGGGTTCGTCTTGCTAGAGGATTTTGGTGATGCGCGGATGCGGGAGGTGGTCGACGCCGACCCCGATTGCGAATATGATATTTATGCCGAAGTCGTCGGGTTGCTGGCCCGTTTGCATCAGCATCCAGCAGCGGACTTGCCGCCCTATTCGCGTAAGGAAATGTACCGTGAGGCCGGACTGTTCACCGAATGGTATTGCCCGGCGGTCGGCCTGACGGTCGATGAAGTGGGTTATCGTGCGGTATGGGACGGCGCGTTCGACGCTTTATCCGACGGGCCAGTGGTAACGGTTCTGCGCGATTATCACGCAGAGAATATCATGCTGATCGAAGGGCGTGAGGGACTGGCGGGACTGGGGCTGCTTGATTTTCAGGACGCGCTGGCGGGGCACCCGGCCTATGATCTGGTATCGCTGTTGCAGGACGCCCGCCGCGATGTGTCGCCGGTGCTGGAGGCAAAGATGCGGGCGCTGTATAATAACGCCGTCGATGCGGACTTCGACGCGGCCTATGCTATTTTGGGTGCGCAGCGGAATGCGAAAATCCTCGGGATATTTACCCGGCTGTGGAAGCGCGATGGCAAGCCGCGCTATTTGAACTATCTACCGCGGGTCTGGGCCTATCTGGAGCGTGATCTGGAGCATCCGGCGCTCGCACACGTCGCTGAATGGTTTGCCAAAAATGTGCCGGCGGAAAAACGCGCGGCTGCGTTGGTTCATGTGCCGGAATGACGGTGGAGAAACCCACGACTGCGATGGTGATGGCGGCGGGGCTGGGAAAGCGGATGCGTCCACTAACCGCGAGCCGCCCCAAGCCACTGGTAAAGGTCGCGGGTAAGGCGCTGATCGACCATGCGCTGGACAGGCTGGCGGCAAGCGGGATCACGCGAGCAGTGGTCAATGTGCATTATCTGGCGGGATCGCTGGAGGCACATCTACAACGTAACACCCACGGTCTGGACATCGCGATTTCGGACGAACGGGCAAAGTTGCTGGAGACGGGGGGGGATTGATCCGGGCGCTTCCACTGTTGGGCGGAGACCCGGTGCTGGCGGTCAACAGCGACAATATGTGGGTCGATGGGCCGACCGATGCGATCAGCCTGCTGGCGAACCGCTGGGATGATGCGGAAATGGATGCGCTGTTGCTGCTGGTTCCCCTGGCGCGGGCGAATTGCCACAGCGGCATGGGCGATTTTCATATGGATGCAATCGGGCGGATTTCGCGGCGCAGGCCGGGGCGGATCGCGCCGTTCGTGTTTACGGGGGTGCAATTGATTTCGAAACGGCTGCTGGTCGATCCGCCATCGGACGCATTCTCCACCAATATATTCTGGGATCGCGCGATCGCGACGGGGCGCGCTTTTGGCGTCGTCCATCAGGGGCTGTGGTTCGATGTCGGGACACCCGGTGCCATTGCAAAGACCGAAGCCATCCTCAACGATGGCTGAGCGGATCTCGCCAGCAGTTTACACGATCCCCGTTCACCGGAGCTTTGCCGACGCGCTGGTCAATGGGTTGATCGCGATGTTCGGACGAGATCGGATGGAGCTGGCGCGGGGTATGATCCTCGTCCCCAACAATCGGGCGGCGCGAGCGATTACCGATGCATTCGTGCGGCGAGCCGAGGGCGGGTTACTGTTGCCGCGACTGGTGCCCGTTGGGGATGTCGGAGAGGAAGCGCTGGGGTAGCGCTCGATCCGGCTGATGCGGAACCGGTGCCGCCAGCGGTCGATTCGTTGCAGCGACGGTTTATCCTGGCGAGGTTGATTCAGGAGGAGCGGGCGATTGCGCGGTCGCCGGTCGATGCTGCTGAGGCGTTGAGGCTGGCGACCGAGTTGGCGGCGACGCTGGATCAGTTGTTGGCGGAGGAGATTGCGCCGAGCCGCTTGAGGGACGTTCAGGTCGCACAGGAGTTGTCGGTTCACTGGCGGAAATCGCTCGATCTGTTTGGAGTGCTGCTTGATCGCTGGCCTGACGAATTGAAGCGGATCGGCCGGATCGATCTCGTGACGCGGCGGAATATTTTGCTGCGGCGGGCGGCGGATAATTGGGCGGTTTCGCCACCTCCGGGATTTGTCATCGCCGCGGGAATTACGAGTTCGGCCAAGCTGGTGACGAATTTGGTATATACGGTTTCTCGTATGGAACGCGGGATGGTCGTGCTTCCGGGAATCGACCTTGCCAGTCCCGATGAGGAATGGGAGGCGATCAAGGACAACGCGATCGAGAGCCACCCACAGCATCACCTTCGCGCCGTGCTTGACGATATCCGGGTTGCGCGGACTGACGTGAAGCGTTGGCGGTGGGGCGATGGGCGCGCAAGGCTGGCGGTTCGGGCGCGGGCGGTTTCCAATGCTTTCGCGCCGGCACAGTTTACCGCGAAATGGAATATGCTTCCACCGCAACAGGTTAGGCTGAAAGGCGTTACCAATGCGGTGTTCGCGACGCCTGCCGATGAGGCGCAGGGGATTGCGATTGCCTTGCGGGAAGCGCTGGAAACGCCCGCGAAGACTGCCGCACTGATTACCCCTGACCGGGTGCTGGCGGAACGGGTTGTCGCGCATCTGAAACGCTGGGGCATCGAGGCTGATGACTCGGCGGGCCGCGCGCTGAGTGACACGCCTTCGGGGACGTTGATTTTGGCGGTGGCGACGGCGGCTGTGGAGCGGTTTGCTCCGGTCGCTTTGCTGGCTTTGGTGAAGCATCCGCTGGTTATGACCGAGGCGCGCGCTGACTGGCTGGATGGCGCGCGTGACCTTGATCTTGCCGTAAGGGGACCGCGTCCTGCTCCGGGGTTGGCGGGGCTGTCGGCGTTTCTGACTGGCGATGAAGAACGCACGAAAGCGCGGCGGAATCGGGCGAATATCTGGTTTCGGGGCGCTGTTTCGTATTTTGAACCACTGGAAACGGCGTTTGCCGAACCGCATCCGACGCTGGCTTCGCTGGTCGAGGCCATCCGGGTGTGCGTGCAGGCGATTGCTGGCGATAATGCCTGGGCAGGTCCGGCGGGCCGTGCGGCGGCGGATTTGTTCGATGCTTTGGCTGCGAACAGCCGCGAGGGGCCGCGTGATTTCGATGCGCATGCTCTGGTCCCGCTGCTGAGGCAGTTGATGGGTGAGATTGCGGTGCGGCCTCCGCAGGGTGGGCATCCACGGATTTCGATCTGGGGGTTGCTGGAGGCTCGGCTGCAACAGGCGGATTTGCTGGTGCTTGGTGGGTTGAACGAAGGGGTTTGGCCGGCCAGTCCTTCGCCTGACCCTTGGCTCGCTCCACGGGTTCGGATTGAGTTGGGGCTTGGCGGGCTTGAGCGGCGCGTGGGGTTGGCGGCGCATGATCTGGCGACGGCGCTGGGCGGGCGTGAGGTTTTGATTACGCGGTCAAAGCGGGATGCGCGGTCGCCGACGATTGCGTCGCGGTTCTGGTTGCGACTGGACGCGATGACGGGCGGGATCGAGGCAGATACCAAGCTGGTCGATCTGGCGGCGGCGATTGATGAACCGGAACAACGCGCGAAGCTGACGAAGCGGCCTGCGCCGACGCCGCCTGCGGATATTCGTCCGCGTCGGATTTCGGTCACGGATGTCGATCGGCTGAAGGCGGACCCTTATGCGTTTTACGCGAAGGCGATGCTGAAGCTGCCGGTATTGGACGCGATTGACGCCGATCCGGGGCCAGCGTGGCGGGGGACGGCGGTTCATGCTGTGCTGGATAAATGGGCGAAGAATGACGGGTTCGATCCGGCGAAGTTGCGCGGGCGGGTGACTGAATTGCTGAACGATGCGGGGACGCATCCGTTGTTGCGAGCTTTGTGGCAGCCGCGTTTGATGGGGGCGATTGACTGGATCGCGGTGCGGATTGCTGAGGATCGGTCGAAGGGGCGGACCGTGATTGCGAGCGAAATCCGGGGCGAGGCGGAGATTGCGGGCGTTACTTTGACGGGCATTGCGGATCGGGTGGACCGGATCGACGGGGCGCTGGCCGTAGTCGATTATAAGACGGGGAAGGCTCCGTCGCCAAAGGCCGTGGCCGCCGGGTTTTCGATGCAGCTTGGGTTGTTGGGCCTGATTGCCGAGCGTGGCGGGTTTGCCGGGGTTTCGGGGACGGCGGGGGCGTTTGAATATTGGTCGCTGGCGAGTGATGGCAAGGGTGGTTTTGGCAAGGTGACGTCGCCGGTTGGGGGGCGTTCGGACTTGGCTCCTAAGGATTTCGTGAGCGTTTCGGCGGGGCAGTTTGCGGAGGCTGCGGGGAAATGGCTGACGGGGGATGAGGCTTTTACGGCGAAGCTGGTGCCTGAGTATGCGGTTTATGAAGATTATGATCAGTTGATGCGGCGGGATGAATGGTATGGCCGTGAGGATTGATCTGGTTTCGTGGGTGCTGGTGACCTGTTCGTGAAGGCTTCGCTCGTTTCTCCTCATGCCCCGTTGAAGGGGCAGCAGCGGACGGCTTCCGATCCGGAGGAGCACGTCTGGTTGTCGGCCAGCGCGGGGACGGGGAAGACTTACGTTCTGTCGGCGCGGGTTTTGCGGCTATTGTTGCGGGGCGCGCGGCCGGATTCGATCCTGTGTTTGACGTTTACCAAGGCGGGCGCGGCGGAGATGGCCGAGCGGGTTCATCAGCGGTTGGCGTGGTGGGTTCGGTTGGACGACACCATGTTGTTCCGCGAGTTGGAGGCGTTGGGGGAGGCTTCCGGGCCTGCTGAGCGGGAAAATGCGCGGACGTTGTTTGCCAAGGTATTGGAATCGCGTGGGGGTGGTCTGCGGATCATGACGATCCATGCATTTTGCCAGACTTTGTTGGCGGGGTTTCCGTTGGAAGCCGGATTGATTCCGGGGTTTCGACCTATCGAGGGTCGCGAGGAAGCGGCTCTGGGCCAGAGCGTTTTGGCCGATGTCGTCGTCACGGCGGAGCGGGAGGGCGACCAGCGGTTGCTCGGTGATTTGAGTGCGCTGAGTCGGCGATTGGGTGAGGATGATGCGCGGCGTTTTCTGTCGCGGGCGGCGCGGGCTGGTGAGGCTTTGGAGGCTTTACCCGAGGGGCTGGATGCGTTGGTGCGGCGGGCGATGGATGTCCCCGCGGATTTCGATGCGGGCGATATTGCGCTGGCCTGTAGCGATGGGGCGTTCGACCGGGATGCGCTGTTGGAGCTGGCGCGCATGTATGCGGGTTGGGCGACCAAGACCGGCGAGGCGGCGGCTGATCGGATTTCCGAATGGTTGCTG
Source organism: Sphingomonas paeninsulae (assembly GCF_003660165.1). NCBI lineage: Bacteria > Pseudomonadati > Pseudomonadota > Alphaproteobacteria > Sphingomonadales > Sphingomonadaceae > Sphingomonas > Sphingomonas paeninsulae. Next base: position 56,918 of record NZ_CP032829.1, read on the forward strand.
GGGTCGGCTGAACAGCGGGCTGTTGAGCTGTCGGATCTTGCTCTGGTCTGGTTGAACAAGGACGGCGAGTTTCGGAAAAATGGGCCGAAAGACCCCGGTTTTCCGGCGCTGAGAGAGCGGTTGAATGACTGGTGCGGGGAACTTTGTGGGCTGGCGGCGCGGGCTGCACTGGCGGCGGGGGTTTCGTCTGCGCTGAACGCGGGGCGGCGCTATGCGCGGGCTTATGATGGGGCGAAGCGGGCGCGGGGGCTGGTCGATTTCGACGATCTGATCCGCATGACCGTGCGTCTGTTGGGCGAACCGGGGATTGGCGACTGGATCCGGTATAAGCTGGATCAGGCGACCGATCATATTCTTGTCGATGAGGCGCAGGATACGAATTTGCGTCAGTGGCAGATAGTTGCGGGGCTGGCTTCGGAGTTTTTCTCAGGAGACGGAGCGCGTGAGGATTTCGTGCGGACAATCTTTACGGTTGGCGATTTCAAACAGGCGATCTTTGGGTTTCAGGGGACAGACCCGGAGCATTATCGTGCGGCGCGGATTGGGTTTGACCGGCAGGCGGAAGGTGCGGGGCGGGAGATTGTTCAGCTATCGTTGAATGCTTCGTTCCGGTCTTCGCAGCCAGTGCTGGATGTGGTTGATAAGCTGTTGGATGAACTGGGTCATGCGGCGCTGGGCTTGCCTGAAGCGTCGGAGCCTCATGTGTCGGCGGCCGGTGGTTTTGGGGCGGTGACTTTGTTGCATCCGTTGACCGGGGACAGCGCGGGCGAGGACGATAGCGAAGAGGGCTGGGTCGAGGATCATGTGCGTAAGCTGGCCGGGGCGCTTGCGAAACAGGTGCGTGGTTGGCTGGCGGTTGGGGGCGAGGAGCGCGTCTGGCTGGAGCGCAAGAAGCAGTGGTTGCAGCCTGAAGATGTGATGATCCTTGTGCGGAAGCGCGGTGAGTTGGCGGCATTGCTGGTGGCGCGATTGCAGGCGGAGGGGTTCCGGTTGCGGGCGTCGATCGGTTGCGGTTGCAGGCTCCGCTGGCGGTGAAGGATTTGCTGGCGGCGATGCGCTTTGCGGTGCAGCGTGGAGATGATCTGACGTTGGCGGCGCTGTTGGTTTCGCCGTTGATGGGCTGGGATCAGGATGCGCTGTTTGCGGCGGCGCATGGGCGCAAGGGATCATTGTGGGATGCTGTTCCTGAAGGGGCGACGCGAGAGGCTTTGCTGGCGATTTTGAATGCGGCGGACCGGGTTACGCCGTTTCAATTTCTGGAGACTTTGCTGTCGGGGCCGTTGCAGGGTCGGCGGAAACTGATTGCGCGACTGGGTGAGGAGGCGCGCGATCCGATTGATGAATTGTTGAATGCAGCACTGCAATTCGGGCGCGAGGGGGCGGCTTCGTTGCAGGGATTCCTCGACTGGTTCGACCGGGGCGAGGGTGAGATTGTCCGTGACGCGATGGGCGCTGGCGATGCGGTTCGGGTGATGACGGTGCATGGCGCGAAGGGGTTGCAGGCACCGGTGGTTGTGCTGGCCGATGCGGCGGGCGACCCGGATGCGAGCGGGGCGCGGGGGTTTGAGTGGGTTTTGGATAGTCTTTATCCCGCAGAGGTTCCGTTGTTCAGGCCGCGTGCTGCGGAGCGGGCTTTGGTTGCGTCGCTGGAGGATGCCGCGAGCAAGGCGGATACGAAGGATCGGCGGGAGCATTGGCGGCTGTTGTACGTCGCGATGACGCGGGCGGAGGAGCGGCTGGTTGTGGCTGGGTCGCTTGGCGAGCGGGCGAACGGGGTTGTTCCGGTGGAGAGCTGGCACGCGGCGATTGGGCGGGCGCTGGCTCGGTTGGAGGTTGTCGGTGTGGCCGATGCGGTTTGGGGATCGCGGGCTGATTATGCTGTGGGGCTTCGGTCGGAGCGGGTGGTTGCGGATGCTGACGGCCCGGCGGCTGTGGCTGGGATAGATGTGCCGGCGTGGTTTCGGATTGCGGCCCCGGTAGAGGCGCGGCCTCCCCGGCCATTGGCGCCGTCTTCGCTGGGTGTGGATCTGGTCGCCAGCCCGCCGGGGGCGCGGGCAAGGCGGATGCGGCGGAGCGTGGAAAGCGGTTGCATGGGTTGTTTGAGCGGCTGCCGGGAATTGCAATCGAGAAACGACCGGCTGCGGGCCTGGCGTGGCTGGGCGATGCTGCGTTGGTCGATGCGGCGCTCGGCGTGATTGATGATCCGGCGTTTGCGGATGTTTTTGCAGAAGGCGCGTTGGCGGAGGCTCCGATTGCGGGGGTGGTCGATGGCGTGGTGGTGTCGGGCGTGGTGGATCGGCTGATCGTGACCGACGCGACCGTGACGATTGTGGATTTCAAAACCGGACGGGTGCCGCGTGGGGCGGATGCTGTGCCGGTGCATCATCTTCGACAGATGGCTGCTTATGTTGCTGTGGTGGCGCAGATATTTCCGGATCGGGCAGTTAGCGCGGCGCTTTTATACAGCGCAGGACCGGTTTTACACCGATTGTCGGGGGCGGTTTTGGAACGCTGGAAGCCCGGCTTTATCGACGCAATTGAGAATTTGCCCGTTGGCAGTTGAGAAGCGCTGATCCGGTGCCTAGATACTGTTCGACATTCAGGAGATTTTAGATGGCCACCGTTCAAGTTACCGATGCCAGTTTCGCCACAGACGTTATCGGTGCCAGCGGGCCAGTGCTCGTCGATTTCTGGGCCGAATGGTGCGGGCCGTGCAAGATGATCGGGCCGAGCCTTGAGGAAATTTCGGAAGAACTGGGTGAGAAAGTCACCATCGTGAAGCTGAACATCGACGACAATCCCGATGCTCCGGCCAAATACGGCGTGCGCGGAATTCCGACGATGATCCTGTTCAAGAACGGTGCGCCTGCCGCGACCAAAGTTGGTGCTGCGCCGAAATCGCAGCTTAAGGGTTGGCTGGAAAGCGAGCTTTAAGTCCGCAATCGCCTATGTCAGCGGGATCATAACCTGGCTGGCATAGGCGGGCCGCGCACGGAGGCGGGCATACCAGTTTTCGACATGGGGCAGCGTTGGCCGCTCAATCGCGAGGGTGAACCAACTATGGGCATAGACGCCCATCGGGATGTCGCCGATCCCGAAGCTGTCGCCCGATAACCACGGACTGATGCCCAACGCATTGTCCAATAGCGCCATTTTTCCAGCGCAATTCTTTGCCGAGCGGGCGATGGATGCTTCGTCTCTCTGATCGACGGGTGTTCGGATCAGGTTGACGAATGCACGATGCTGGGCTGCGGCATAAGTAAATTGCCAATCCATCCATTTGTCGGCGCGAGCGCGGGATGCCGGGTCGGTCGGCCAATAGGTTTCGCCACCATAACCTGCTGCCAGGTAGCGCAAAATTGCGTTCGATTCCCAGAGGATGAAGTCGCCGTCCTCTATAGTCGGAATCAACGCATTGGGATTTTTCGCGAGATAGGGCGTGTCCATTCCGTAAGCGCCGCCAACGTCATGACGAACATGATCGATGTTCAGTTCATGTGCGAACCATGCGACCTTCTTAACATTGTGCGAGTTCAGGCGTCCCCAAATTGTAAGCATCGCATTAGCTCCGGTAATCGGCGTTGATGCTGATGTAACCGTGGGTGAGGTCGCAGGTCCACACGGTCGCGCGACCTTCGCCCAGGCCGATATCGACGCCAATTTCGATGTCAGTGCCTTTCAGGTGCGAGGCGACGGGGGCTTCGTCATACCCTTCGATAGCCAGACCATTGCGGGCGACTTGCGTGTTGCCGAACCGGATGGACAGGGTGTCGCGGTCGGCGGGTTCGCCTGCTTTTCCGACAGCCATCACGACGCGACCCCAATTCGCGTCTTCCCCGGCGATGGCAGTTTTTACCAGCGGTGAGTTGGCGATGCTGAGCGCGATGCGGTGGGCGCTGGCGTCCGACTTTGCGCCCTCGACACGGACTTCGATGAACTTGGTCGCGCCTTCTCCGTCACGGACGACGAGGTGCGCGAGCTGGCGGCACAGGTCGGCAAGGGCAGCGGCGAAGGCGTCGGCTCCCGCGTCGTCGACGGTGGTTAGGGGCGCGTTGCCCGCCTTTCCGGTGGCGAAGGCCAGCACGGTGTCGCTGGTCGATGTGTCGCTGTCGACGGTGATGCAATTGAACGTCGCGCGGTTGGCGGCGGTCAGCATCCCCTGCAACAATTCGGGCGCGATGGCGGCGTCGGTGAAGATGAAGCCGAGCATCGTCGCCATGTCGGGCGCGATCATGCCGCTGCCCTTTATGATGCCCACAAGGGTTACGGTGCGGTCACCGATCACGGCCTGCGTCTGCGCGGCCTTTGCGAATGTGTCGGTGGTGCCGATGGTGTTGGTCGCGTCCTGCCATGAACAGGCGGGTGCGGCGAAGGCGGCCGTCAGCCCCGCTTCGGCCTTGTCGATGGGGAGCGGCACGCCGATCACGCCGGTCGAGGCGATGAACACGTCGGAGGGCTGGCAGTCGAGTTGCCCCGCAACGCGCGCGGCAATTGCTTCGACGGCGGCGCGGCCACGGCTGCCGGTGAAGGCGTTGGCGTTCCCGGCGTTGACGATCAGTGCGCGGGCATGGCCGAGAGTCAGCGCGGCGCGGCACCATTCGACTTCGGGAGAGGGGCATTTGCTCTGCGTCGTGACGCCCGCGACGGCGGTTCCGGGGGTGAGTTCCACGAAGGTTAGGTCGGTGCGGTCCCATTTCTTATAACCCGCGCGGGCGGTGCGCGGGGTTGCGCCAGCGATGTCGGCGAGCGCGGGGAAGGGGCGGGCGAGGGGGAGATGGGCGAGGACATGGGGGTGCTTTTAGCTTAGAAATCGTCGGTTGGAAGGTCGCAAGCCTGATTTTAATGAAACCATTTTGATGCGCGCTCAACCCTTCTCAAATATTTCTCGGCGTATGACGTATTTGCGCAAAGGCTGATGCTACAGTGCGCATCGTCTGTATTATCAATCGACTAATCCGGTAGTCGGTTGGAACATATCGAACAAAGTGGGGGGACGTGATGAATCCAATTCGAAAGTCTTTGACATGGACTTGGGAGAACTTTGAGAAGGTTCTTGCGGCAGTGGGATGGGTAGTAAGTTTTGGCGTTCCTGCATGGGCCGCGCACGCATCACAATTTCTTATTCAATATCGTCCTCTTTCATGGGTCGGTGTCGGATTTGGAGGTATGCTTGTAATGGCTGGGGCATACTCGTTGGCCGGTTGGGGCGAGGACTATGGGTAACGGCATCAGTGAAAAGCCGATTTTATCGACAGACAGATCGATTCAATCCAATGGACAATATTTTTCAAGCTCAGCGGATAGCCATAGCCGACTTGTGTAATCCAATGGAGCAAGTCGTTCGTCACAAAAAATTTATTGATTGCGAAATACTTGGACCTGCAAATATCCTAATTATCAATCAGGGTACTGGAAAGCTCGTCGCAAATAGTTTTTCTAAATTTGATGCAGTAATTATCGCTAACGATGCAGTCCCATCATCAGCAATAGCATTCTTGGATTGTGATTTCGAGCGCTGCACGTTCTATAATGTCGTGCTGTTATTTCAAGAAAGCGCTTCCGAGAACGCAAATAATTTAATCAACGGTATGCACTGGATCACGCCAGTTCCAGCCTCATTCAAGCGTACTCCAACAGTGTTACCGAATGATGCGAGTTCATCGGTGGCAAAAAAATGGAAACTGCCCTGGAGCCGCTAAACCATTTCTCTCCCAACCCGTTCTGGACGCGTTAACACTGTTTGCGTAAGGGTGTCTCCGATGCGCTTTTTGTTGCTCCTTTCTGCTTTGTTGTCGGCGATGGTCGGGTCGGGGGCGGTTGCGCGTCCGGCGCTGGCGCAGACGCATCAGGCGGTTGGGCTTGTGGGGGTTTTGGCTCCTAAGGCGGCAGAGGCGGCTCAGGCGCGGCGGCCGGTTACGGGGTTGCCCCGGATTGTCGATGCGGCTGAGGCTGGCGTCACGGTTGCGACCCGGACTGTGGTTGCGATTTCGCCGACCGATGCCCCGATCTATGCAATGCGGTTGCGCGTCTAGCTTCGCGACGTCTCCGCTCGTTTCGACGGGCCGAATATAACGCTAATTTCAGCAATATTTTGTCCGGTCCCCATGTGGTCGGCTCTCTCTAAATCACAGGAATTTCCTATGCTCGGCGGTATTGCCAAGGCCATTTTCGGGTCGTCGAACGATCGTTACGTCAAATCGCTCGGTTCGATCGTTGCCAAGATCAACGATTTCGAACCGACCATTTCGGTCATGACCGACACTGAACTCGCCAATCAAACTGTGCTGTTCCGCACACGGCTGGCCGAAGGTGAGAAGCTCGACAATCTGTTGCCCGAAGCCTTTGCGACGGTGCGCGAGGCGGCTTCGCGGACATTGGGTCAGCGCCATTACGATACGCAGTTGATCGGCGGCATCGTCCTGCATCGCGGCGAGATTGCCGAAATGCGGACGGGTGAGGGAAAGACGCTGGTCGCAACCCTCGCGTGTTATCTGAACGCGTTGCCTGGGGATGGCGTTCACGTCGTAACTGTTAACGATTATCTGGCACAACGCGATGCTGGGTGGATGGGGCAGGTCTATCGCTTCCTCGGGTTGACCGTGGGCGTCGTCATTCCCGATATCGGTGAAGACAACCGGCGCGAGGCTTATGCGGCGGACATAACTTACGGGACGAACAATGAGTTCGGCTTCGATTATCTGCGCGACAACATGAAATACGATCGCGGCCAGATGGTGCAGCGGCCGTTCAATTTCGGCATCGTCGATGAGGTCGATTCAATCCTGATAGATGAGGCGCGGACGCCGCTGATTATTTCGGGGCCAACCGACGACAAGTCCGAACTTTATATGCTGGTCGATGCAGTCGTGAAGCAGTTCACGGCGGAAGATTATGAGAAGGATGAGAAGCAGAAGTCGATCATCCTGACCGAGGACGGCACCGAAAAGGCCGAGCGGATGCTGGAGGATGCGGGGTTGCTGGAAGGCGACAACCTGTACGACATCGAAAATACACAGGTCGTCCATCACCTGAACCAGTCGCTGCGGGCGAACGTGATGTTCAGGCGCGATACCGATTATATCGAGAAGGACGGCAAGATCGTCATCATCGATGAATTCACCGGGCGCATGATGGACGGGCGACGCTGGTCCGACGGACTGCATCAAGCGGTCGAGGCCAAGGAAGGCGTGGCGATCGAGCCTGAGAATCAGACGATGGCATCGATCACGTTCCAGAACTTTTTTCGTATGTACCCGAAGCTGAGCGGCATGACGGGTACGGCAGCGACCGAAGCTTCTGAATTCTTCGACATCTACAAGATGAACGTGGTGACGATCCCGACCAATGTTCCGGTCCAGCGCATCGATGAGGAAGACGAGTTCTACAAGAACACAACCGACAAATTTGCCGCGATTGCAAAGTCGATTGCCGAGAAGGCAAAGATTGGGCAGCCAGTTCTGGTCGGCACGGTATCGATCGAAAAGTCCGAATTGCTGAGCGAGTTCCTGACCAAGGAAGGCGTGAAGCATGAAGTCCTGAACGCGCGTTTCCATGAGCGGGAAGCGCATATCGTGGCGCAGGCTGGTAGCCTGGGTGCGGTGACGATCGCGACGAATATGGCGGGTCGTGGTACGGATATTCAATTGGGCGGCAACGTGGAATTCCGCGTTGGTGATGAACTGGCAGAGATGCCCGATGGACCGGAGCGGGTTGCCGCGATTGCGAAGATCAAGGCCGAGGTCGCGGAGGACAAGGCGAAGGTGTTGGCTGCGGGCGGACTGTTCGTACTGGGTACCGAGCGCCACGAGAGCCGTCGTATCGACAACCAGTTGCGCGGGCGTTCGGGCCGTCAGGGCGATCCGGGACTGTCGCGATTCTACCTTAGCCTAGACGATGACCTGCTGAGAATCTTTGGTCCTGACACCATGTTTTCGAAAATGATGAACAATAATATCCCCGACGGGGAGGCAATTGGGTCGAAATGGTTGTCAAAAGCGATCGAAACCGCGCAGAAAAAGGTCGAAGCGCGCAATTATGACGTTCGTAAACAGGTCGTCGAATATGATGACGTGATGAATGACCAGCGTAAGGTCATTTATGAGCAGCGTTCGGACATCATGGATGCCGATACGGTGGACGATGTTGTCGTCGATATGCGTGCGGAAACAGTCAATAATATCGTGGCCGATGCCTGCCCGCCGGACAGCTATCCCGAGCAATGGGATGTCGAGGCGATGGACATTCGGGTGACCGATATCCTTGGTCTGGACCTGCCGCTTGCCGATTGGGTGGCCGAGGAAGGTATCGATGCCGAGAAGTTGGAGCATCGCATTCAGGAGGCCGCCGACGCTTCTATTGCGGCGAAGTCCGACGACCTTGACCCTGAGACGTGGATCTCGGTCGAAAAGAGCATCATGCTCCAAAACCTCGACCATCACTGGAAAGAGCATCTGGCGACGCTGGATGCGCTGCGACAGGTTATCCATTTGCGCGCCTATGCCCAGAAAACGCCAATCAATGAGTATAAGCGTGAGGCATTCGTGCTGTTCGAACGGATGCTCGAAGCGATCCGCGAGGATGTGACGAAGGTTCTGGCTCATGCGCAATTCGGGTTCAATCCACCGACCGATCTGCCGCAGATGCCGGACATCTTTACCACGCATTTCGATGCGCTGAGCGGCGATGACGATAGCGCGGACACTGATGCAGGCGGGGGTTACGGTTTCATCACGACGCGCCTGCCGCCGATGCAGATCGTCCAGCCCGATCCCGAGGAAACTTTGGGAATGGACCCGGCGGAATGGGAAGGTCGCGTCAGCCGCAATTCGCCGTGCCCTTGCGGTTCGGGACAAAAATACAAACATTGCCACGGGGCGCTGTAAGTCATGCTGACGCTGGCAGTCGCGTTTTTCGGAACCGCGCTGCTGTATGCGTCGGTAGGGTTTGCGGGCGGATCAACCTATAATGCGCTGCTGGTACTGGCGGGCGTCGATCACCGGATTTTCCCGGTTATCGCGCTGGTCTGCAATCTGATCGTCGCGACGGGGGCAGCATCCGCTTTGCACGGGCCGGACTGGTGCCGTGGCGGCGGTTGTGGCCGCTGCTGGCTGTCTCTGTCCCTGCGGCGTGGATCGGGGGCGCCTTGCCCGTTTCAAAGGCGCTGTTCGTACTGCTGCTGGGAGGGTCGCTGTTCGTGGCAGGCATTGTACTGCTGATCCAGCGACCGCCGCGTGAAGATGTCATAAGCGAAAACACTCGGTATCCGGTGATCGGGCCGCTGCTTGCTGCGCCGCTGGGCCTGTTATCGGGAATCGTCGGCATCGGTGGCGGAATATTCCTTGCTCCGGTGTTACACCTGATTGGATGGGACAAGACCAAGCGCGTGGCAGCCAGTGCGTCGGTGTTTATCCTTGCCAATTCGATCGCAGGACTTGGCGGACAATTAAGCAAGATCGCACAGGGCGGAATGACGGTTTTGCAGCCAGTGGTCGCGTACTGGCCGCTGGCGATTGCGGTACTGATCGGGGACAGATCGGAAGCCGGGCCGGCGTTCAGATATTGCCGCCGGTATGGCTCCGCAGACTAACCGCCGCGCTGATCCTTTACGTATCCATACGGTTGCTATGGCAGAGTTTCTCCGGTTGACGTAAACGTCAATTCGTCGGCAGTCCAGAACGCGACTTAGCTTTAATGACTTTGGGTTGAGAGAGATCGGGACACATGGAACATCTGGACGTCCTGATCGTCGGCGCGGGCCTTTCGGGTATCGGTGCCGCCTGGCATTTGCAGAAAAACTGTCCGGGCAAGCATTACGCCATCCTCGAAGCGCGCGCGACGAGTGGCGGCACATGGGACTTGTTCCGATACCCCGGCGTCAGGTCGGATTCGGATATGCATACACTGGGATATCGGTTCAAACCGTGGGTGGACGACAAGTCGATCGCCGATGGTCCCACGATCCTGAGCTATGTTCGGGAGACGGCGCAAGAGAACGGGATCGAACAGCACATCCGCTATGGATGCCGGGTGTTGCGGGCCGAATGGTCTTCGTCTGATGCGTTATGGACCGTGCGGGTAGAGCAGGGTGGCAAGGCGGCAACGCTGACCGCGGCGTTCGTGATAATGTGCAGCGGCTATTACAGCTATGCGGAGGGGCATAACCCCGACTTTCCGGGTGCGGCGGACTTTGCGGGGCGTATCGTCCATCCTCAGTTCTGGCCCGACGATCTGCACTATGACGGCATGAATATCACCGTCATCGGCAGCGGGGCGACGGCAGTGACGCTGGTCCCAGCGCTTGCCGATCTGGGTGCTCATGTCACGATGTTGCAGCGATCACCGTCCTATGTTGCATCACGTCCGGAGAAAGACGTGACGGCGATACGGCTGCGGAGGTTTTTGCCCGAGCAGATCGCTTACGGTCTGACACGCTGGAAAAATGTCCTGTTGGGATCGTTCTTTTTTAGGCTCGCGCGGAAAAAGCCGGTGGCATTCAAACAGCGGTTGATCGGGATGGTCCGCGATCAGCTGGGGCCGGATTACGACGTGGATACGCATTTCACGCCCAGGTATAATCCCTGGGATCAACGGCTATGTGCCGTGCCTGACGGCGATCTGTTCAGGGCAATTCGAGCGGGGAAGGCGGAGGTCGTCACGGATACGATCGACACTTTTACGCCAGATGGGATCAGGCTGGCGTCGGGCCGGGAATTGACCGCCGACGTCATTGTGACAGCCACGGGACTAAAGATGAACACGCTTGGTGACGTCGTGCTGACAGTCGATGGCGTCGCGGTCGATGTGAGCAAGACGATGGCCTATAAGGGCATGATGTTCAGCAACGTGCCGAACATCGCTTACGTATTTGGTTATACCAACGCGTCCTGGACTCTGAAGGCGGACCTGACCGCCGATTACGTATGTCGCGTGCTGAATTATATGGACCGACGGGGTGTTACGGTTGCGACGCCACGACGCAATGACCCGAATATAACAGAGGAGCCATTCCTCGATTTCTCAAGCGGATATGTCACTCGTGCTGCCGATATATTGCCCAAGCAGGGGTCCAAAAAGCCGTGGAAGTTGCACCAGAATTACTTTCGTGACCTGATGGCCCTGAAGTTTGGCAAGATCGATGATGGTACGCTGAAGTTTTCAAATCCCGCGCGTGCAAAGGCTGCTTGACAGGGTGTATTAGTGGATTAGCACACAGGGCATATCCATTGGGAGAGTCCTCATGCGCCTGCGTATTTTGATCCTATCGACCGTTTCCGCCGCCCTGCTCACGCCCGTTATTGCATCGGCCCAGACCGCTGCTTCGACAGCTTCTGTATCCGCCGAAAGTGCAAAGCTGCGCAAGATATTCGCGGACAGTGATGAAGCGCAATTGAAGCGGAACCCCTTGTTCGCGCTGTACCGTGGGGACACGCGTTTCGGGGGCCAGTTCGGCGATTTCATCACCGATCAATATTATTCGCGCGAAAAAGCCGCGAGTGAAGCCGACCTTGCAGCGTTGAAGTCTATCGATCGGTCAAAGCTGAATGCCGACGATCTGATTTCATATGACGTCTTCAAATATCAGACCGAGATGGCGTTGCGCGGGTTCGATCCGGCACTGCTGCGCACTGCGACGGATCGACCGGTCGATCATTTTTCCGGGTTCCAGACATTCATGCCCGATTTGTCGTCGGGTGAAGGGGCAGCTCCGTTCAAGACAGTCGCCGATTATGACAATAACCTCGTCCGACTGGCAGGATATGTCACCTATCTCGACCGCACGATTGAGAGGATGCGCGAGGGGCTGGCCGATGGCGTTACCAATCCGAAACTGGTCATGCAAAATGTCGTCGATCAGCTTGACGCCCTGATTGCCCAGGGGGTTGAGGGATCGACATTTTACAAGCCTGTTACCAAATTTCCCGCAGATGTTTCATCTGGTGATCAGGCGAGGCTGAAAACTGCTTATGCAAAGTTCATTCGCGATCAGTTGATCCCCGCTCATGCCCGGCTGAGGGACTTTATCAAGACCGACTATCTGCCAAAGGCGCGTGAGACCGTAGGGCTGGGCCAGATGCCGGGTGGTCCGGCTTATTATCGCTATCTCGTGGCGCAGACGACGACGACGGACATGACTCCCGAGGCGATCCATGCGCTGGGCGTGTCCGAAGTTAATCGTATCCATGCCGAAATGGAAAAGGTGAAAGCGCAGGTCGGCTTCAAGGGGACGCTGGCCCAGTTCTTCGAATATATGCGGACCGATCCGAAATTCGCGCCCAAGTCGGCGGCGGCGATGCGCGACGAGTTCTTCGCGATCGACAAACGCCTGTCTGCGACGATCCCGCGCGATTTCGACACCATACCGAAGTCGCCGCTCGAGATTCGGCCGGTCCCGGCTTACAAGGAAAAGACCGACGCTGGCGGATCATATGAGCAGGGCACGCCTGACGGTTCGCGACCGGGGGTATTCTTTTACAACAGCTATGACCTGCCATCACGGTTCACCTGGGGCTATGAAACCCTGTTCCTGCATGAAGGACGTCCGGGGCATCATTTTCAGATCAGCCTTGCGCAAGAAAATACGAACCTGCCTGCGTTCCAGCGGTTTGGGGGAAACACCGCCTATGTCGAGGGATGGGCGCTCTATGCCGAGAGCCTTGGCAAAGAACTTGGCCTCTTCACCGACCCCAATCAATATTACGGGCATTTGAACGACGAGATCCTGCGCGCGATGCGGCTGGTCGTGGACACCGGCATCCATGCGCAGGGCTGGGGACGCGACAAGGCGATTGCCTATATGCTCGACAATTCGGCGATGGGGAAAAGCGACGCCACCGCAGAGGTCGAGCGCTATATCGCGATCCCGAGCCAGGCACTGGCTTATAAAATCGGCGCGCTGACGATCCAGCGGCTGCGGGCAAAGGCCGTTGCGGCGTTGGGGCCAAAGTTCGACGTGCGCGAATTCCATGCACAGGTGCTGATGTCGGGGGCGCTGCCGATGAACGTGCTGGAGGCAAAGATCGATCGGTGGATTGCCGCCACCAAGGCAAAATAGCCCTTGGTGGCTCGAACGGTAGTCAAGCCAATCTGAGAATCGATTGATTCGACGCATGATTTGCTCGATCACCGTCACAATTCGGTAACATACGGGCAAAAGATGACGAAGCAGCAGATTGCGATACGGATTTCATGTGGATTTGCCATTTTGATGGCGGGCGCATCGGCAATCGCGCAAAAACCTTCGCCATATCCTCCCGGTTATTTTGCCCCGGATGCCGTCCCCGACATGACGACCGTTATTGGTGGCCCCCCGCAAGCGGGTTCGCCGTCCGACGTCCGCGACCGTCAGGTCTATCGTGAGACGAGAGCATTGGCGGGCACCGAGCGTTTTGCTCTTGCCACCAGCGATGCCGTGATCGGCGCACAAGCCCTGATGGATGACTTTGCCTGTGCAATGGGAAAGCGGATCGACATTGCAAAGGCGCCCGCCGTTACCAAGCTGCTGTTTACGACAGCAAGCGAAGCTGGTCTTGCAACCAGCAAGCCGAAAATGCTTTTCAAACGGCAGCGCCCGTTCATTGGCACGACCGATCCGATCTGCACGCCGGGCGATGCGAGGATCGAGGGGAGCTTTGGTTATCCGTCGGGTCACTCGGCTTTCGGTTGGGCGCAGGGTCTGGTGCTCTCTGAACTAATGCCCGATCGCGCCGTGGCGATCATGACGCGCGCACGCATTTATGGCGAAAGCCGGGTCGTATGCGGCGTTCACACGGTCAGCGATATCGAGGCGGGGCGCAATGTGGCCGGGACCATCGTAGCAGCGCTGCACAGCGTGCCCGCGTTTCAGAGCGACTTCACCGCCGCAGCCAGGGAATTGGCGACCGTGCAGGGCAGCAAGCCGTCGGAAGCTATCTGCAAGATGGAGGCGAACGCGGTTACGCGGCCGTGGTAGTTTTGCCGCTCGCCAAACCATCACCGGCGGACGTTCTCGATTATGGGTTCACGATCGCGGTGATCGCGCTACAATCAAGCGGGCCCGCAGTCCGTCTCGGCCGTTCGACTTAAGGCTGGGATTCCTCGTTTCTGAGCGAAAAGGAGAGAACCGATGAAACATATTCTCGCTGTAACCACCGCGCTTGCCGTGATGTTGACTGGCCCAATGGCTTCAGCGCAGGACCGGCGCGATGACGGCCGAAGCCAGCATCAGAGCCGCGACGGCCACGGCAACCGGGGCGGCTATAACGGTGGGCGAGGGGGTCATGATCGCGGCAACTACGGTCGCTATGCGCGCGGCCAACGCTATCGGGGCGATGGTGCCTATGTGAGTGATTATCGCCGCTATGGCTATCGCGCGCCGCCTCGTGGCTATCGCTACTACCGGTCCAACAATGGCGATGTCGTTCTTGCGGCTATCGCGACCGGGATTATCGCTTCGGTGATCGCCAACAACAATCGCGGTTATTAAGGTAAGGGCCGCCCTTGGGGCGGCCTTGTCTCAACACAGCATCGCCTGCCACACTGGTCCGACCGACTTCTTTCCCAAGGGCGAAGAGGGATGGATGCATCAGACGGTACGTGGTCCCATGAGGATGATGCATGTACCGATAAGACAAAGACCGGCACCACCGATGTCCCAGCGGTCAGGACGAATACCTTCGATAGCCCACAGCCATGCCAGCGACGCGCAGATATAGACGCCCCCGTAAGCCGCATAGGCGCGACCGGCGGCTTCGCTGTCTACGCGCGTCAGCAGCCACGCAAACATCATCAGGGACACCACACCGGGCATGATCCAGAGGGGTGATTTGGCGAGGCGCAACCACGCCCAGAAAGCAAAGCACCCACCGATTTCTGCGATCGCAGCCGCCAGATAGACAATTGGGGTCATATGATGTTGACCCTTATAGTCATTGCGGCAAGGATGATGAGCAGCACTGGAACCGTCAGTGGCACGCCCACCTTGAAATAATAGCCCCAGCCAATTTTGATGCCCTTCTGTCCAAAGACATGCAGCCAGAGCAATGTTGCAAGCGATCCGATCGGGGTGATTTTAGGATCGAGGTCATGGCCGAGGACGTGGCGTAGGTCATGGTTTCCCTGATCGCCCCGGTCGCATGTGTTGCCTCGATCGACAGTGCGCCCACCGCCATGACAAACGCGAGCGTTGCCTTGTCGCGATATAGGACGCCAGCAGCATAGCGGTGAGATCGCCGAGTCAGTTCTCTCCGGTCGCAAGTCTATTCAGTGAACGAGATACGCCGAGCATTACTGAGCGTGTGAGATGTACGAGGTTCGGCTGGCAGCGTCCCCCGTCACACATCCTCGCTTGGTGTCATACACCGAAGTGGAAACGCAGGCGCATCCCGTACATGCGCGGTTCGCCATACATCGTTGCCCAAATCCCCAGCGACTGGTTTACGTCGGAGTTACTGATCCGATAGAGTTTGTCCGTCGCGTTGGTTACGAAGACACCGGCATCAATGCCTGTCCCGCTGATGTTCTTCCAGTCGAGAGAAGCATTGAGCAGACCATATCCGGCCAGGATCGAACCTGGCTGGAGAGCGGGAAGCACGACAGCTTCGGTATTCTGGGACGAGGTGTGCGCGTAGTTCACGAAGAACGACAGGGCACCCATCGTACCCGGCAACTCCTTGTTTACCGCCATGTGTACGCTGAAGATATAGGGCGCGACATACTGACCGGGCAGGCACTTTATGTTGGATAACGTGCCGGGTGCAGGAGTGGTGCCGGTGCAGTCCGGAAGCCCATTGGCAGGGACCAAATACTGGGTGTACTTAAAATTAGTGTAGCTGAAATTGCCGCCGATTTCCACTTGTGGGATCGGACGAATCGCCGCCTCCACTTCGATACCCTGAACATGAGCCTTAGCGGGATTGACAGCCGCGCCGCTGGCGTTGGTCAACGGATTATAGTCGCCCGTTGCCTTCTGGATGTTGGAATAGTTTAGGAAATAATAGTTTGCATTGAAGCGCGTCGGTATATTGCCCAAGTGGAAGTCGGATTTGATGCCGCCTTCATAGTCTGTGACATATTCGGGATTGAACGTCTCGGTTGTCGTGCGGACTGCATAGGAATTGAACCCGCCCGCCTTGTAACCGCGCGCCACCTTTGCGTAGAGCAAGACGTGCGGCACAAGTTTGTAATCGAGGCCGGCAGTCCAGGTTGGTGCCTTGCTGTGCAGTTTAGCGGAAAAAGTACAACCTGTCGCCGGATCGGTCAGGACAGTCGCGCCATTATACACGCAGGTAAATGCGCCGGGGACCGTCCTGGACACGTTATAGGAATAAGCGGTGCCGTTGATTGTATCCCAGGTATAACGATAGCCGGCGGTTAGCCGCAGCCCTTCGAGTGAAGGAGAAAGAGCGCCGAAATCGAGCGTGCCCTGCGCGTAGATCGCCTTCGATTTATTCGCTACCGCAACACTGGAGACGGTCTGAGGGCAAAAGCCCGTGTAGGCGGCTGGGCAAAAGACGATCGAGTTGACGCCCATTTCACCTGCGGGGCTCTGGTTATAATAGAAGCCGCCGACCGTAAACGTCAGGTGATTGTCGAGCATGGTGCCCTGCAACTGGAGTTCTTCGGTGAACTCCTTGAGGTCATCACGCGGCAGCGAGTTGCTCGGCAGCGACGAGTCATATTGTTGCACCGTGGTGCCGTCGCCGTCATAATAATAGTTACTTTTGAATGCCTGATAGCTGATGATGTTGCGCACCAACAGTTCGTCGGTGAGATTTACCCGCGACGTGTTCACAACTCCCCAAGTACGGGTCGTCTGACCCTGGAGGACGCCGGGTGCTTCTGCACGTGGCCCCAGCGCGTTCGCCTGTGCGGTGAGGCCGCTATAATAGCTGCAGGGAACCTGCCCCGGAACGCCGCACAAACCGTAACTATTTAAAAGGGGAATGTTGAAGCCCTTATTGATCAGGGCTGTGCCGTTGTTATCCGAATAGGTGCCATAGGCCATCAGGTAGTTTTCGAAGTTCGAACTGGGCCGGAACGTGATACCGATGCGACCCGTGTACCAGTGCACGTTATCGAGATTCCGGTTGTACGTCACATCGCGCGTGTATCCATCGCGATCGTGATAGGCGCCGGAAACGCGAACCAGCAGCTTATCATCCACGACGGGCACGTTGAGCATGCCTTCGAATTCATTGTCGTTATAGTTGCCGTACTGCGCGGATACCGATCCGGACAGTTCGTTGGTTGGTTTGTGTGGCACGAGCAGAACTGCGCCACCGGTCGTGTTGCGCCCGAACAGCGTGCCTTGCGGCCCGGCGAGAATCTGTAGACTTTCGAGATCGACATAATTGCCCGGTCCGCCCTGCTGGCTGAGCGTGATCGGGGCGGGCAGCGGCACCTCGGCCATATACACGACGACGCCGGGCGACGCCTGGAAAGTAGCGCCTTGACCACGAAGAGTGAAGGTCTGCGTATCGCGGGACGCCTGGCCGTTGGCGCCCACCACCAACGATGGCACGCTCGCCGCAAGATCCTGAGCTTTGGTGATGCCCTGCTGTTGAAGCCGTTCGCTGGAGAAGGCCGTGATCGAGATGGGCACGTCTTGCTGGTGTTCTTCACGGCGATTCGCGGTAACGATGATATCGCCAACGCCAACGGCCGAGCTCCTGCTGGCTGCGGCCTGCGTATCCGCGCTCTGGGATTGCACCACTTGTGCATGAGCCGCCTGGCCCGCGACCATCGCCGCAATGCCAACAGATCCGGCCAGAAACTTGTGAGAAGTCCCCATAACCATCCTCCATTTTTCTTTTATGTATCCACCTCGACATATGGCGTTGTCAAAGAGAATCGGAGTCGAAGTCGGCTAAGCATTTTGGGCCGTTATCGATTTCGTGAACAGGTGATCTGCTCCGGAGGCGTAAATGAGTGGGTGACTGGCGCGGTCAGGCAACTGCCAGGATGGCTTGGGGTCGTTTTCGACCCTGTTTACGCATCAGCATGGCTGCGCATCTTGATGCCGGGCGCGATATGGACGCCCCCGACAACCGTCAGCACGGCGCTGCATCTGATCGGGCATCGTCATGTCTCCCGATTTCGTACGCTACCATAATGTCCCGAACCGTAGCCGATGCTGGCTGGTGCGCAGTTGAACTCTTCGTGTACCGTGCCGACATCAAGAACAGCAACGAGATCTTGGCTGAACTCCGGCGCGATCCTTTGGTGTTGAGTTGACGTTCTATAAGCGTACGCCAACCTTGCGCAGAGCCCGCCAGGCCGTAGATTTTGCCACATTGCGATGCGGCAGGGGACGGGGCGGCGCAGGATTAAGCCCGAAATTACGGAGTATCTTGTTGAATGCCCGCGTGTCCGCCTCAGCATAGCTCCAGCGCGAACGCCAGGTCACCGAGAGCGAGATGGATACCTCCGATCCATTCTTCACGTAATGCGGCCATTTGAGCGGTACATAGATTGCATCCCCGGCGCGGAGTGTCACCGATTTGCCCTTTGCCTCAAACTCATCCTTCCAAAGAACCGTTCGCGGACCGCCCGTGTGATAGATTTCGTGAAACTGAGCCGGGATGATCGATTCATCGGTTCCTGAGAAAAGGGTCATTGTCTTCTCGCCGCGGGTTTGCAGCAGAATATTGTATTCGGGATCGCTGTGGAACGGTGTGACCGAATTTGGCGACGAAATGAAGATGAACCCGACGAGGTTCAGCATCGGGCCGGTGATAGCTTCAACGGCTGGGCGGATTTCGGAGAGAACATCGTGCAGGAGTGCCCTGTAGGTGGGGTCAAGCTCGATATTTTTAAGAACCGCCCACGACGCGCTCTCTTCGATAGAGGCGATGGTTTCAAGAACCGAGAGGGAGTGTTTGGGAACCTCGTGCTGGCCAATACCGATTGGAAGTGCACCAATATTGTGCTCGATGACCGAAGCGGGCAGCCTCTCGCTCAACGCGAGCAGTTCCGGAATTTCCATCAGCGGGTGATCTAAAAAATCATGCTTAAGCTTTAAGATTGAATCGGGGTAGCATTGCTTAAAATCTTCAATGCTGGCCGTAGGGAATGCTTTATTGCGCATCGGATTAATCCTTAACGTGCTAGTTACTCAATATTATTGATAAATTGCACTGCCGTTTATTATTGCGCGATACTCATATCTGGAAAGCGTTGACAAATTATAGGGTCCACGCGGATTGAGACGATATGGCGGCTGCGGCCATCCCGAAAAGGATCTGGCCAATCTTCGGTCGCGATTGAGCTGATGAACGCCTATAACCGGTTGGGTATAGCCTTGCGTCCACCAGTCGCCGCTGCCGGAGTATAAGACCTATGGATATCACCCAACTCATTCTTGACGACCATCATGAGCAGCGTCGGCTGTTCTCCATCCTCGAGCAGATCGACAAAAGTGATACGGTAAGTCTCGCCGCCGTCTGGCGGCGCTTGTCGGCCTTTCTCGAGGTTCACGCCGAAACCGAGGAGCGCTTTTTTTATCCTGCGCTGATGCGCGTTGGCCGGAAGGCGAACCGGACCGAAGAAGTAGAAGACGAATCGCTCGACGCGATCAAGGATCACAATGAAATCCGGGATGCCGTGGCCGCGGTGGAAAGCGAAATCAACGGAACCGAAGCCTGGTTCAAAGCGGTCGCCGCCGCGAATAAGGCGAACGGTGACCATATGGCGGAAGAGGAGCGCGAGGGCCTCACTGAATTTCGCAGATTGGCGCCGCTGGCACTTCGCCATGATCTTGCCGTGTCATTCATCTCGTTCGAGACGACCAATGTCGATGGCGTCGTACCCATCGACAAAGACCCGAAGAAATGGGTCGAGACTCACTGAGGTCTTCGCCCGTAAGCTTTGCCTGATCGAAGGTTAGACTTCCTCGCCGCGGCGAATACCCCGGAATCGGTTGCCGGGTTCCCTTAAAAGCGCTTTCGGACTTTTACCGATGCGTCTGCCCCGTTGGCGGAGCATTTCGGCGACGCAGATTTTCCCATTTCGGAAAATCTTTTTATCGATGCCTTACAAGGCACCGCTGGCTCCCCGGGCCTGATTCGAACAGGCGGCCATTCGATTAACAGTCGAATGCTCTACCGCTGAGCTACCGGGGAACACTAACGGAGGCGCGCTCCTAGCACGCCTCCATCAAGATGCAACCCATCAGACGATGAACTGCTCCATCGCGATGCGATCATCGAGCGCATGTTCCGGATCGAACAGCAATTTTAACGTCGATGGACGGTCAATCGACACCGTAATGGTCGAGACATCACGGACTTCGCGCTGGTCGGCTACGGCAGAAACCGGGCGTTTTACCGGATCGAGAACACGGAATTTTATAACTGCCGATTCGGGCAGAATCGCACCGCGCCAGCGACGGGGGCGGAATGGGCTGATCGGTGTCAGGGCCAGCAACGCCGAACCAAGCGGAAGAATCGGTCCATGCGCCGAAAGATTATAAGCGGTCGACCCGGCCGGTGTCGCGACCAGAACACCGTCGCAGACCAGTTCTGGCAGGACAACGCGCCCATTCACCTCAACCTCAAGCTTTGCCGTCTGGCGAGTCTCACGCAGGAGCGAGACTTCATTGATCGCGGGGAGCGAGATTCGCTGACCGTCGATCGTTTCCGCTTCCATTCGCAATGGCGTGACGTTGAACAGCTTGGCATTTTCGATTCGCTCGTCGAGGCGCTTTTCCCGCCACTCGTTCATCAGGAAACCGACAGTACCGAGATTCATGCCGAAGACTGGCAGGATACGGCGATCCTCAAGCATCGCGTGGAGCGTCTGAAGCAGAAAACCGTCGCCCCCAGTGCGACGATCATATCCGCTTCCTTCACGTCCACCCAGTCCCTGCGTGCGCGCAGGGACGCTGCGGCCTCCTCTGCAGCGTCGGTGGGGGAAACGAGCAGTGCGCGCTTTGGCTCGGCAATCATCCGCCAGTCACGCTCATGTGACGTTCGGTCGCTGGCGTGCCGATGTGAAAATCATGTGCCTTTGGCTTGGCACCGAGCGCACGGTCGATCGCATTATCCAACAGCGCAGGATCGTCGGAGCGGAGTGCTTCGCGCAGATCGACGCGGTCTTCGTGGCCTAGGCACATATAAAGCTGTCCTGATGCAGAAACGCGAATGCGGTTGCAGCCTTCGCAGAAATTACGTGTGAGTGGTGAAATCAGGCCCAGCGTCGCGCCGAGTTCTGGAATCGACCAGTATCGGGCGGGACCGCCGGTCCGCTTGGCGCTTGGCAAAAGCGCATATTTTGCGTCGAGCCGATCCTTGACGACCGTGAGCGAAAGAAAACGATCTGTCCGGTCTTCTTCGATCACCCCGAGCGGCATCGTCTCGATCAGTGACAAACCATAACCCTGCTCTCCACACCAGATGAGCATCGGTTCGATCTCGTCCTCGTTCAGGCCTTTCAGCGCGACCATATTGATCTTGACGCTGATGCCCGCATCCCGCGCTGCCTGAACACCGTCAAGCACCTGTGCGACATCGCCATGACGGGTGATGTGACGGAATTTGGCCGGGTCGCGCGTGTCGAGGCTGACATTCATGCGCTCAATGCCCGCTGCACGCAGGGCAGGGGCGTGTTCGCGCAGGCGAGTGGCATTGGTCGTCATCGTGACTTCGTCGAGGCCGTGACCGATCAGCTTGCCGATCTCGGTCGCAACCTGAACCGCACCGCGCCGGGCAAGCGGCTCGCCGCCGGTTAGCCGAATGCGCTTTACCCCTCGATCGACGAACCTGCGCGCAAGCTCTACGATTTCTTCCAACGTGAGAATTTCGGAGCGCGGGAGGAACGTCATGTCCTCTGCCATGCAGTAACGACAACGCAGATCGCAGCGATCGGTCAGGGACAGGCGAACATAGTCGATCCCACGACCGAAGCCGTCCCGTAAACCTGCTGTCCGACTAATGCTCTCCAACATGCTAGACAGGTAAGGCGCTCAACTGCCGATAGCAATTGGCGGCGCGCGAGCGAACGGCTAGCAACGGGTTCGCAAAGGGGATGATTTTGAAGCAGGGAAACGCACAGAGAGCGAGCGAACTGCGGGAAACGCCCGTGGGCTTCGCCTTTGCAGCTGTGTCCGACGATCCCCGGTTCGAAGCGCTGGTGAAGCTTGGGTGGAAGTTTGAAGCCCCGAGTGGCGCGTTAGCTGGCATGCCAAAGATAATGCTCATTGATCTGCGGAAGAAAATGCCGCCGAAGCTGGGGGCGATTGCCAAAGCGCTTGAGACGGCGCGCGGAGCCTTCGTCGCGATTATTTCCGACAGCTCGAAATCCGCTGCTGCTTTTGAGGCCGGTGCCACCCAGATCGTCGGCGAGCCGTTCGATATCGAAATGATGGACTCAGCACTTCTGTTGGCGGGGCGGCAGATCGAGCGGCTGGCGCGCGCTGGGGGTCGGCGGGGCGTCGAGTCCCCAAGCCGTTCAAACAAGGCGATGCTGGATCTGGAAAAGCCGTCAGGATCGATTCAGTCTGAATTATCCGCAAATCCGACGGCACTTATGCTTATCGGTCTAAAACGCTTTGACGCGATCAACGCGGCATTCGGGCGACAGACGGGCGATGACTTGCTGGTGGCAGTGGAGCGGCGGATTGCCTCGGTTGCCAAAGAGATGTCCGGCGGCAAGGCGATCGTGTCGCGGTCGGGAGGCACCGATTTCATTGTAATCCCCGGCCCAATGGGATTGAGCGACCGGCTTGCACTGGCCGAAAGGATCGTCGTCCAAATCGAGCGGCCGTTCATGGCTGGCGATCACTTCGTCGCGCTGGGTGCCTCTATCGGGATTGTCGATACGCGGGCTGGCGACCTTGAAAGCGACGTGCTGCGCCGTGCTCAGGTCGCGCTGACAGCGGCACGGGACGATGATGTTGCGGTCCGGGTGTTGAGTGCACAGGACGAGGGGACTGCGCTGTTCGATGCGGGGCTGGAAACCGATCTGCGCCGCGCGCTGGACAATAACGAAATCGACATATTGTTTCAGCCGCAGGTTTCGGTCACGAACGGCCAAATTGTCGGCGTCGAGGCTTTGGCACGATGGCAGCATCCTCAGCACGGAGAATTGGGAGCCGAGACATTGTTTTCGGTCGCCGAGCGTTCGGACTATCTGACGGCGCTGTCGGCCCATGTGCAGCGAAGGGCGGCGATGAAAGCCGCGGCATGGCCCGAAGTTTTGCAGAGCCTGCGCTTGTCGGTGAACGTCACAGCAGAAGATATCGCAAGGCCGGGGTTTGCCGATACCTTTCTCGCGATGATCGACGAAACTGGCTTTCCGCGTGATCGGCTCACCGTGGAAATTACCGAAAACGGGCTGATCGACGATCTGGCGGCAGCAGCGGCGTTGCTCGCGACTTTGCGCGCCAGCGGTTGCCGGGTCGCGATCGACGATTTCGGGACGGGATATTCCAGTCTGGCCTATCTGAAGGCGCTGCCGCTGGATTATCTGAAGATCGACAAGCATCTGGCGCAGGACATTACGGGCACGGCACGCGACAGGATCGTGGTGCGCGGCGTAATCGACATGGCGCGGTCTCTGGGCTTGGCTGTAATCGCCGAAGGTGTTGAAACCGAAGAACAACTGACCCTGCTGGCACGCGAGGGATGCAATTATTATCAGGGTTTCCTGTGCGCGGTTCCACTGGGTGTGGGCGCGCTGGCCGACCTCGTCACACAGCGATCTTTGCCAAGCCTTTCGACAATTGCAGCGCCCCGTTAAGGCGGGACTTCGGGTCGTTCCATTCGCGGGCGATGACGAGTTTGCTGTCGGGACGCAGCTTTGCCACACCCTTCAATCGCTCGACATAATTGAGCAGGCCAGAGACGTTCGAGAAACCTTCCTCCCAGAAACTGACCAACGCACCGCGTGGGCCGACGTCGATCTTGGCGATGCCCGCGGTGCGAGCGTTCAGCTTGATCGCCATCAGTGTCAGCAGGTTTTCGGTCGCGTCCGGCAGCGGGCCGAAGCGGTCGATAATCTCTGCTGCGAAGGCTTCGATTGCCATCTGATTGTCGAGTTCGTTGATTCGGCGATACAGGCTCATGCGAAGATCAAGGTCGGGGACGTAATCCTCCGGGATTAGGATCGGGGCATCGACGGTGATCTGCGGCGACAGGTCCGCCTTGCGCGCGGCAACAAGGCCTCCCGCTTTCGCGTCCATAATCGCATCTTCGAGCATGGATTGGTACAATTCGAAACCCACCTCGCGGATATGGCCGGACTGTTCGTCACCCAAAAGATTGCCTGCGCCACGAATGTCGAGGTCGTGGCTTGCCAATTGGAAGCCAGCGCCGAGGGTGTCGAGATCGCTCAAGACCTTCAGGCGTTTCTCTGCACCCTCGGTCATCGAGCGGTCCTTGCCTGTTGTCATATAGGCATAGGCGCGGGTTTTGGATCGTCCGACGCGACCGCGAAGCTGATAGAGTTGGGCCAGACCGAAGCGGTCGGCGCGGTGAATTATCATCGTGTTCGCGCTTGGGATGTCGAGGCCGGATTCGACAATCGTGGTGGAGAGCAGCACGTCGTATTTGCGATCATAGAAGGCCGACATCCGTTCTTCGACCTGAGTTGGCGACATCTGCCCATGTGCGGTGACGGCACGGATTTCGGGGATTTCCTTTAGCAGGAACTCCTCGATATCGGGCAGGTCGGATATGCGCGGGGTAACGAAGAAACTCTGCCCGCCGCGATAATGTTCGCGGAGCAAAGCCTCTCGCAGCACGACCGGGTCCCAAGGCATGACATAGGTGCGGACGGCGAGGCGATCGACCGGCGGGGTCTGAATAACTGACAGTTCGCGCAGGCCCGACATCGCCATTTGCAGCGTGCGCGGGATGGGCGTCGCGGTCAGGGTCAGCATGTGGACGTCGGTCTTGAGCGCCTTCAACTTTTCCTTGTGGGTCACGCCGAACCGCTGTTCTTCATCGACGATTACAAGGCCGAGGCGTTTGAATACGACCGATTTCGCGAGGATGGCGTGAGTGCCGATGACGATGTCGAGGGTGCCGTCCTCAAGACCAGTTCGAGTGTTCGTTGCTTCGGTGCCGGGAACGAGACGTGAGAGGCGGCCAACCTTCAAAGGGAAGCCCTGGAAGCGTTCAACGAAGGTTTTGTGATGCTGACGGGCGAGCAGAGTTGTTGGGCAGACCAGAGCCACTTGCTGTCCACTCATCGCCGCAATGAATGCAGCACGAAGCGCGACTTCGGTTTTGCCGAACCCGACATCGCCGCAAACGAGGCGGTCCATCGGTTTGCCCGAGCCAAGGTCTTCGATGATGTCCGCAATTGCGCGGTCTTGATCTTCGGTTTCCTGATAGGGAAAGCGATCGACGAATTCGTTATATGCAGCGTCCGGAGTCATGACATCGGCAGCCCGCAGCGCGCGTTCAGCGGCGACGAGGATAAGATCACCCGCGATGGCGCGAATACGCTCCTTCATGGTGGCCTTGCGGCGCTGCCATGCTTCACCGCCGAGACGGTCGAGTTGGGCTACATCGCTGGCCGAACCATAGCGTGACAGGACGTCGATATTCTCGACCGGCACGAACAATTTGTCGCCGCCAGCATAGGTCAGCGCGACGCAATCATGAGGCGATTTTCCGACCGGGATCGAGGTCAGCCCCTCATAGCGACCGATGCCATGATCCCGATGAACCATGAGGTCGCCGGGCGACATCGCAGCCAGTTCGGACAAAAAGGCATCGGCACTTTTCTTGCGCTTGGCACGGCGGACGAGGCGGTCACCGAGCAAATCCTGTTCGGTGACGATGACGATGGATGGCGCGACGAAGCCGTGGTCAAGGGGAACGACGGCGAGCGCAACCTGACCCTTTGCGGCGATCCCCTGAGCGTCCTGCCAGCCGTCGGCCAGCGCCTGATTACCGAGGCCGTGTTCGGCGAGCAGGCCAGACAAGCGGTCGCGCGAGCCGTTGGAATAGCTGGCTATTACAAGACCGGTTTTGCCGATGGATTTCCTATAGTCAGCCAGCGCCTCATAGACGTTTTCGGAGCGGCTGCGTTCGGGGCCGAAATCGCGAGCACCTTCGATACCGAAATCCAGTACCTTGTCGGAAGGCGGTTCGCGGAACTGAGTGGCAAGGTGGACGCGGCGGCTATCAAGCGCGGCAGTCCATTCAGCCGACGTCAGATAGAGCGATTCGGGTTTCAGCGGGCGATAACTGCCGGGGTCGGACGACGCGGCGCGGACACGGTTGGCGTGGTAATCGGTGATGGATTCAAAGCGAGCCTCTGCCGCGCCGCCGCTGCCTGCGTCGCGAACGATGATATCGTCGGCGCCGAGGTGATCGAACAGCGTACCGAGCTTTTCTTCGATCAGTGGGAGCCAGTGATCCATTCCGGCGAGGCGTCGACCATCGCTGATCGCTTGATACAATGGGTCACCGGTGGCGGTTGCACCGAAGGTTTCGCGGTAGCGGCTGCGGAAACGTTTGATCGAGTCTTCATCGAGCAGCGATTCGGAGGCGGGCAGAAGAGTGAAGCCGTCGATGCGTTCAATGGTGCGCTGATCGGCGGGGTCGAAGGTGCGGACGCTTTCAATCTCGTCGCCAAAGAAGTCGAGGCGCAGAGCATGGGCCATGCCGCTGGGGAACAGATCGACCAAACTGCCGCGCACAGCGAAGTCACCCGAATCGGCGACGGTTTCGCTACGGATATAGCCGTTGGCCTGAAGCAACTGGGCCAGCGATTCGCGGTCGATGCGTTCACCGGGGGCCAGCGTCGCGACTAGCGAGCGGAGGCGGAAGGGCGTGAGGGTACGCTGGGTAGCGGCGTTGACCGTGGTCAGCAGGAGCTGGGGGCCAGTGGATTTCGCCTGTAATGCGGACAGTGCAGCGAGACGTTCAGCGGTGACGCGCAGCGACGGGGAGGCGCGGTCGTAGGGCAAGCAGTCCCATGCAGGGTAGTTGATAACCTGGATCTCTGGGGCGAACCACGATGCGGCATCGGCGATCCCGCGCATTTCGGCTTCATCGGCAGCAATGAACACCGCACGTTTGGGAGCGGCACGGGCAAGGTCGGTCAACAGCCACGGCAGGAATCCAGTGGGGGTACCTGATAGAGTCAGGGGCGATTTTGCCGTGGTGATGCGGAAGATTTCGGTCATGTGTTCAATATTTTTGAGGCGAGGATGCGACGGTTCACTTTTCCACCGCGATATAATCCAGTTTCTGCATGGCGATCATCATCGGCCCGGATGCGCGTTCAGGGACAGGCATGGTGCCAATCGCCCACCCCATGATTTCGACATCCTCCTCGTGCATCAAGGCTTCGAACCAGGTGATCTCTTCGTCATTCCAGCCCGCGGAAAACTTGTCGTAGAATCCGCCGACCATAAGATCGGCCTCTTTCGTGCCGCGATGCCAGCTACGAAAGCGCAGGCGTTTCAGGCGGATTTCACGGTCCAAATCTTGTTCCTCAAGTGACCACTTCCCTGTGCCTGTCAAAGGGCCGCCCTGCTTTTTCGCTAAAAGAAGGACAGGGCTTCGACAGGCTCAGCCAAGCGGAGTAAGGGCCTCCCCTAACCATGCGACCCGAACTCCTCAATCCGCTATTCGCCGAAGTCGAGGCGCTGAAGGGCGTTGGTGCCGGCATTGCCAAGCCTCTGGCGCGTCTAGGACTGGAGCGCGTGGTTGATGTCCTGTTCCATTTGCCAACCGGAACGGTAACCCGCGCGAAGGTCGATCGGCTGGACGATGCGGTGCCGGGCGAGAATATCGTCATCGTGGTGACACCAGTCGAATACAAGCAGAACGGATCGCGCGGGCCGTTGCGGATTCAAGCTGTCGATGGCGCGGGCGACTATCTGAGTCTAACGTATTTCGGCGCACATACGGGTTATGCACGCAAGCTGTTGCCGATCGGTGAGCCGAAGCTGATTTCCGGCAAGCTGGAGATATACGGGCAGGAGCGACAGATCGTTCACCCCGACCAAATCTTGGCACCGGATGATGCAATTGCCTTGAAGGAATCGGTGTATCCGCTGTCAGAAGGGCTGACAGCGCGGCGACTGGGGCAGCTGGCCGAACAGGCGATTTCGCGCGCGCCGGAACTACCCGAATGGATCGAGCCGGGGCTGCTTGCTTCGAAAGGCTGGCCGGCCTGGCGAGAGGGGGTTGCGACCGCGCACCATACCCCCGACGATGCGGCTGCGCGCGAGCGGATTGCCTATGACGAGGTGTTTGCCAACCAGTTAGCCTTGATGCTGGTGCGCGCCTCCACACGAAAGCGCCGGGGAACGCCGCTGACGGGTGACGGTCGTCATCGCGATGCTTTGCGCCTGCCCTATGCGCCGACTGGCGCGCAGCGGCGGGTAATGGGTGAGATCGAGGGCGATATGGCGCAGGCCACGCCGATGGTGCGATTGCTTCAGGGCGATGTCGGGTCGGGTAAGACTTTGGTTGCGCTTGAAGCGATGCTGATTGCAGTCGAGGCGGGGGCGCAGGCGGCTTTGCTAGCTCCGACCGAGATTTTGGCTCGGCAGCATTTTGCCAACCTACAGACAATGATGTCCGGTCTGCCCGTGCGGATCGCGATACTGACCGGGCGCGACAAGGGGCGGGTGCGTGAGGCGACGTTGATGGGGTTGGCCGACGGGTCGATCGACATCCTTATCGGAACGCATGCTATATTTCAGGAGGCCGTCGCCTATAAACGGCTCGGGCTGGCCGTGGTGGACGAGCAGCACCGATTCGGCGTTGCGCAGCGCATGTTGTTAACCGCGAAGGCCGAGCGCCCGCCGCATCTGCTGGTGATGACCGCAACGCCGATCCCGCGCACGCTGACCCTGACGAATTATGGCGAGATGGATGTCAGCCGGATCGACGAAATGCCGCCGGGGCGAACGCCGGTCGAGACGCGGGTGATTGCCGGGGATCGTCTTGACGAGGTGGTCGAAGGGCTGGGTCGGCATATCGAAGCTGGCGGACAGGCGTTCTGGGTGTGCCCATTGGTCGAAGAAACCGAAATGGCCGATCGGGGGCAGCAGAGGCGCGGGCTGCGTCATTAAAGCTACGGTTCGGAGAACGGATCGGACTGGTTCACGGCCGAATGAAGGGACCGGAAAAGGATGCCGTGATGGCAGCGTTTCAGCGGGCCGAACTTTGCGTTTTGGTAGCGACGACCGTGATCGAGGTTGGCGTGGATGTACCGAACGCATCGCTTATCGTCGTGGAGGATGCGGAACGGTTCGGGCTGGCGCAATTGCACCAGTTGCGCGGGCGCGTTGGGCGCGGGGCGGAACGATCGGTGTGTCTGCTGCTCAGGGGCAATTCGCTGAGCGAAACCGCACGAGCGCGGCTGGCCACCATGAAGAATTCGAACGACGGATTCTTTATTGCCGAGGAAGATTTGCGGCTTCGGGGTGCTGGCGAACTTCTCGGCACCAAACAGTCGGGCGAAGCACGATTCCGATTGGCGACGGCGGAGCAAATTGTGGCGCTGACACCAACGGCACATGACGATGCCCGATTGTTGGTCGACCGCGACGGCGGGCTGGATGGCGAACGAGGACAGGCCGCTCGGATGGCACTCTATCTTTTCGAACGCGATGCTGGGGTAGTGCTGCTACGATCGGGGTGAACGGAGTGGGCAGGGCGTTAGCCTCTTGGATGCTCACCGAAAACCTTGACGAAAGTGGCAAAGGCTTCCGCATCGATCGGTTCGCGGAAATTGCCGCCAACACGGTCCCCAAGCACCCAGACAATCTCTGCGCGAAGCCATCCGATCGTCGGGATATCGACACGAACCGGAGCGCGTTCACACAACGGCCATTCGCTTTGAGCCATGAATCCCGCTCCCGAAAGGTTCAGGATACGAACGGCAAAGGTCCGGCCTTCCCGGTCCGCCATCAACGTGTCCAGCGCGACCTCACGCCGTTCGGCACGTCTGCGTTCGGCAGCAGCGACCTGTTCGGTAAGTCCGTAAGAGGCAGTTGCCATCTCTTTCGCTTAGCTATGGGTGGCTAGCGGGCGATGAACCGATAAACTTAATGCGCCGGTTACCGTAAGATCAGACCATGGAGTTTCTTGCCCGCCGAAATGCGGATTGGATCGGCTCCCGGAGCAATCAGCGTTGCTTCGTCGGTGACTTTCTCTCCGTCGATGCGTGCGCCTCCGCCCGCGATCAAACGGCGTGCTTCTCCCTTTGACGCGACAAGGTTCAGGGCGAGCAATGCGTCCACAATCGAGATGACGTGAGCGGTAATGGCATGGCGCGGCAGGCCGGCATCTCCCGCCCCCTCCTCGAACGTCTTGCGCGCCGTTTCAGCGGCAGCGATGGCGGCTTCGCTTCCGTGGCATAGGGCGGTTGCGGCATCGGCGAGGATGCTCTTGGCCGCGTTGATCTCTGCACCTTCCAGTGCTTCGAGACGCGCGATTTCGTCCATCGGCAGATCGGTGAACAAGCGGAGAAAGCGACCCACATCGCCATCCTGAGTATTCCGCCAGAACTGCCAGTAGTCATAGGCACTGAGCGCATCGGCATTGAGCCAGACTGCGCCATTGGCTGTCTTTCCCATCTTCGAGCCGTCGGCCATCGTGATGAGCGGCGTCGTGAGACCGAACAGCGGCGTACCATCGATGCGGCGAGTCAGATCAACGCCGTTGACGATATTACCCCACTGATCGGAGCCGCCCATCTGCAACCGCAAACCCGATCGCCGCGACAGTTCAAGAAAGTCATAGGCCTGTAGGATCATGTAATTGAATTCGAGGAACGTCAGCGGCTGTTCGCGCTCAAGCCGCAGCTTAACCGAATCGAACGTCAGCATCCGGTTGATCGTGAAATGCTTGCCGATGTCGCGAAGGAACGGGACATATTCCAGCGCGTCCAGCCAATCGGCATTGTTGACCATAACCGCATCGGTCGGCCCATCGCCGAACGTCAGGAACCGTTCGAAAACACGGCGGATACTGGCGATATTTTCGTTGATCGTGTCATCGGTCAGGATACGACGCGATTCGTCCTTGCCCGACGGATCGCCAACCTTTGTCGTGCCGCCGCCCATCAAAACGATGGGTTTGTGACCCGCTTGCTGCATCCGGCGAAGCATCATGATCTGAACCAGGCTACCGACGTGCAATGATGGTGCAGTGGCATCGAAACCAATATAGCCGGGCACGACCTGTCGCGCGGCAAGGTCATCGAGGCCCACGGCATCGGTGACCTGGTGGACATAACCGCGGCTATCGAGCAGGCGGAGAAGATCGGATTTGTATTCTGTCATGGCGCGCGGGCGCTTAGCATGGGGGTCGACGCGTGGGTAGCTTGCTAAGTATCGGATTGATGTCGGGCACGTCGCTGGACGGTATTGACGCGGCGTTGATTGAAACTGACGGTGTCGGGATCGTGCGACCGATCGCATTTCGGTGCGAACAATGGAGTGATGCAGCGAGAGCGCAACTGGCGGAGGCTTCGCGGCAAGCCCTGACTTTCGAACGTCCGCGGGCAAGCCCGGCGCTGGTCGAGGCAGGAACACTTGTCGACCGGATGCACGTCATGGCAGTCCGAAAACTGATGGCGGCGGCGGATGTAACCACTGAGCAGATCGGCGTGATCGGTTACCATGGACAAACCGTGGCACACCGGCCCGACCGGGGCTGGACCTGGCAGATCGGGGACGGGGCAGTCCTCGCCGATTCGCTGAAGATCACCACTGTTTCGGATTTCCGCAGCAATGACGTTACACAACGCGGGCAAGGCGCTCCTTTGCTGCCGGTCTATCACCGCGCACTTACGGCAAATCTGGCTAAACCCGTGGCTGTGCTAAACCTCGGCGGGGTCGGAAACATCACCTGGATCGGCGATGGCGATGCGATCGTGGCATTCGATACTGGCCCCGCGAATAGTCTGATCGATGACTGGGTCGCTGCCGAAACCGGTGCCCGGTTCGATGATGGTGGTGCGCTGGCCGGAGCGGGCCGTATCGATGAGGGGGTGCTGGCGGCGATGCTCGACAACGCGTTCTTCGACGAACCTCCACCGAAATCGCTCGATCGCAGTGACTTTTCGATACAGCCGGTCCGGGGGTTGGCTGCAGCCGATGGGGCGGCAACTCTGACAGCATTTACTGCGGAGAGCGTTGCGCTGGCTCTACGGCTGCTCCCGGCGCTGCCAACACGGATCATCGTTGCGGGTGGTGGACGACACAATCCGATATTGATGCGAATGCTGAGCGCTCGGTGTGGCGTGTACGTCGAGCCCATTGAAGCATTGGGCGCGAACGGCGATGCCACGGAGGCGGAGGGTTTTGCCTACATGGCAGTGCGGGCGCTTAAAGGTCTGCCAATAAGCTTTCCGGGCACGACAGGCATCGCCGAACCTTTGACCGGCGGCGTGGTCCATCATAGTGAGTAATCTTATTTCGTCGCATTCGACGCGCGGGCTATCGACAGCAACTATTCATTAACCATCCCCGGTGTAACAATTCCTCATCGAGTCGTTTGGGGATGGTTTTGTGACATCTGACCTACGTTTTTATTCGCGTCGCGCTGCTGAAGAAACTGCGGCCGCTGCCCGTGCCGTCACCGATGCAGCGCGTGAGCGTCGGCTTCAACTGGCTGCTACATATTTCCAGAAAGTCCAGGAACTACGCGCCTAACGTCAGGTCTTACGGGTCAGTCCGCGCATTGCGTCGTCCAGGCCGTCCAGTGTCAACGGATACATGCGGTCATTCAATAGCTCGCGCATGATCGTGATCGACTGAGAATAGCCCCACTGAGCCTTTGGCAAAGGATTCAACCATGCGGCGGCCGGGTAAGTGGTCGTCAGACGCTGCATCCAGGTCGTGCCCGACTCTTCATTGAAATGCTCGACCGATCCGCCCGGATGGCTGATTTCATAAGGCGACATCGACGCATCGCCGATGAAGATCAGCTTATAATCGTGGCCGTATTTATGAAGCACGTCCCATGTCGGCGTCCGCTCGGTAAAACGACGGCGGTTGTCCTTCCATAGCCCCTCGTAAGGGCAGTTATGGAAGTAGAAAAACTCGAGATTTTTGAACTCACTATTGGCTGCGCTGAACAGTTCTTCGCACAGCTTGATATGTGGATCCATCGATCCTCCAACGTCGAGAAACAGCAGCAGTTTCACCGCATTATGACGCTCTGGCCGCATCTTTATATCAAGCCAGCCCTGCCGCGCCGTCCCGTCAATGGTGCCATCCATGTCGAGTTCTTCAGCCGCGCCCTCTCGCGCAAAACGGCGGAGGCGGCGCAGTGCGATCTTGATATTGCGGGTGCCCAGTTCTCGCGTCGAATCGAGGTTTTTAAATTCGCGTTTGTCCCAGACCTTCAGCGCCTTGCCGTGTTTGCTTTCACCACCGATTCGTACACCTTCCGGATTGTAACCGGCGTTGCCGAACGGCGATGTGCCCCCTGTGCCAATCCATTTGCTGCCACCCTGATGACGCCCCTGCTGTTCATCGAGCCTCTTTTGCAGAGTCTCCATGATTTCTTCCCAAGAGCCGAGTTTTTTGATCTCCTCCATCTCTTCGGAAGTCAGGAATTTGTCGGCCACGGCTTTCAGCCAGTCTTCGGGTATTTCCGCCCTATCATCGGCGAAACTCGTTTCGATCCCCTTGAACACTTTGGCAAAAACCTGATCGAAACGGTCGATCAGCCCTTCGTCCTTCACATAAGTTGCGCGCGCCAGATAATAAAACTCCTCCGGCGTGCGACCGATGACTTCGCGATCGAGCGATTCGAGCAGGACGAGGTGTTCCTTGATGCTGGCAGGAATTCCGGCCGCGCGTAGCTCGTCGAGAAAATTAAAAAACATGCCGTCGATTATGGCGGCGCTTTACGTTTACGGCAAGCGAATGCGCAGCAATGGGGGCGCTGGTTAACGGCATCTCAAAACATCGGCCTTATCGCTCTTAGCTAATCAAGTTCGGCTGGAAGCATCGCATGATCGAAAAGCGCATTGAAGTCGCGGACCCGCAGTTGGTCGATAAGGCCGCACGAGAGATGGGCGGGCTGGCAATGGGCTGCACCGATGCAGCTGGTCATGTCATGGCCGTTACCGAGAGCATCAAGCGTCAGGTCGCCGTACTGGGCGAATTGCAGAACGTCGTAGGATCATTGGAGGCCGATCAGCGGCAGGCGACCGATGCCGCAGACGAAGCCCGCACACTGTCGGAAAGAGCAAGAAATCGGCTGTCGGAGGGCGGCGAAACTATCGCACGTTCGGTTGCAGAATTCGGTGAACTCACTGCGCTGGTCAAGAGCATGGGGCTTCAGATGACGAGCGTCAGTGCTGCAATGGCACAGGTAAGCCGTACGATCGAGACAATCGACCGGATTGCGAGAACGACGAATATGCTCGCGCTGAACGCCGCGATCGAGGCCGAAAAAGCCGGTGATGCAGGGCGCACCTTCGCCGTCGTTGCGGCCGAGGTTAAGAAACTGGCGTTGGATACGCGGAGCGCGACCGTGGAAATCAGCATGACGATGGAATCGCTGAATCGCGAAGGCGGCGTCTTTCTGCGCGACCTCACCGACGGCGTGACGCGCGCGACTGCGGCGGAAAAAGCCTTTGTCCGCGTGAACGGCACAGTTTCCGAAGTCATGGCATTGGTCGATCAGATGGATGCGCAGGCCGAGGATATCGCCCGCGCAACTAACATGATTCATAAACGCGTCTGCCGCGTCGGCGACGAACTGGATGGTTTTTCAGAAGACGCGCGTGCCAACGAGACTCTGTTGGGCGTGGCACATTCGCGGATGGGGGATCTGGAGACGCGGGCAAACGAGATGCTCGATTTGATCGTCCATTCGGGCTTTGCACTGGACGATCGCCGCTTTGTCGATCTCGCGCTCGATAGCGGAACGGAGGTGCGGCAAAATATCGAGGCCGCACTGGCAAAGCGCGAGATTTTTGCGGCTGACGTGTTCGATACGACCTACCGCCCGGTCGAGGGATCGAACCCTCAGCAATATGACAATCGCTTCAACGAAGCCGCCGATCGCCTGATCCAGCCCATATTGGATCGGGTGTCGCTATCGGACCCACGGATCATCGGGGCGGCAGTAACCGATGTGAATGGTTACCTACCGACCCATCTATCGTCGAAGTCGCAAAAGCAGCGTCCGAATGACCCGGCTTGGAACGCGCTGAATTCACGCAACAAATGCAATTTCCTGGACGATGCGACAGCGCGGGCGATCGCCTCAACCGCAGATTTCATGCTGACGACTTACCGTCAGGATCTGGGAGTCAACGGTTATCGTCCGGTCAAGAACTGCTTCGTCCCGCTCATTATAAACGGGCGACGCTGGGGCAATTTCGAGATCGCTTACGTGGACTGAGCCTAATTTTTCGCGCCCTGCCGCCGTGACATGAATGCCAGGCGTTCGAACAACATGATATCCTGTTCGTTTTTCAACAGCGCACCGTGCAGCGGCGGGATCGCCTTGGTCGGGTCTCGGTTCTGGAGGATGTCGAGGGGCATGTCCTCGTTCAGCAAAAGCTTCAGCCAGTCGAGCAACTCACTGGTGCTAGGCTTTTTCTTTAGACCGGGAACGTCCCGGACTTCATAAAAGATATCCATCGCGCGCTTGACCAGAATTTTCTGGATGCCGGGAAAGTGGACGTCGATGATCGCCTGCATCGTGTCGCGGTCAGGAAATTTTATATAATGGAAGAAGCAGCGGCGCAGAAATGCGTCCGGCAATTCCTTTTCATTGTTCGACGTAATCACGACGATGGGGCGTTCCTTGGCCGCAATCGTCTCGTGCGTCTCGTAAACGTCAAAGCTCATCCGATCGAGTTCCTGCAACAGATCGTTCGGAAATTCGATGTCGGCCTTGTCGATCTCGTCGATCAGCAGGACGGGCAACACAGGTGAGGTGAACGCCTCCCACAATTTACCCTTACGGATATAATTCTTGATGTCGTGGACACGCTCGTCGCCCAACTGCCCATCGCGAAGACGGGCGACGGCGTCATATTCATAAAGGCCCTGATGCGCCTTTGTCGTGGACTTGACGTGCCATTCGATCAGCGGCGCATTTGCAGCCTTGGCGATTTCGTGCGCCAGAACAGTTTTACCAGTGCCGGGTTCGCCCTTGATCAACAGCGGTCGACGCAGAGTGACGGCTGCGTTGACGGCAACCTTCAGGTCGTCGGTGGCAATATAATCGCTGGTGCCTTCAAAACGCATCGCTGTATCCTTGACGTTAACGTCAAATCGTTAGGCGAGGGCAGGGGGCAAGAGCAAGAGGTTAGTTACTGGAGCGCTTGTTCTCGCGCGATACTGCGCGCCTCCAGAAGATCCCACAGACCATGATGCTGTGCCACGATCTGCTGACCGCCAAAAACAAGCGCACGTTCCATACCGGGTGTCATGGTGAGGTCGCCAATCAGAGTACGCATTTTGGTAATATTGGGCAGGGCGAGATCGGGTGTCTCGACCGAGAGCCGCTCTGCCGCATGGTTCAAAACAGCCCGGATGGCGAGCCAGTCCGTGAGTACAGCGACAGTCGCGCCAAGGGCACAGCCTGCACGATCGGACTGGGCCAGCATATCAATCGCATGATGCTGTGCCAGGACCGCCGTTTCGGTATTTGCCTGACCGGGAGTGCTGGGCAACGGACCAACGGCCACCACCAGTTTGGCGAGAAATGCGCGTTCATCGGCAAATCTGTCGGCCAGCATCACAAGGATCTTGCGCTGCGCCTCATCAGTCGTGCGAGCAAGCGCATGATCGACGACCCCTGGACTGCGCCCATGCAGCAGACAAAAATAATGGATGGCATCTGCTACGTTTCGCGCAGCCTCCGGACCACGCATCATAGCCTCGGAAACCGGATACCGATGGGCCGCGGTGCCCTCTACGCTAACGAGCGACAGCAAAGTGTCGATCGCTGGTACCTGACCTTGTGAAAGGCGCCCTTTCGGCTGAGCGGGCGATGAAAATAAGGCCAATTTCAGTTCCTCACTGCACTCAAAAACGCTGTGCAACACGCTTCTATACCGAAGGGCGTAAAGACAGGGTTTAGATGGCGTTAGGAATACAAGAAGATTTGCGTTTTTCCGTCGGTTCCGGCCCCTCCCGCGCGGCAGAAAGGGGCCGATCGTATTATTGGTCGAGAAAGCTGCGCATTTTACGGCTGCGGCTTGGATGTTTCAGCTTGCGAAGCGCCTTCGCCTCGATCTGACGAATTCGTTCGCGCGTGACGCTGAACTGCTGACCGACTTCTTCCAATGTATGGTCGGTGTTCATGCCAATACCGAAACGCATCCGCAGCACACGCTCTTCACGCGGAGTCAGCGAAGCCAGCACGCGAGTCACTGTTTCCTTCAAATTCGCCTGAATAGCGGCATCAACCGGGATGATTGCGTTCTTGTCTTCGATAAAGTCACCGAGATGCGAATCTTCCTCGTCACCGATAGGCGTTTCGAGCGAAATCGGTTCTTTGGCGATCTTCATCACCTTGCGCACTTTTTCCAGCGGCATGGAAAGACGCTCAGCCATTTCTTCGGGCGTAGGCTCGCGGCCCTGCTCATGAAGGAACTGGCGACTTGTCCGAACCAGTTTATTGATCGTTTCGATCATGTGGACCGGAATACGGATCGTCCTAGCCTGATCGGCAATCGAACGCGTGATCGCCTGGCGAATCCACCAGGTCGCATAGGTGCTGAACTTATAGCCACGGCGATATTCGAATTTATCGACGGCCTTCATCAGGCCGATATTGCCCTCTTGGATAAGATCCAGAAACTGAAGTCCGCGGTTGGTATATTTCTTTGCAATGGAAATCACGAGGCGAAGGTTCGCTTCGACCATTTCCTTCTTTGCCATCCGCGCTTCGCGTTCGGCCTTTTGCACGGTGTTGACGATGCGGCGGAACTCGCTGAGCGACATACCGGTCGCCTGCGAAATCTCACCGATCTCGACACGGATGCGATCGACAGCCGCGCCTTCTTCCAGCGCAAAAGCAGCCCATTTCTTGTCAGTCGTCCGGGCGCGTTCGAGCCAGGTTTCGTCCAACTCATGGTCGATATAGCTGTCGAGAAACGCCTTGCGCGGAACCTTATGACGCTCGGCCAGCCGCAACATCTGTCCGCCAAGAGCAGTGAGGCGACGGTTATATGCGTAAAGCTGATCGACCAGATATTCGATCTTGCCGCTATGGAACTGCACGCTTTCGACTTCGGCGGTCAGTTCTTCGCGCAGCTTGTGATATTTGCGCTCGTCTGAAGCTGGAAAGTCGTTGCCAACGCCCAGCGCTTCGATGCGCGCTTGCTGAACCTTCGCGAACTTCTTGTAGAGCGCTGTAATCGTCGCAAATTTTTCGAGAGCGGCAGGCTTTAACTGCTCCTCCATCTGCGCGAGGCTGAGGGTGTTGTCCTCTTCCTCATCATCCGACTGGCGGGGCGTGCGTCGTTCGGTCAACGCTTCCTCGTCTTCATCGACGGACGCGGATTCCTCGGGCTCTTCTTCTTCCTTGAACGAGGGGCCAGCGGTCTTTTCGCTGATCTCGCCCGAACCTTCTTCACCGTCTTCAGCCATGGCTTCCGGGGCAGGGTCCTTCGAAAGCATCGCGTCGAGATCGATGATCTCACGCAACTGCATCGTGCCTTCGTTCAGCGCGTTCGACCAGTCGATGATCGCGTGGAAAGTAATCGGGCTTTCACACAGCCCTAGAATCATGGTGTCGCGACCGGCTTCGATCCGCTTGGCGATGGCGATTTCGCCCTCGCGGCTGAGCAGTTCGACCGCGCCCATTTCGCGAAGGTACATGCGAACCGGATCGTCGGTGCGGTCGGTGACCTTGACGACCTTTTCCGCGACGTGTCCGCTGCCATCATCGGCATCGACCGAGACAACTTCGTCCTCGTCTTTTTCGGCTTCGTCGCCATCTTCGCCAGCTTCGTCATTTTCGACGATATTGACGCCCATCTCGTTCAGCGCGGACATCACGTCCTCAAGCTGATCGGAGGACATCTGGTCCTGCGGCAAAGCCTCGTTCAACTGATCGTAAGTGATGTAGCCACGCTTTTTCGCCCGCGCGATGAGCTTTTTGAGCTCAGCATCGTTCAGGTCGATCAGGGGCGCATCACCCGCTTCGGTCGTGTCGGGCGCTTCCGCCGTGGTCGCTTTCACCATCTGGTCTTCGTATCCCGTCTAATCGTCATCATATCCCATAAGGGACATCAAGGTTTCTTTTGCCTCGCTGAATGCGCGGTTCAATCGCGCTTGTTCCGCAAAGCTTTCTTCATCGCCACCCGCCGCAACCCGGGCAGTCGCTGCTGCCAGCGCTTCTGCCAGTTCGGGACGAGCCGTCGCCGCCTCAATCAACATTGCCAGATCGCGACGCGCACGTTCCGGTTCGGCATTGCTTCGCAAAAACGAAAAGGCAAGGCGATTGTGACTATTCGATGAGCGCAACTCCTCCAACACACCGGAAAGCCCCGCAGATTGGCATATGGTGTCGACGCGACCGATTTCAACGAGATCGCCTTCATATGCCGCTTCAAGCAGCACATTTCTCAAAAGATCGAGTGTCATGTCGCTCATCACGATCGATGACAGCGTCTCACCACAGGTCAGTACGATCGACGGATGGAGCACCAGACCCGCCATGATCGGCCGCTCGTACATCGGGTCGATTCCGCGACTCTGCATGGCTTTCACACTGTCCAGCGGGGGCACTTGTCGCTCGCGCGGTTTGACTCCCTTCTGATACGGCTTGCCCTTTACGAACGGCCTGCGCTCACGTTCGGCAAAAAATGCGGCGTCGAATCGTTCGCGCATTTCGCGGGCGTAGTGGCGGCGGACGTCATCATCGGCGATCGTCGCGACATGGGCGTCTATGCGTTGTTTTAGCCCCGCTTTGGCCTCTGGAGTACGCAAGGGAGCAGCATCATACTCAGTCTGCCATATATGTTCGACCAGCGGCCGCGCGGCCTCGAACACGCCCTCCACTGCCTTCCGTCCACCGCTGCGGACAAGATCGTCGGGGTCTTGCCCCTTGGGTAACAGGACAAAACCCAGCGATTTGCCGGGGGCAAGCATCGGCAAGGCACGCACGGCGGCACGCATTGCCGCCTTCTGTCCCGCACTGTCTCCATCAAAGCAAAGCAGAGGGACATCGACCAGTCGCCAAAGCCGCTCGAGCTGAAATTCGGTGAGCGCTGTGCCGAGAGGGGCAACGACCTCCTCGACGTCCGCCTGAGCAAGCGCGATGGCGTCCATATAGCCTTCGACGACGATCAGACGATCTGCCTTACGCGCGGGGCCGCCAGCGCGGTCGAGGTTGTAGAGTGTGCGGCCTTTGTCAAAGAGCGGCGTGTCGGGGGAGTTTAGATATTTCGGCTCGCCCGGCCCAAGAATGCGCCCGCCAAACGCGATAACACGACCCCGCGGGTCGCGAATCGGAATCATCAGGCGGCCGCGGAACCGATCGTAAGGGTCTTTTTCCTCAACAGAGATCAACAGGCCCGATTCGATGAGCTTTTCATTACCAAAAGAGGCGAGGGCGGTTTTCAGCTTGCCGCGACTGTCGGGGCAAAGCCGATGCCGAACGCAGTCGCTGTTGCGGTGTCGATGCCACGTTGGCCCAGATAGGTGCGGGCATCCGCCCCGGATATCCCGGCAAGTTGCTCGACAAACCACGCCTGTGCGACGGTCATGACATCGTAAAGCGAGTTCGCAACCTCGGCACGTTCGGCACTGCGCGGATCGGGCGCGGGGACGTCCATTCCGGCTGCTGCGGCAAGTTCCTTGACCGCGTCCATAAAGGGCAAGCCCTTTGCCTCGGTCAGCCAGCGTATGGCGTCGCCGTGCGCCGAGCAGCCGAAGCAATGGTAAAAGCCCTTATCATCGTTGACGTAAAAGCTGGGGGACTTTTCGTTATGAAAAGGACAGCAGGCTTTGAACTCGCGCCCCGCACGCTGAAGCTTCAGCGTGCGACCAACGAGCGCCGACAACATTGTCCGAGTGCGGAGTTCGTCGAGGAATTGGGGGGAGATCATGCCCCCAGCGTTAAGCCAGCGATGCCTTAACCAGCGCGCTGGCCTTGCTCATATCCAACTGGCTCGCGTGACGCTCCTTCAGAGTCGCCATAACGCGGCCCATATCCTTCACGCCGATCGCACCAAGCTCGACCTTGATCGCCTCGATCGTCAGTCGCGTATCGTCTTCACTCATCTGCGCGGGCAAAAACCGTTCGATCACCGCAATCTCGGCGGCTTCCTTGTCGGCGAGTTCCTGACGACCACCGTTGGTAAACATCTCGATCGATTCGCGGCGCTGCTTAACCATTTTTTGCAGCACTTCGACCACCATTGTATCATCGTCGGCAGGTGCCTTGCCGGTCCGCGCCTCGATATCGCGGTTCTTCACGGCTGACTGGATCAGGCGCACCGTTGCCAATGTCTCAGCGTCACGGGCCTTCATCGACACGATCTGTGCCGCCTGGATTTCGTCTCGAATCATCAGTTCTCTTTCGGAAACCTATCCCTTAACCGCATTGCAGTTTCGTTACCAGAATTGACCCGGAGGCGCGCTGCGCTTATCGGCCCAATCTTAGCGACATCGCTGCTCAACCCCCAAGGAGTGCCCGCCCGCATGGCCGACGCCCAAACTTCGCGCGCCACCAACATAGCGACCGGGATTCTCGTGTTTGCAGATGGTACAACTATCTATGGCCGCGGCTTCGGCGCCG
This sequence comes from Sphingomonas paeninsulae, assembly GCF_003660165.1. Taxonomy (NCBI): domain Bacteria; kingdom Pseudomonadati; phylum Pseudomonadota; class Alphaproteobacteria; order Sphingomonadales; family Sphingomonadaceae; genus Sphingomonas; species Sphingomonas paeninsulae. Next base: position 98,599 of record NZ_CP032829.1, read on the forward strand.
AGGGCGCTGCGGTCGGTGAGGTGTGTTTCAACACCGCCATGACCGGTTATCAGGAAGTGATGACCGATCCGTCCTACGCCGGGCAGATCGTGACGTTCACATTTCCGCATATCGGCAACGTCGGGTCCAATCCGGAAGACCTCGAGGCGACCAACCCGCACGCGCTGGGCTGCATCGTCCGCGAGGATGTGACTGCGCCATCGAATTTCCGCAGCACGTCGCATTTCGACCAGTGGATGAAAACGAACGGCCGCATCGGACTGGCTGGCGTGGATACTCGGGCGTTGACCCGGCGTATTCGTGAGGCTGGCGCTCCGAACGCCGTGATCGCCCATTCGGCGACCGGTGAGTTCGACGTTCCTGCTCTGCTGGCTCAGGCAAAGGCCTGGGCAGGGCTAGAAGGAATGGATCTGGCGAAACAGGTTTCCGCCCTGCAATCCTATACATGGGAAGAAGGTCTGTGGACGCTGGGGCAGGGATATGACGCGGGGAACGCGTCCGACACCAAACCCCATGTCGTTGCCATCGACTACGGCCTGAAACGCAACATCCTCCGCAACCTGATCGCAGCAGGCGCGCGCGTCACCGTGGTTCCAGCCACCGCCACCTATAACGACATCGCCGCCCACAAACCCGACGGTGTATTCCTGTCGAACGGTCCTGGGGATCCGGCGGCAACGGGCGTCTATGCGGTCCCCGTCATCCAGCAGTTAATCGCCGCCGACACCCCTATCTTTGGCATCTGCCTCGGCCATCAGCTCCTCGGCCTGGCAGCGGGCGCGAAGACGGTGAAGATGTTTCAGGGCCATCGCGGCGCAAACCATCCGGTCAAGCGACTGGACGATGGCCGTGTCGAGATCACCAGCATGAACCACGGCTTTGCGGTCGATGCCGACTCTCTGCCCGCCAACGCCAGGCCAACGCACATCAGCCTGTTCGATGGCTCGCTCGCCGGACTCGCACTAACCGACGCGCGCGCTTTTTCCGTACAATATCACCCCGAAGCCAGCCCCGGCCCGCAGGACAGCCACTATCTGTTCGAACGGTTCGTGAGTGAACTTGGCAAAAAACCTGCAATGAACGGCAATATCTGATGCCCAAACGCACTGACATTAAATCCATTCTCATCATCGGTGCCGGTCCCATCGTCATCGGCCAGGCTTGCGAGTTCGATTATTCGGGCACGCAAGCGGTCAAGGCGCTGAAGGCTGAGGGCTACCGGATCATCCTCGTCAATTCGAATCCGGCGACGATCATGACTGATCCCGAACTGGCGGATGCGACTTATATCGAGCCGATCACGCCCGAAATCGTGGCGAAGATCATCGAGAAAGAACGCCCCGATGCCGTTCTGCCGACGATGGGTGGGCAGACCGCGCTGAACACGGCGCTTGCACTGTTCAATGATGGCACGCTGGCGAAATACGGCGTGGAGATGATCGGTGCCGATGCCGAAGCGATCGACAAGGCCGAGGACCGGATGAAGTTCCGGCAGGCGATGGACAAGATCGGCCTCGAAAGCCCTCGTTCGGACGTTGCACACACGCTGGACGAGGCGCTGGCTGCGCTGGAGCATGTCGGCTTGCCCGCGATCATTCGTCCCAGCTTCACGATGGGCGGCACCGGCGGCGGTATCGCATATAACAAGGACGAATTCGTCCAGATCGTAACCGGCGGCCTCGATGCCTCGCCGACCACCGAAGTGCTGATCGAGGAATCGGTGCTCGGCTGGAAAGAATATGAAATGGAGGTCGTCCGCGACCGCAACGACAATTGCATCATCATCTGTTCGATCGAAAATATCGACCCAATGGGCGTACATACCGGGGACAGCATCACTGTCGCGCCCGCACTGACGCTGACTGACAAGGAATATCAGATAATGCGCAACGCAAGCGTCGCTTGCCTGCGTGAAATCGGCGTCGAAACAGGCGGTTCCAACGTACAGTTCGCAGTCGATCCGAAGGACGGGCGGCTGGTCGTGATCGAGATGAACCCGCGCGTTTCGCGGTCGTCGGCGCTGGCATCCAAGGCAACGGGCTTTCCGATCGCCAAGGTCGCGGCGTTGCTGGCCGTCGGCTACACGCTGGACGAGGTTCAGAACGACATCACCGGTGCGACCCCTGCATCGTTCGAACCCACCATTGATTACGTCGTTACGAAAATCCCGCGCTTTGCTTTTGAAAAGTTCAAGGGTGCCGAGCCACTGTTGTCCACCGCTATGAAAAGCGTCGGCGAAGTCATGGCAATCGGGCGGAATATCCATGAATCTTTGCAAAAGGCTTTGCGCGGCCTCGAAACCGGATTGTCCGGTCTGAATTTCGTCGATGCACTCGCCGGAGCCTCAAAGGACGACATCACAGCTGAACTTGCACGCCCGACGCCTGACCGATTGCTGGTTGCGGCTCAGGCTTTGCGAGAGGGCTTCACCGTTGCAGAGGTTCACGCGATCGCGAAATACGATCCGTGGTTTCTTGAGCGGATGGAAGAGATCATCGTCGCCGAACGTGAAGTCATGGCGCAGGGCCTGCCGCAGGATGCGGATGCGATGCGCCGCCTGAAGGCAATGGGTTTTTCGGACAAGCGACTGGCTTTCCTTGCGCTGCAATCAGCCAATCTCCGTGGCATGGAACGCAGTATCGCCCGCGGATCTGGCCTGATCCACGAGACGGTCAAGGCAATGACCGGCGGGATCACCGAGGAAGAAGTGCGTGCGTTGCGGCATAAGCTCGGTGTGCGGCCGGTGTTCAAACGGATCGACACCTGCGCGGCTGAGTTCGCGGCGAAAACTCCGTATATGTACTCGACCTATGAAGCGCCCACGTTCGGCGAACCCGAGTGCGAGAGCCAGCCAACCGATCGTGAAAAGATCGTCATTCTTGGTGGCGGACCGAACCGGATCGGCCAGGGGATCGAGTTCGATTACTGTTGCTGCCACGCGTGCTTTGCGCTGTCGGACGCTGGCTACGAAACGATCATGGTCAACTGTAACCCGGAAACGGTTTCGACCGACTATGACACGTCCGACCGGCTGTATTTCGAGCCACTGACCGCCGAGGACGTGCTGGAAATCCTGCATGTCGAACAAAAAAACGGCACGCTAAAGGGTGTAATCGTACAGTTCGGAGGGCAGACCCCGCTCAATCTGGCGCGCGCGCTGGAGGCTTCTGGCATTCCAATTTTGGGAACGTCGCCCGCTGCAATCGATCTTGCCGAAGATCGTGAGCAATTCGCCGATCTCATCACCAAACTGGACCTGAAACAGCCTGAAAATGGTTTGGCCCGCAATCGCGACGAAGCGGTCGCCGTAGCCGAACGGATCGGCTACCCGGTGCTGATGCGCCCAAGCTTCGTGCTGGGTGGACGCGCGATGGAAATCGTCGATTCTACGGCCCAGCTCGATCATTACATCGCGACGGCGGTTCAGGTTTCGGGCGATGCGCCGGTTCTGATCGACCGTTATCTGCGTGATGCCGTGGAAGTTGACGTCGATGCGATCGCCGATGGAGTTGATGTCGTCGTCGCTGGAATTCTCCAGCATATCGAAGAAGCTGGCGTCCATTCCGGAGATTCGGCGTGCAGTCTGCCTCCCTATAGCCTCAGCGCAGACATCGTTACCGAGATCGCGCGTCAGACCGAAGTGTTGGCGCGCGCGCTGTCGGTGAAGGGCCTCATGAACGTCCAGTTCGCGGTCAAGGATGGCGCGGTTTATATAATCGAGGTCAACCCGCGCGCTTCGCGAACAGTGCCATTCGTCGCCAAGGCAATCGGTTCGCCCATCGCCAAGATCGCCGCACGGGTGATGGCTGGCGAAATGCTTGCTGACTTGCCGAAGATTGATCTCGACATCCCTTATATCGCGGTGAAAGAGGCGGTCTTCCCGTTCGCACGCTTCGCCGGCGTCGATCCGGTGCTGAGTCCAGAAATGAAATCTACCGGCGAAGTCATGGGAATCGATAATGATTTCGCAACGGCTTTTGCAAAGGCGCAACTGGGCGCAGGTGTTACCTTGCCACAATCGGGTAGGGTATTCGTTTCGGTCAAGGATACCGACAAGCCGATTATATTGCCTGCCGTCCGCCAGCTGGTCGAACTGGGCTTCACGATCGTCGCGACCAGCGGGACTGCCAACTACCTCGAGGCCGAGGGTATTACGGTCGAGCGCGTGAACAAGGTTGCCGAAGGCCGACCGCATATCGTCGACCGGATCAAGGACGGCGATATCGCAATGATTTTCAACACGACCGAGGGCCAGCAATCGCTCAAGGACAGTGAAAGCATCCGCCGTTCGGCCCTGATGAGCAAAGTTCCGTCCTTCACCACAGCGCAGGCTTCGGTCGCGGCAGCGCAGGCAATTGCCGCTTTACGAGGGCGCGGACTTGAAGTGCGGACGTTGCAATCTTATCATCTACGGCTGGCAAGCTGAACCCGGGCGGCTTGTAGCGGGTGAGTGCTGTAATATTATTGCCGGGTAAGATTTGAACAGGGACTGGGACGTTTATGGCAACTGCCGAAAAGATGCCGATGCTGATCGAAGGGCAACGGATGCTGATCGCGGACTTGTCTCGCCTTAAGGCAGAGCGTCCCGAGATCATCGATTCGATCGAGGAAGCACGCGCTCACGGCGATCTGTCCGAGAACGCCGAATACCACGCCGCCAAGGAGCGTCAGGGTCAGGTCGAGGCGATGATCAGCGATATCGAAGACCGGCTGTCTCGCGCTGTCGTGATCGACCCTACAACGCTGTCAGGCGACAAGATCGTTTTCGGCGCAACGGTGACGTTGCTCGACGAAGATGAAAAGCCCGTGAAATATCAGATTGTCGGACAGACCGAGGCGGATGCCAAATCGGGGCGGATTTCATACAATTCGCCGCTCGGTCGTGCGTTGATCGGGCGCAAGATCGATGAGGACATCGAGGTCACAGTGCCGTCGGGTGACAAATATTATCAGGTTTCCAAAATCGAGTTTATCTGATGATGCCACCGCACCGGACGGCGCGGCTGACTATTTCATTAACCATAGTCACCGCGCTGGCGTGGATTGTTGCCCAGTTGATGGGGGCGAACGCGTGGGTCGCGGAGCAGGCTGGTTTCATACCGCTGCGCTTTGCGATTAGCACGGACGGGTTCATCGTCCCTGACTGGCTTACGCCGTTCACTGCGACATTGGTCCACGGTGACATCGTCCACATTGCGTTCAATCTGGTAATGCTGGTTTATTGCGGACGTGCCGTAGAACAGGTTCTTGGCGCGTTACCGCTGGCGCTTTTATACATTATCGGCGCTGCGGCTGCGGCCTTTGCTCAGTATCTCGTAAATCCGTCGTCCTCTGTGCCAATGATCGGCGCGAGCGGTGCGATTTCGGCTGTGCTGGCCGTCTATGCACTGCTGTTCAGTCGCAATGAGGTGAGGGCGATCGGTCCGATCCCGGCACATTGGGTGCGGGCGCTCTGGCTGGCGGCGGGATGGACCGGCGTACAGTGGTTGCTGGGCTTTGCGACGTCGCGCGGCAGTTATCAGATCGCAACCGCCGCGCACGTCGGAGGATTTCTGGTCGGCCTGGCAATGGCGCGACCGTTACTCGCCTGGCGATACCGTCGCGCTTAAGCGTCCGGTTTCAGCGTGTCGGGTTCAAGCAATTTGTGAAGGTGAACAACGACGAACCGCATTTCCGCATCGTCGACCGTCCGCTGTGCCGCACTGCGCCACGCTTTCTCGGCTGACTTGTAATCGGGGAAGATGCCGACCGTCTGGATAGTGCCAGGATCGAACTCGAGAACGCGCGGATCCTTGACCCGCCCGCCAAAAACCAGATGAAGTTTGCTCATGCCACTGACCGTAGCGGCATGAGCCTGTCGTTCAAGCGCGTTGTTAAGCTGCGGAAGCATTTTCCTTGGTCGCAGGCTCTTCCGGCTTAAGTGCGTCTTTGGCTGCGCCATTGGCCGCGAGCACCGCCTTCACGATGCTGCCGAGTAATGCGCCGACCCCTGAGCTTGTCGCCGCTGCTGTAAGGCCACGAGCCGTAAGATGTTCCGCACCCGCCGTTTTCGCGGCATCATACGCACCGTCCAACGCGCCACGAACGCGATCGCCAAGCGGCCCAAGCGCCTGAAGTTCGCGTCCGGAATTCGGGATAAGCGCCGCCGTAACCGCTCCAAGGGCGATGGCACCGGCCAAAGCGGTTAACGGGGCGTTATCGATCGCGGCGGCACTGGCTTCATAAGCTGCGGTTGCCTGTTGGCGGACGGCTTCGGTGCCATCCTCAAACGCTTTGCGCGCGGCATCCACAGGCTTGGCTTGAGTCGCCCGCTTGGCCCCGGATTTCCGCGCGTTGTTCGCTGTCGATGTGTTTGAGCGCTGAGTGTCGGTCATGAAATTGCCTCGTCTTGAATTGGAGTATGCCGGTGAACGATCAATCGGGCATCACGTTGCATTCGAATCTTTTTTCCCTTTTGCGACCCAGACACGAAGGCCAACTGCAATTACGAAAGCCGCCAAACCACCAAGCGAGAGGGCAGGGCGACTCCGCACAGTCGTCGTCGTTGTGTCGAGTAAGTGATTGGCACGACCGAGCAGGTTTTCGGCCGCTTCCGCTGCAATCACACGGGGGTCTGCGCGATGACGAATTTCGGCGAGCGTTGCCATGAACCGCGCTCGCGAACGAACCGACTCGCGTTCGGCGTATTTGACCAGAAGATCGGCTTCGTTTTTCACGGCGCGTCCTCAGGCTTGAGCAACGCTGAAATTTTCGATCGAGCGACGAAACCACAGACAGCGATCAGCACCAAAGTCACCGCAGCCACGATCAACACAGACCGTCCCATGCCAACCGAGGGCGCTATCGTCAGTATTATGCCGATCAGTACCGCCACGATAAGCGCTTGCGCCAACATGAGCGCCCCACAAACGAGCGCGACGATAAGGCCAGCGGAAAAGGCTTTGCGAGTTGCTTGTGCGCGATAAAGCAGCACTTCGGCGCGAATAAACGCCTCACCTTCCTGAATAAGACGCGCGAAAAGCGCACCTAAACTGGGCCGTGGAGCGTCCGAAACGGCCGCCGCAGTGCTATTATCAGACGTTTCCCCCGGCATCGCGCTCAGGCGTCGCGGTCAGACGAACCGATCTTGATAAGGCGGGTAAGCAAAAAACCCACCGCCGCGGCAGCACCAATGGCAACTACGGGGCTTTTGCGCACAAAGGCTTTGGTGTCTGCGATGATCGCATCGACATCCTTGCTTTGGAGCGAGGTGGCGAAATCGGACACTGTGGTCGAAGCCCGCCGCGCATAGTCGCCATAGTTTCCACCGAGGCGGTCATCGACGGCCTTGGCGGCATCCTCAGCAAGCTTCGAAAGCCCACCGAGAGCATCGGCAGCCTTATCTTTACCAGTCGTGGCGGCACTGCGCGCGACCTCCGCCGCTTCATCGACCAATCCGGCAGCTTGCGCTTTCACCTTTGCAAATGTTCCGGTTGCTACACTTTCAGACGAGGCCGTTTTTTGTGACGAAGACGATCCCGTCCCGACGTCGATATCGCTTGCCGAAGGAACGGCACGCCTGCGGGTTTTGGGGGCGTCGGCGGAATTATTGTCGGCCATCGTCGATCTTCCTTCATTATACGGCAGCATCGAGCTGAAACGGACGCCTGAGCGACGGGTTCCATTTGTGGCTAGTCTATTTGCACAAAGTCCGCAGCTTCGATAGGGGCGCGGCCATCCAAGATAGTAGCAAAAAGGCCTTTCTCGATGACCGCCATTCTCGACGTTCACGCCCGCACGATTATCGACAGTCGCGGAAACCCGACGGTTGAGGTCGATGTGCTGCTCGAAGACGGCAGTTTCGGTCGCGCGGCGGTTCCCTCGGGCGCCTCGACCGGTGCACACGAAGCGGTTGAGTTGCGTGATGGCGACAAGACCCGCTTTATGGGCAAGGGAGTGACCAAGGCGGTGGATGCGGTGAACGATGAGATCGCGGGCGAAGTCGTCGGCATGGATGCCGAAGACCAGGGCGAAATCGACGCCGCGATGATCGCGCTCGATGGCACGCATAACAAGGCGCGGTTCGGGGCGAATGCCATTCTTGGCGTCAGTCTTGCGGTGGCGAAGGCTGCGGCAGATGCGCGCGGACTACCACTCTATCGTTATGTGGGCGGCGTTGGCGCGAATATGCTGCCGGTGCCGATGATGAACATCGTCAATGGTGGAATGCACGCCGACAACCCTATCGATTTCCAGGAATTCATGGTGATGCCGGTCGGTGCGGACAGCATTTTTGATGCTATCCGTATGGGGTCGGAGATTTTCCATACGCTGCGCGCCAAATTGCATGACAAGGGCCTCTCGACATCGGTCGGCGACGAAGGCGGATTCGCGCCAAACCTAGCCTCTGCTCCTGAAGCACTTGACCTCATCATGGCGTCGATCGAAGCGGCCGGATACCGCCCGGGTGAAGATGTCATGCTAGCGCTCGATTGTGCCGCCACCGAATATTTCCGTGACGGTGCTTATCGCTTCACTGGGGAGGGCATTGTTCGCAGCCCGCAGGAGAATGCCACTTATCTTGCCGATCTTGCCGCTCGATATCCGATTGCCTCAATCGAGGATGGCATGAGCGAGGACGATTTCGAAGGCTGGAAGGCGCTGACCGATATGATCGGCAAGAAAGTGCAACTGGTCGGGGACGACTTATTCGTCACCAATGTCGAGCGGCTTTCGGACGGGATGGCAAAGGGGCTGGCGAATTCGCTTCTGGTTAAGGTCAATCAGATCGGCACGTTGACCGAAACGCTAGACGCCGTATCGATGGCACAGCGCGGCGGATATAGCGCCGTCATGTCGCATCGCTCGGGCGAAACCGAGGATTCGACGATTGCCGATCTGGCGGTTGCGACGAATTGCGGACAGATCAAGACGGGCAGCCTCGCGCGATCGGACCGGTTGGCGAAGTACAATCAGCTCATCCGCATTGAGGAAGAACTCGGCCCCGTCGCAAAATATGCGGGAAAATCGATATTTGCACGATTTCACAGTTGATTCGTCCAACTGCCTGTGATTCAAGGAGCTAGATGGCACAGCCTAAACGAAACCCTTGGGCAAACGTACGCGCGGCGGCGCTTCCTGCCGGCGCGTTGGTCATCGTTGCGTTTTTCGCAGGTTACGCTTTGTTCGGCTCCAACGGCATTCTTGCGTGGGGTGAATATACGAAGCGCCTCGACACGCGTCGCGTCGAACTGGCAAAGCTCGAACATGATCACATGGTCTTGGCAAACCGGGTCGCACTCCTCGACCCGCGTCATGCCAACCCCGACATGGTCGATGAGCTGGTTCGCCGTGACCTGGGCGTCGCACACCCGGACGAGGTGGTTGTTCCGCTTAACTGAGTTTCGGTAAACGGATAAATCCGTACCGTCATGGTTGCGCCTCCCGCGGGCGCTCGCCTATATCAAGGGCAATCCCTGGTTCACCCCGAAAGGCCCATAATTGGCAAAAGCAGCCGTACCGGCGAAAGCCGCACCCGTCAGCGTGACGAGCCCTGCTCTCGCCGATATCGAACGTCCGGCTGCCCCTGTTCGCTTTAAGGCGTCGCAGGACGAGATGCTCGAATTTTACAAGCAAATGCTGCTGATCCGCCGCTTCGAGGAAAAAGCAGGGCAACTTTATGGCCTCGGCCTGATCGGAGGGTTCTGCCATCTGTATATTGGCCAGGAAGCGGTTGCGGTCGGACTCCAGTCCGCGTTGTCCATCGGAAAGGATTCGGTGATTACCGGATACCGCGACCATGGCCATATGCTCCTGTGCAATATTCCACCCAAGCTCGTCATGGCTGAGCTGACTGGGCGCGCAGCAGGTATTTCGAAGGGTAAGGGCGGCTCGATGCACATGTTCAGCGTCGAACATGGCTTCTATGGCGGACACGGCATCGTCGGCGCCCAGGTTTCGCTCGGTACCGGACTTGCCTTCGGACACAAATATAAAGGCGATGGCGGCGTGTGTCTCGCTTATTTCGGCGATGGCGCATCGAACCAGGGGCAAGTATTCGAAAGCTTCAACATGGCTGAGCTTTGGAAACTGCCGGTCATCTACGTTATCGAAAATAACAATTACGCGATGGGCACCAGCGTTGCGCGATCAAGTGCCGAAGCCAAACTGTCACGTCGTGGTGAGAGTTTCCGGATCCCCGGCATCGAGGTCGACGGCATGGATGTGTTGGCGGTTCGCGGAGCCGCCGAAGAAGCACTTGAATGGACGCGCGCGGGCAAGGGGCCAATCATTCTCGAAATGAAAACCTATCGGTATCGCGGCCATTCGATGTCCGATCCGGCCAAATACAGGTCGCGCGATGAAGTGCAGGCAGTCCGCGACAAATCCGACCCCATCGAGGGGCTTAAAAAGGAACTCGAAGCCGGCGGCGCTACTGAAGAGCAGATGAAAGCGATAGATAAGGAAATCCGCGGTATCGTTGCCGAAGCGGCAGACTTTGCCGAACAATCACCTGAGCCTGAACTGGGCGAACTTTATACCGATATTCTCGTGGGAAATTACTGATGGCGATCGAGATCAAGATGCCGGCGCTATCGCCTACGATGGAAGAGGGCACACTGGCCAAATGGATGGTCAAGGAAGGCGATACTGTTAAGTCGGGCGACATTCTTGCCGAGATCGAAACCGACAAGGCGACAATGGAATTCGAAGCTGTCGATGAAGGTGTCGTCGGCAAGATCATGGTGGTCGAAGGTTCGGAAAACGTAAAGGTCGGGACCGTGATTGCCACGATGGCCGATGAAGCCGAGGCGGCCGGGAACGAGGCGAAAACTGCGACTCCGACACCCGCGCGGAAGTCCGCTCCGAAAGCCGCAGCTGCACCGGCTCCCGTAGTCAAAACAAAGGCTCCAGTGGAGCAGGCAATAGAAAAATCTGAAATTTCTAAGTCGAAACCCGAAGCAAATGCCGTAACGGCGGGCGAAACATCCGGCAGAATAACGCTGCGCGAGGCTTTGCGCGATGCAATGGCCGAAGAGATGCGTACCGACGACCGCGTTTTCGTAATGGGCGAGGAAGTCGCCGAATATCAGGGCGCGTATAAGGTTACGCAAAACTTGCTTGAGGAGTTCGGTGCCAGACGCGTCATCGATACACCGATCACCGAACATGGTTTTGCGGGCATTGGCGCTGGCGCTGCGATGGGTGGCTTGCGTCCGATCGTCGAGTTTATGACATTCAACTTCGCGATGCAGGCTATCGACCACATCATCAACTCTGCGGCAAAAACCAACTATATGTCGGGCGGACAAATGCGGTGTCCGATCGTGTTCCGCGGACCGAACGGTGCAGCAGCTCGCGTTGGTGCTCAACACAGCCAGAATTATGCGGCATGGTACGCCAGCGTACCCGGCCTGATCGTTATCGCACCATATGACGCGGCCGATGCCAAAGGATTGTTGAAATCGGCAATCCGCAGCGAAGACCCTGTTGTGTTCCTCGAAAATGAATTGCTCTACGGGCGCACCTATGATGTGCCAGAGGGCGATGTTACTGTACCAATCGGCAAGGCGAGGATCATGCGTCCGGGTAAGGACGTCACTCTGGTGAGTTATTCGATCGGCGTTGGCCTCGCATTGGAGGCGGCCGAAACGCTCGCGGGTGAGGGGATAGACGCCGAAGTGCTCGATCTGCGCACATTACGCCCGATGGACACGGCCGCGATTCTCGAAAGCCTAAAGCGCACGAACCGCATGGTCGTCGTCGAAGAGGGCTGGCCGGTATGCTCGATTGCGAGCGAAATCATCAGCATCGCGATGGAGCAGGGGTTTGACGATCTGGATGCGCCGGTGTTGCGCGTAACTAACGAAGACGTGCCAATGCCTTATGCAGCCAACCTCGAGCGTGAGGCAATTGTCAATCCGGGGCGTATCGTGGATGCGGTAAAGAAGGTCTGCTATCGATAGCTAAATCGTCGCCAAGCAGAACAGAAATCAAGAGGTGAAGTTCGCGCAGTTATCAACGGTCGCACCTTGGGTCGTAGCCATGCGTGCGCCTGTTCCGCCTCTCGACCGAACGTAATTTCCACTACTATCCATCGTGAATGCGCCTAGCAGATTTCCACTCAGGCGGGCGCGAACGATAAATGCGTGGCTGGTCTGCATCACCGAAGCCCCGATGAAGCTGCCCAGGAGCAAAGGCTGATAGTCATAGGCAAGTTCGATGAAAACGATGAACATGCCGGTTGTTGGGGCCGAAATTTTACTGGCGGTCGGACCCATTCCGGCCACGCTGTTATTGGCGAAACCCTGTGGTTGCAGTGATTGTATTCATTGTTTTTCGTTCTTCGATATACCTCTTTGTATTATCGCTGAGCGACGCCCATGCGTCGAGCCAAGTTTTATTATGAGTGATGGCGCTCAATATGGCACGATGTCGTAGCTCAAAGGCAGCCCCTTTCCTTCAAGCTGCGTTTGAGCCCGGGCAACGGCATCGTAAAGCGCCATTACAGCCTCGCACTCCCCTGCATCTTCAAACCGGTAGCTGTTACAATTGGCCGAAGCACTAGCGCTTTGGCGCACTTCATCAATCCGGTTTTATTTAGAGTGACTCTGCTGGTAAACGTCGCTGGCGGGAAGTTCACGTTGAAGAATTGCTGACCAAGCGTGCTTGACGCAGCATCGAGAGTATTTCCCGAAATATTACGCCGAACCGCAATTACGCCCGCGTCGGAAGGCCGTTGCATGCGGGTGGCATAAGCACGGCGCATATCCACACGCCCGCCCGATTGCCGCGATGAACGGCCTCATCGAGGCTGCGGCAATCAAAAGCACGTTACCACACTCATTCACTGCCAAACGCATAAGCAAACCGCGCGGCTTGTGTGCATCACGCGCCTGGTTAAAATCCTGCTTCGCTACGTTGTAGTGCCCCTAGAAACGACTATTAGGAAAGATCCATGCGACAGGTTCGGCTAAAATGGATTGAAGCAATCGGGTTAACGCCGGAGTTGTACCTTCCTGACGTCACGGAGGCATGAGTGCTCCCCAACTGACTGACGTCGAACGCAATCTGGCACTGGGCTATGTTTCGGCATCTCGTCGCGTGGCGGTGGCCGCATTGTGGCAACTCGATGAAAAACTTGGCCGAATTGTCGCCAGAACAACCGAACCGATGATCGGACAGATACGCCTGACATGGTGGCACGAACGCCTGCGCGCGCTTGACAGCGGGGAGCAAGCAGCGGAACCGATACTACGCAAAATGGCGGAAGATGTGTTGCCCTATGACGTCAATGGAGCCGATCTGGCAGGGTTAATCGAAGGCTGGGAAGCACTGCTGGAAGCGTTACCGTTGAATGAAGCTAGCTTAATAACTTATGCTGAAAAGCGCGGTGAGGCGTTGTTCCAAATGTCTGGGCGACTGCTGGCAACCGATGTTTCGGAGCGTGCAGGCCAGGGCTGGGCTTTGGCCGATTTTGCCACACATTGCTCCGACGCGGTTACCGCTGAACGTGCGCTGTGGATGGCAAAAGAACGTCTGGGAAAAGTATCTAACCTGCCGAAGCCCCTGCGCATTCTAGCGCGACTGGCGCGTGCAAAAGCATACCGACCGGTCGAACGCATTGGTCATCCGCTACCCCGTTTCGTTTTCCTTCGCGCGGTCCTTGGATAATGTGCCAAAGAGGTGGCGGCAGCGTTGCCGATGGGATTTGGCGGGGGCTGACTATGTGGCGATTTTTGGGTGGTGTGGCGTCAGCTTTATTGTTGGTTACGGCGGGACTATTCATCTGGAAGGCACAGGCCGATCGGCAATCGATTATCCCGGCCATGCCGACGGTGGGTGAAACTGCTCCAATGGGCTTAGCAGACCTGACGGGTCCGCCCAGCGCAAGTGAAAAGACACGCGAAGAAAAGCGGTTTTCCCGATACGATAAGGATAGGAACGGCGTTGTCGGGCGCGACGAATATCTGGTCAGCCGTCAGAAGGCATTTGCCAAACTCGACCTGAACCATGACGGGAAACTCAGCTTCGACGAATATACGGCAAAGGCTGTGATAAAATTTACCGGCGCCGATCGCGATAAAAATGGTGCGCTGACGGCAGTCGAATTCGCTTCGACACGGATCGTTCGAAAAGTTAAACCGAAAGCGAAATGTGTTCCGGGTGTGCGAGCTCCGGCTGTTGCAGATGAGCCGGAGGAAGGGTGAGTTTCCATTCTTCGAAAGCGACGCGCGCGCGGGCTGTATAAAGGCGCTTTCGGTCGGCTTTCTTGCTTTTGCCTTCGAGCATCAGGGGCGGGAACAAACCGAAGTTGACGTTCATCGGCTGATATGTGCTGGCATCCGCACCGCCGGTGATATGAGCGAGTAACGCACCAAATGCGGTGGTCAGCGGAGGCGGGGACATAGTCGTTCCCGATAGTTCTGCTGCGGCAAACCGACCGGCGAGCATCCCAATCGCGGCCGACTCCAGATAGCCTTCGCAGCCAGTGATCTGCCCGGCAAAACGGACGTGTGGCGCGGATTTCAGGCGGAGAGTTTCATCAAGCAGAATCGGCGACTTGATGAACGTGTTTCGGTGGAGCCCACCGAGGCGCGCGAACTCAGCATTTTGCAGCCCGGGAATCATGCGAAAAATGCGAACCTGTTCGGCGTGTTTTAGCTTCGTCTGGAATCCGACGATGTTCCAAAGCGTGCCGAGGGCATTGTCCTGACGGAGTTGGACGACAGCCCAAGGCCAATGTCCTGTTTTGGGATTATCCAACCCGACTGGCTTCATCGGGCCATACAGCAAAGTGTCGACGCCACGTTCGGCCATCACTTCGATAGGCATACAGCCATCGAAATAAGGGGTGTCGGCCTCCCATTCCTTGAACGCCATTTTATCGGCGGCGAGCAGGGCTTCGTAGAAAGCAAGGTATTCAGCCTTGTTCATCGGGCAGTTGATATAATCCGCACCATCTCCCTTGTCCCAGCGTGACGCCATCCACGCGGTGTCCATGTCGATGGAGTCGTGATGGACAATGGGGGCGAGCGCATCGAAAAATGCGAGCGCGTCCTCACCTGTTTCTACGCCGATGGCGGCGGCCAATGAAGGTGCCGTCAGCGGGCCGGTGGCGATGATCACAGGACCAGAGGGGAGAATATCGATCCGCTCGCGAACAAGGTCGATACCAGGATGGTTTGCGATGGCTTCGGTAACGGACTGCGAGAAGGCGTCGCGATCAACCGCGAGGGCGGAGCCGGCAGGAACTTTATGGCGGTCAGCACAGGCCATGATTAGCGAGTTCAGGCCGCGCATTTCGGCATGGAGTAAGCCAACTGCGTTAGATTCCGCGTCGTCAGAACGAAAGCTATTTGAACAAACCAGTTCCGCGAGACTTTCGGTACGGTGAGCTGCGGTTTCGTCACCGCCGCCGCGCATCTCGGACAAACGGACCTTGTGCCCGGCTTCGGCAAGCTGCCATGCAGCTTCGGAACCAGCGAGGCCACCGCCAATGAGGTGAATATCGTGTGTCATGTTAGCGTGTTTCAACCACCGCGCTGATCGGCAAGACGCCATAATAATGCGGGAACAGCGCACCCCCTCGGGATACTTCCCATTTCACGAGATCACCCAACGCATCGAGATCGATGCTGGCAATCACCAGTTCCGATTGCCCCAGAAAATGCCTGCCCAGCGTCTCGTCCAACTGGTCCGCCGTCGACATATGAATATAGCCGTCAGCCAGATCGACGGGCGCTCCTGCGAACACACCGTCGGTCTGGAATTGTTGCCACTGGTCAGCCGTCAGTATCTTGTAGGCGATCATTCTTCGGGTAACGCGCTTTCTTCACCGCCATCGGCCACATCTTCGCCGATTACCGCACCGTCATCAGGTGCGAGTTCCGGAGTCAGGTCGGTTAGCACGGCTTCGGCTTCGTCGACGGTTTCCTCGATGCGGGCTGCACCGACGACGTGTTCGCCCTTGCCGACGTCGAAAAGTTTCACCCCAGCTGAGTTGCGGCCGATCACGCGAAGGTCACCGACCGTCAGGCGGATCAGCTTCGCCTGATCGGTGACGAGGATCAGTTGCTGGCCGTCGGATGCCGGGAAGCTGGCCACAACAGCACCGTTGCGAGCAATGTTGTCGATATTCCCGATGCCCTGGCCACCGCGATTTGTGCGGCGATATTCATAGGCCGACGAACGCTTGCCATAGCCGTTGGCGCAGACGGTCAAGATGAACTGCTCATTCGCGTGCATTTCGTTCATGAGTTCGACTGAAAGCATCGCTTCGTTGTCGTTTTCCTTCCACGGCGCAGCGCGGAGATATGCATCGCGATCCTCTGTACTGGCTCCGGAGCGGTGGAGGATCGACAGTGATATAACCTCGTCGTCGCCTTTCAGTGTCACACCGCGAACGCCAGTTGCGGTACGGCTCTGGAATTCACGCACGTCGGTGCCTTCGAAGCGGATCGCTTTGCCACCGCGCGTGGCGAGCAGGACGTCGTCGGCTTCGGTCAGCAATGCAACGCCAATCAAACGGTCAGCGCTTTCGTCATCGAAGCGCATGGCGATCTTGCCTGCGGTCGGCACGTTAGCAAACGCATCCATCGAGTTGCGGCGGACCAGACCCCTGGCAGTCGCGAACATGACGTGCAGCGCACCCCAACTGCTTTCGTCTTCGGGCAGTGGCAGGACAGTCGAGATCGTCTCGCCGGTCGCCAGCGGCAACAGGTTGATCATCGGACGTCCGCGCGTGGCGGGACCACCTTCGGGAAGGCGCCAGACTTTCATCCGATAGACTTTGCCGAGCGTCGAGAAGAACAGCACCGGAGTATGGGTGCTGGTCACGAACAAATTCGTGATCGCGTCCTCATCCTTGGTGTTCATGCCCGAGCGCCCCTTGCCCCCACGTGCCTGTGCACGAAAGGTTTCCAGCGGGGTGCGCTTGATATAGCCGTCGAGCGTCACGGTGACGACCATATCGACGCGTTCGATCAGGGCCTCGTCCTCAATACCATCGAATGCGGCGGTGATCTCGGAGCGGCGTGGCGTTGCAAATTCGTCGCGGATAGCGACAAGTTCTTCGCGCATGACTTCATACAGGCGCACGCGGTTGCCGAGGATTTCAAGCAGTTCGCCGATGACGATGGCGAGCCCCTTGAGCTCCTCACCGATCTCGTCGCGCCCGAGTGCCGTCAAACGGACCAGACGCAGTTCGAGGATCGCACGAACCTGAATGTCGGACAGCTTGTATGTGTCGCTGCCAGCTTGTGGTTCGATGGCCTCGACAATGGCGATGTACGGCAGAATTTCGCCAATCGGCCATTCGCGCGAACTCAATTTTTCGCGGGCTTCGGCGGGGCTTGCGGACCCCCGGATGATCCTGACGACTTCATCGAGATTGCTGACCGCAACCACGAGACCGAGCAAGATGTGCGCGCGGTCGCGGGCCTTTGCCAGTTCGAATTTGGACCTGCGCGTGATGACTTCCTCGCGGAACTTCACGAATGCTTCGATCATGTCGCGCAGTGTCAGCGTTTCCGGACGACCGCCACGAATGGCGAGCATGTTGGCCGGAAAGCTCGACTGCGCGGGCGTGTGCCGCCACAACTGATTGAGCACGACATCGGGTGTTGCGTCACGCTTCAGGTCGATGACGATGCGGACGCCTTCACGGTTCGATTCGTCGCGAATGTCGCTGACGCCTTCGATGCGCTTGTCCTTGGCGGCTTCAGCAATCTTTTCGACCAAGCCGTTCTTGCCGGTCTGAAAGGGAACTTCGGTGAGGACGATCGAGCGACGGTCGCCGCGACCTTCCTCGACGACGTGCCGCGACCGCATAATGATCGAACCGCGACCCGTGGCATAGGCGGAACGTGCGCCGTGGGTGCCGAGGATCAGACCGCCGGTAGGGAAATCGGGTGCTGGCACGATTTCGTAAAGTTCTTCGACGGTGATCGCGCCATTTTCCATATACGCGAGACAGGCATTAATGACCTCGCCGAGGTTATGCGGCGGAATGTTGGTCGCCATGCCGACGGCGATGCCGCCCGCGCCGTTGACCAGCAAATTTGGATAGCGGGCAGGCAAAACCTGTGGCTCGCGCTCCGAACCGTCATAATTGGGCGTGAAATCGACGGTGTCCTTGTCAATGTCATCAAGGAGACCGCTACCCGCGACCTTCGCCAGACGAGCCTCGGTATAACGCATGGCGGCCGGTGGATCGGGGTCCATCGAGCCGAAGTTACCCTGACCATCGATCAGCGGCAGGCGCATCGACCAGTCCTGTGTCATGCGGGCCAGCGCATCATAGATCGATTGATCGCCGTGCGGGTGATATTTACCCATCGCGTCGCCGACGATGCGGGCGCACTTGCGATAGGCTTTGTTGTGGACGAACCCGCTTTCATGCGCGGACCACAGAATACGGCGGTGAACAGGCTTCAGGCCATCGCGGACATCAGGCAGCGCGCGCGCGACGATTACCGACATGGCATAGTCGAGATAACTCGACTTCATTTCATCGACGATGTTGATCGGCGTGATGTCGGAAGGGTCGGCGAGAATTAGCTCGTCGCTCATGTGGGGAACTGTCTTTCGTTACGATTGGCGTATGACGATATAGTGACAGCTACCCTAGCCGCTTGGAGCGGCAAATGCCACCCCGCTCACCGACGGCGGACCGCAGCGGGCAGGGTGGATTCAGAGCGTTATTTGCAGGCTTTTTTGGTGGCGTTGCCAGCCAGCGAGCAATTATAGGTGATGGTCTTGCCCGTCGTGGTCTTGGTGGTCACCATGCGACCGGCTGGGGTGGACACCGTTTTACGCGGAGCAGCACGCATAGCAGTCGTTGCTGGCTTTGCGGCCACCATCGGCTTGGCGGGCGCCATTGCCGGTTTTGCAGCGGCCATCGGCTTAGCCGGAGCCAGGGCTGGCTTTACGGGCTTGACGGCCTTTGCCGCGGTCGCCGGAGCAGCCGACATAGAATTGGCAGGAGCGGCATGAGCAGCGCCCGTCATCAGGGTGAGCGCGGCAAGAGCAGGTGTAAAACGAAGAAACGACATCGTACTTCTCCCAAAAAGACGAACGATGCTATTTAAATCGCTCGCAATGCTAGAGATGAACGCTTCCTGATGGCGCGGCTATGGCGCGTTCATGACATTCGCGTCACAATTGGACCGCTTCATCGCAACCCTATGGTCCAAAGTGCGTTCATACGGCGAGGCTTTTCCAAAGCGGACACGGTCGCCGGGTGCTTGTGCGGTCGTTACGCGAAGGCTAGTCACGAAATGAACGCGGTCGTCCGGTCAAGGGCTCGTGAATACACCGTTTTAGGAGGAAAGAATGAAGCTGGTATCGACTTTTGCGCTGAGTATGGCGCTGACGATGGGAAGCGTTGGCTTCAGCGCGGCCGTTGCCAAGGAAAAGCCGGCGGCAAATGCGACTGTTCAACTGAGCAAGGAATATCGTACTGCGGCCGCTCCGGTTCAGGAAGCTATCAAGGTGGGCAACCTGCCTGACGCACTCACCAAGCTGGCGGCAGCCGATGCCGCAGCAAAATCCCCTGACGAACTCTTCATCTCAGCACAATTCCGCTATCAGATTGCAACTGCTCAAAAAGACACCGCTGCTCAGGGCAAAGCTATCGACGCGATGCTGGCAAGCGGGGCGCCCCTGCTTCAATGGCACCCCAGCTCGCACTTGCATCCGGGCAAGCCGCCTATCAGGCAGGTAATTATCAGCGGGCAAGTCAGATGCTGACTGAAGCGCAGCGTTTGGGCAACAAGACACCGGACATCTACCTCTTGCTGGCCGAGACTGATTTCAAGCTCAATCAGATTCCGGCGGGGCTTGCTGCTGTCCAACAGGCAATCACAGCGCAGGAAGCAACGGGCCAGAAAGCTCCGAAGGAATGGTACGCTCGTGCCGCTTCGGTCGCTTACAAAGCCAAGCTAACCGGCGAAACCGCAAAATGGACGCGGGCTCAATTGAAAGCTTATCCGAATACCGAGAATTGGCGTAGCGCCCTGGTCATCTATCGCGACAGTGCCACCCGCGATGGGTCGATTAATCTCGACATCTTCCGCCTGATGCGCGCCACCAAGAGCCTGGCGGGCGAACGAGATTATTATGAATATGCTGCATTGGCGACCGAACGAGGCCTTCCTGGCGAAGCAAAGTCGGTAGCCGACGAGGGTTTTGCTACCAGCGCCGTCCCTGCTGGTAGCAAGGCCGTCAGCGAAATCAGGTCGATGGCAAATGCGAAAACGGCGGGCGATCGTGCCAGCCTTGCTGCGTCCGAGCGTACTGCGGGTTCGGCTGCAACCGGCAAGATCGCTCTCGGAACCGCCGATGCGTATCTGGGTTATGGCGACAATGAAAAAGCGATCGCGCTT
The DNA here is from genome assembly GCF_003660165.1 of Sphingomonas paeninsulae. Classification (NCBI taxonomy): domain Bacteria; kingdom Pseudomonadati; phylum Pseudomonadota; class Alphaproteobacteria; order Sphingomonadales; family Sphingomonadaceae; genus Sphingomonas; species Sphingomonas paeninsulae. The sequence continues at coordinate 118,965 of NZ_CP032829.1, forward strand.
TACAAGATCGCCTTGACCAAGGGTGGCATCGATGCCGATGCAGCCAACACGCACCTTGGTGTCGCGCTTTTCCGGGCGGGACAGAAAGATGCTGCCAAGGCTGCATTTACGGCGGTTAATGCCAATGGCACGCGCGGCGAAATTGCGGCGTTCTGGTTGCTGTATCTCGACCAGCCAGCGACTGCATGATCATGACAGGCCGACCGGTGCTCCGGTCGGCCTAGACATCCTGTGGGACAGGTACGCCGGGCATCTGTTTCGCCCGGCGGATCGTCAGCGAAGTCTTCACGCTGGCAACATTAGGCGCAGTGGTAAGCGATGATGTCAGGAAGTTCTGAAACTCTTGCAAATCGCGCGCGACGACTTTCAATATAAAGTCGATCTCGCCATTCAGCATATGACATTCACGAACCTGATCTAGTGCTTCGACATGACGCTCGAACGCCTGCAAATCTGACTCGGCCTGACTCTTTAGGCTCACCATGGCAAAGACGGTGATAGCATAGCCAAGCTTCGCAGGGTCGAGTTCGGCGTGATATCCTCGAATCACACCATCTTCTTCCAGGCTACGGACTCGACGTAAACACGGCGGAGCGGTCAACCCGACACGAGTTGCCAGTTCGACATTGGTCATGCGCCCTTCGTCCTGAAGTTCCGCGAGTATTTGCAAATCGACCGAATCATAGGGACCGACAATCATCTGCGCATCATTCCTTGGCTCATCATGAGATTGTTATAAGAAAATTGCCGCTCAGCACAATTGTGCCATAAAGTGACGTACCAATATGAGTCCTTGGCCCCGAACTCCTCCCGTTCTAATCGGGTGATCGAGCCGCAAATCGCGGCATGCTGCCTCAAAGGCATTGGGGAGCCGACTACATCGTGCGATACGACGGAATGATCCGAACAATACTTGCGTTACCAACAACCGATACCGGCTCGCGAACCGCTGCCTGGCGACAATTGGTGGATATTGTTGCGCAGGGAGGGAGCCGCATGGCTCCCGAGCTTCGCGCAATGGCTCACGAACGTATTGCCGAACTGCGTGACATGGTTCCAGCCAACGAAAGGCGCAAGGCAGCGGCAAGCTTTGCCGACCGCGTCAACCAACCCGACGTCGTCGCTATTTTTGCAACGGACGAGCCGGCGGTAGCCGCTCCTGTGGTTGCCCGTGCGACACTATCCGAAGCGGAATGGCTGGGGCTGCTTAGCACTTTCCCATCGACATCACGCGCAATACTACGAAACCGCCGCGATCTGGGTCCAGTCGTCGAACGTGCGCTGGCAAGTTTTGGCCCATCCGATTTCGCGCTGCCCGATGCATCGACTCCGACCACGGCAGAGGAGTCGAGTTCGCAAATCCGAAATCTCGTCGCTCGGATCGAAGCTTTTCGCCGTCAGGCGGCCTCGGCTCCGCAGGTCGAAGAACCCGCGCTCGCCATACCCGAAACCTTTGTTTTCGAAGCCAGCATATATGGCGAGATCGACTGGATTTACGGCGTGGCACGAGAGGCAGTGATCGGTCTTTCGATTGCCGATATCGCGCCGCCGCGTGAACAGGGCGTCGATGGGCAGGCTGCAGGTGCCTATCGTCGTCGTGCGCCGTTCAAGGATGCGCGGCTGGTGGTTGCAGGTCATGGTCCGGCCAGCGGCGACTGGCTGATCTCCGCCACGCCGGTCTTCAACCCACGCAACGGACGTTTCGCGGGTTACCACGGCAATGCACGCCGTCCGCGTCGCGACGAACGGGCAGGGGGTGAACAGGGGCCACTATCCGGAACAGCCCTGCCAGCCGATTCGCTGCGTCAGTTGGTTCATGAACTGCGCACGCCGCTGAACGCGATCCAGGGGTTTGCCGAAATGATCGATCGCCAGATTCTAGGTCCCGCCGCAGCGGCCTATCGGACGCGCGCCCAATTCGTAGTCGGCGAATCGCGCCGCTTGCTGGAGGTTGTCGACGATCTGGATGCCGCAGCACGACTGGACAGCGCGCGATTCGATCGAGAGGAGGGGACCAGCAATGCCGGTGTCGTGCTTCAACGAATCGCCAGCGAACAACGCGCCGCTCTCGCATTACGCGGGGTAGCTCTGCACACCAAAGTCGAAGCGAATATCATGGTTTCGATTGCCGAACCGCTCCTCGATCGCATGATTCGCCGCTTGCTGGCTTCTGTTCTTGGGCTGTCGCGCATGGGTGATTCGGCTCAGGTCGAGCTCGTTGCACACGGTGGCGGGATCATTCTGACAATTTCGCGGCCCGCAGTCCTGCATGGCCGCGATGAACGCGCGTTGCTCGACCCTGCTTATGGTCCAGAGGGTGAGTGGCCCGACGCGCCAATACTCGGGCTGGGCTTCACACTGCGTCTGATCGCGAATCTGGCCCGTGAGACGGGTGCGAAACTTAAATTGACCGATGATGCCTTTAGCCTGCTGTTGCCCCCTGTCGGGGCTTTACAGGTGCAGCACGAAGAACAAGTTTAACCGATCGGCAAAGGAGCGGCTTGTCAGCGAGGGCGAGCGTCCGCTATCGCGCGCTTCCGGTTGCTGACCGGGCCTGTAGCTCAATGGTAGAGCCGGCCGCTCATAACGGCTTGGTTGGGGGTTCGAATCCCTCCGGGCCCACCAGCATCATTTTAGCGGCTTGCCTAATGGCATGTCATGCCGCTAGGGGCGGCGGGCCGATGAGATGTCGGCGACGAAATGTCGGGGAGTGGCGCAGGCTGGTAGCGCACCTGGTTTGGGACCAGGGGGTCGCAGGTTCGAATCCTGTCTCCCCGACCATTTCGTTAAGTGGCCGGAATTGCTCTAGCAGTTCAGGCTACGACGGATTTTCCCGAAAAATCTTTTCGTAACGACCACCAGCGTGTGCGATTGCCATGTCGGGGTCGAACCTGCGCCTACATTCGCGATCAGAGCATTTGCCAGATCGGATTCGCAGGGTCGGCTAACAGTTTGATCGTCAGCACAGCCGACATGATGACAAGAAGCGGGCGCACGCCACGCCCGCCAAACCGTAATGCCAGTCTCGCTCCGACCTGATTGCCCGCGACATTGGCTACGGCCATTCCTAGGCCCAGTATCCACAACATCTTACCGCCCGCGATCATTGCAATAAGACCGGCAAGATTCGTCGCGAGATTGAGGAATTTTGTAGTGGCAATTGCCCGGACAAGACCAAGGCCACCAAGCGCCACCAGCGCCGTGGTCATAAATGACCCGGTTCCAGGGCCGAAAAAGCCATCATAGAAACCGATGATCGTCAAAATCGCAGTCATGCCAATACGGCCAAGGCGGGGGTGTCGATCAAGCTCACTCATCGGCGGCGCGAACAGGAAGTAGAATCCCATCAAGATCACCAGCACTGGCACGAAAGCGGCAAGGAAAGCCGGATTGACGTGCTGGACCGCCGTTGCGCCGAGCGCTGACCCTATAAAGGCACCTATGGCGGGGGAATGAAGCGGCGAAGATCGACATGGCCGGCCCGCCAGAAGGTGAAGAACGCCGAAGCGGTACCGATCGTGCTTTGAAGCTTGTTGGTTGCCAGAGCGGCAACGGGCGGGATCCCACATGCCATCAACGCCGGGATGGTCAATAATCCTCCACCACCAGCCAACGCGTCAATTGCGCCAGCGATGAACGCCACCCAAACGAGGATCAGGAAATATCGCCGGTTAAATGCACGACTCTCGCTTAGAGAATTCTCATCTGATCGCCAGTGCATTGCCTCGATCGATTCGTTAGCTCTCTCGTGCTTTGGTCACAAAAAACGGGCGCTTCCCACGAAAGGAAACGCCCGTCTCTCAACTCACTCGACCGCGGAAGCGATCGAAGCGAATTACATCTTGTTCGAAACGTTCTCCGAAGCGTTGCTAACAGCGTTAGCAGCTTCAGCAACGTTACCGGCTGCAACAGCCGTGTCGTTCGACGATGCGGCAACGTTCTCCGAAGCAGCATTCAGGCTGTCAGCGGCGTTGTCGAGTGCAACCGCAGCGTTGTCAGCAGCGTTAGCTGCATTCGCGGTGTCGGTAGGCTTGTTGCAGGCGGCCAGCGAAATCAGGCCGGCGGCAGCGAGAACAAAGCTAAGCTTCTTCATTCAGGTGCTCCAAAATAGCATAGTAATACGGCCGGCCCGATTGCCGTCGCTGGGTGCCCCAATAACGCCACATTGCACCGCGTCAACGTAAAATTGCAGAAGGGTTACAGGCAAAAGCCGCAGAAAACCGCCATTTGCGCCATAATTCCTAGTTTAGACCGGGTGTTTTTATCAAATTCTCGGGCGCATTTGCTGTAATCGCGAGCATTGCGGTCCATGCTGAGACGTTCTGACGAAGCTGAACCGGATCGATTTTGTCGAGCGTATCTTCGGGCGTGTGATGCAAATCAAAGTAGCGCGTGCCGTCCTGATTCATGTCCACGCCCGATACGCCGAGCGCCACCAGCGGCCCAACATCGGAATCACCGCGCGCATCGGTATTGCCAGGTTCGATGCCGAGCGGTGCGAGCGCCTCCGTTAACCGATTGCGCACAGCCTCTGCGCCGATCGGCAGTTTGGTATCGAACTTCCAGATCCGGTCCGCACCGAAATCGGATTCGGATGCGAGAGCATGCGGCTCATCTTTGTGTTTGTCGCGATAGGCTAAACCGCCGAACAGTCCGGGTTCTTCTGCACCGAACCAGACGATACGAATCGTACGGCGTGGTTTCACGCCGCTGTCGAGGATGTATTTTGCAGCGGCCGTAGAGATCGCCACGCCCGCGCCATCATCGATCGCACCGGTACCGAGGTCCCAGCTATCCAGATGCCCGCCAATCAGGACGACACCAGCAGCAGGGTCCCGACCGGGAACTTCAGCAACGACATTTCCCGATTGGCCGTTCGGCGAAAGTTGTGGGGTAAGGATCAGCTTCATAATAACAGGCTTGCCGCGCTTCAGGATGCGATCGAGTTGTTCGGCATCGACCACCGACAGCGCGGCGGCGGGGATGGCCGGGTTTGTTCCGAAATTGGTCGCTCCCGTGTGCGGTGCCCGGCTCGTGTCGGTCCCAATCGAGCGGATGACGATGGCCGCGGCTCCCATCTGTGCCGCGATCGCCGGACTCTTGCGCCGGACATCACCGAAAAAACCGTATCCCGAACCATCTTGAGTCGCGGCCATGTGGTGGGTGACATAGACGATCTTGCCGCGCACCTTTGCCGGATTGGCAGCCTGTAATGCAGCCAGACCGTCGAACGCGACGATTTGGGCAGTTATGCCCTCAGCCGGAGTCGCGCCGCTGTTTCCCAGTGCCGCGAGGACCAGCTTTTGCGGAAAGGGAGACACGATCTCTGCCGTTTCCGCTCCACGCACCCAGACAGGCATGGCGAAAGGCTCGATATGGACGTTGGAGAAACCCAGCGATTTCAGCTTTATCACCGCCCATACCCGCGCTCGCGCTTCTGCATCGGTCGCGGCGAGGCGCTGGCCGATTTCGGTCGTCAGCCCCTCTACGATATCATAGGCGACGGTATCGTTCAGCGCAGCATCGCGCAGCTTTCCGATATGGAGATCAGCAGTCGGTGTACGCACAGAGGCGGGAGCAGCGTTTGCGGGGACGATCAGGGCCAGAGTCGGCAACATCGCGACGAACAGAGTAATGTGCTTCATGGACAAAGGGCTATCGGGTTCCCATTTGTTTGCCAATATCGCTGTCACCGTCTAACGGCGGCACGAAATTCATATCCTCCAAACGCAGAGAACCGACCCCGATGGCCGTGCAATATTCCTATGTCATGAAGGGTCTGACCAAGACCTTTCCCGGTGCCGCCAAGCCGATCCTGAACAATGTGAACCTGCAATTCCTGCCGGGAACAAAGATTGCGATCATCGGTGTCAACGGCGCGGGTAAGTCCACGCTGATGAAGATCATCGCGGGCTATGACACTGAATTCAACGGTGAAGCCTGGGCAGGTGAGGGTATTCGTGTCGGTTATCTGGAGCAGGAACCGCGCCTGAACCCAAAGAAGAACGTCCGCGAAAACGTAATGGATGGCGTCCGCGACGTCGCCGACATGATGGACCGCTTCAACGAAATCTCTAATTTGATGGGCGATCCGCCCGAAGATGCGGATTTCGATGCTCTGTTGGCCGAAATGGGTGAGCTTCAGGAAAAAATCGACGTGGTCGATGGCTGGACGCTCGATAACCAGCTTGAAATCGCGATGGAGGCACTGCGGTGCCCACCAGGTGACGCGCTAGTCGACAATCTGTCGGGTGGTGAGCGTCGCCGTGTCGCGCTGTGCCGGTTGCTGCTTGAGAAGCCCGAAATTCTGCTGCTCGATGAGCCTACCAACCATCTCGATGCCGAAAGCGTCCAGTGGCTTGAAAAGCATCTGATCGATTATGCGGGTAACGTGATTCTCGTCACCACGATCGCTATTTCCTCGATAACGTCGTCGGCTGGGTGCTCGAAATTGATCGCGGCAAGGGCTTGCCGTTCGAAGGCAATTATTCCGCGTGGCTCGAATCCAAGGCCAAGCGGATGGAGCAGGAAGACCGCGAGGATGAGGGTCGTCAAAAGGCGATCAAGGAAGAACTTCAATGGATTCGCCAGTCACCGAAGGCGCGGCAGACCAAGTCAAAGGCGCGTATCCGTGCATTCGACGAACTGGTCGAAAAGCAGGCGGATCGTCGTCCGGGTGGCGCGCAGATCCTGATCCAGATTCCTGAGCGGCTGGGTGGTAATGTCATCGACGCCGAGGGTTTGTCGAAATCCTATGGCGATAAATTGCTGTTCGAGGGGCTGAATTTCACTTTGCCGCCGGGCGGTATCGTGGGTGTGATCGGGCCGAACGGTGCGGGTAAATCGACGCTGTTCAAGCTGATTACGGGACAGGAAAAGCCCGACGCGGGGACGATCAAAATTGGGTCCACAGTGAAGCTCGGCTTTGTCGATCAGAGCCGCGACGATCTGGACCCCAAGTATACGGTTTGGCAGGAAGTTTCGGGCGGCAACGACCGGTTCTATTTCGGTAAACATGAAGTGAACACGCGGGCCTATGTCGGCGCGTTCAACTTCAAGGGCACCGACCAGCAGAAGAAGGTCGGCGAACTGTCAGGTGGTGAGCGCAACCGTGTTCACATGGCCAAGATGCTGGCGGCGGGCGGCAACGTGCTGCTGCTGGATGAGCCGACGAACGATCTGGATGTGGAGACGCTGCGCGCTTTGGAAGAAGCGCTGGAGTCTTTTGCAGGCTGCGCGGTGGTTATTTCGCATGACCGTTTCTTCCTCGATCGACTGGCGACGCATATCCTCGCGTTCGAGGGGGATTCGCATGTCGAGTGGTTCGAGGGGAACTTCGAAGCTTATGAGGAAGATAAGCGGCGGCGTCTGGGCGATGCGGCGGATCGGCCTACTAGGTTGGCTTATAAGAAGCTGACTCGATAGGCGGAGCGATGATTTTAGGAGTTGCGCAATCTCAAGCGTTAATACCGCTGAAAAGGGAGATTGCTGCTCGCTTCAATCATAATCATTGGCTTGAATTGGGTGCAATGACAGGCGCACTCGACTTGATACAGCATCACCCGCGCCTTTTACGCTCTCTGAGCTTCGGTGAAAGATTATGAGAGCTGTATTCTCCAAGTTTTGATTTCACTTTGCGAGCGTGATCCGGAAAGTCTGTCGCGCGTTGAAAGCTATCTGCAACAGACCTCGCTGATTGTTCGCAAAATATTTCAAGTACAGTCAGTGATCCGAGAATCGTGTTCTCTCCGTCGGTTTTTTCGATTCCCGATGACCTCATCGATTTGCACCTTGTTTCGGTGATGATAGCATTCTCGGCTAAAATGAATCCAGTTTACGATGCAATAACGGGCAACCTTGCATCAAGGTCTATTGTGCCAACGGGTTGACGATCTTTGGGAAAGCTCAACAGTGATCCAAGACGTGTTCGCGCTTAACTATAGGTCGTTTGTCGCCCTCCGATGGTCGCGACGCAGTTGAAGTCCTTGACGAAATCATGGCCAAGAACCGCGCCGAACCCGCAATTCCGACCGGCCAACACCGGCTATGGCACCTTAACCCCACCGCGCTAAGCCCTTGTCATGGCTATCAACCTCTCCGACTTCGAAAAGGGTGCCGATTACGACGGCGACTATAGTGACGACCTGAAAGCGCTGACCGAGCGGTTGGCGCGGATACAGGCCGCCTATATCACTCATGGGCGGAGTGCGATTATCGCGTTCGAGGGTTGGGACGCGAGCGGCAAGGGCGGCGCGATTTCGCGGCTGACGGCGTCGTGGGACCCGCGCTGGTATGAGGTGTGGCCCATCGGTGCGCCGACCGATGAGGAACGCGAACGGCATTTTTTGTGGCGGTTCTGGAAAGGGCTACCTGCGAAGGGCGAAATCAATATTTTCGACCGGACCTGGTATGGGCGCGTGCTGGTTGAGCGGGTCGAGGGCTTTTGCACCGAAACCGAGTGGAAGCGCGCCTATGACGAGATCAACGAGTTTGAGGCGCAGCAGAAGGATAACGGCGTCACGTTGATCAAGCTGTTCATGCACATCACGCAAAAGAACAGGATCGGCGGTTCAAGGACCGGCTCGACTGTTACTGGAAGCGGTGGAAGACGGGCAAGGACGACTACCGCAACCGGGCGCGACGTGACGATTATCTAAAAGCTTATCATACGATGTTCGAGCGCACCGATACACGCTGGGCTCCATGGAAAGTCGTGGATGCAAATAACAAGAAAGCCGCGCGGATAACGGCGATGACCTATTTGGCCGATCGGCTGGAGGCGGGGGTCGATATGAAACCCGTCGATGCCGACCCCGAACTGCTGGCGCTTGCCAAGGCTGCGTTCGGGTAACTGACGCGCAAGACTTCATATTCGACTTCGCCGCTGGGTAGCTGCACGCGTTTGACGTCGCCGACGGCGGCTCCGCGAAGCGCGCGAGCAATGGGCGAACTCCAGCCGATCTGACCTGCGCTGGCATTGCTTTCATCGTCGCCAGTCAGCGTAAGCACCCGTTCGTTATCGTCAGGGTCGGCGATCGTGACAGTTGCGCCGAACCAGATACGAGCACGGTTTTCCTGAGCCGACGGATCGATGACCTGCGCGGCCTTCATACGACGGGCAAGGAAACCAGCGCGGCGGTCGATATCACGCAGTTTCTGGCGACCATAGATATAGTCGCCGTTTTCAGACCTGTCGCCATTGCCTGCTGCCCAGCTAACCACATCTACGATGGCCGGGCGGTCGATACTCATCAACTGGTGGTATTCGGCCTGCATTGCGGCGAAGCCGACAGGGGTTATCGGATTGATTCGCTCAGTCACCATGGCGTTCAACCGGGGTTCGATTTGCCGAGATAGGTGGACAAAGCGTTACGCTTCGCAGGACCAGCCCGTGGGTTCAGCAAGTCATAAACGACAGCGTTTTCAAGCACGCGCTGAACATAGTCGCGCGTTTCCTTGAACGGAATTGCTTCAATCCATGCCAGCACATCCGCGCCGGGCAGCCGTGGGTCGCCGTTCGCCACCAACCATTTGTTCACGTTACCCGCGCCAGCATTATAAGCAGCAACCGACAGGACGTAATTGCCACCGTATCGATCCATCAAGCGGCCGAAATACCATGACCCAAGCGATGCGTTGAATGTCGGGTCATCGAGACTGGCAGCATTATAAGCCACGCCGGTCTTGCCAGCGACATCACGCGCGGTGCCGGGCATCAATTGCATCAGACCGCGAGCCCCCGCACGGCTGACGATCTTGCGGTCGAACTGGCTCTCCTGACGTGCGATTGCGTGGATCATCGTCCAGCTTGGCTGGTTTTCAGGGGTGATGGGTACAATCGGAAAACCGGTCCGAACATAATCACGCAAGCCGTTGATCCCGGCACTACGCCCGATCATCACGCCAAGATCGGGCCGATTGATACGGATGGCCAGTTCGGACGCCAGAACGTGATCTTTGTCACTCTCGGCCGCAGCAGCGATTGCGCGGACGAACAAACTCTGATTGGCCCAGTCGCCGGTCTGTCCAAGGTAAGTCGCGGCACGGACGATCTCGCGACGGAAAAAGGCATCCCGGTCGTTTGCCGATATGTCGATGGTGCGGGTGACCACCGGAATGGTCAGCGGTGTGCCGATCCGCTCGCTGGCAAGTTGGCCGTAGAACTGGTCGAAATAAGCGGCGGCGCGACGGTAATAGCTGTTGGCATCGCTGCGGCGGCCAGCGGCTTCGGCAGCGCGACCAGCCCAGTAAATGCCCTTTACCTGCGTCTGCGGAGACCGAGCGGCTTGCGAATATTTATCGAATAACGCGATGGCATCGGCGGGACGGCCAAGACGGTTCAGGGCTGCTGTGCCTGCCAGCCATGTCAGGTTGGTATAATCGTCGCGCTCGCTGAGCGGGCGGTCACGGATGACCGTGCCTGCGGGATATGTGTCGTCCACCTGCCGCGCGATGTCATAAGCGACCTGCCACTGGCCTGCATCGGCGGCACCCTTGGCAAAGCTGTACAGCGTGTCGAGCCAGCGATCGGGATCAAGCGGGGTATAGTTCAGGCGGCGCGGGGCAGACAGCAGAGCGCGAGCTGCAAACTCCTGACCAGTGGCCCGCAACCAACTTGCCTGATCTACCAAATAACCGGCGTCTCCGCGTGCGGTGCCAGACGTTAGCGAAACTTTCGTCAAGGCTTCGGGTGAGCGCGTCTGCATGGCAATCCGGGCGTCGAAAACCGGTTGGCGTGTGGGGGAGGCCAGCGAGATTTGGCGTCCGGCGCTAGCGGTCGATCGCACCCATAAGAGGCGATCCTCGCGTTGATCCTGATCCTGGGGGGTTAGCGCGCCAGAAAAACGGGAGATCAGCCGAGTCTCGTCGTCGATCGACAGTGAACCGGTAGTCCAGGCACGCCGCGCCATGTCCCGTGCTGCATCACGCTGGCCGGTGGCATCCAGCGCCTCGGCATAGCGGAGCGCTGCCGATGGCGACTGCGCGGGATAACGCGTGAAATAGGCAAGTATCTGGGTTGGGGAAACGCTATCGGGGCGCAATTGACGTTCGGCGGTCTTCCTCAGCGCGGCTTCGCCCGGCCAACCGGGATGACGGAGCAGAAAATCGGCATAAGACTGAAACGGTAGCGAGTCCGACTGCCGCACGGCCATCCACTGCGCCAGCGCGTCGGATAATCCCGCATTGCTGGGTGCGACAAATGATCGTGGCGGAGGGGGAGCCATCAAATCCTGCGCAAAGGCCGGAAATGCGGTGAATATGGCCATTCCGGCGACTATTGCGGGGGTCAGATACTTTGTCATGCTGGACACAGTGGCACAGGCATCCTTATCAGGCCCTGAACGCAGCTCTTTAGAATACGGCTTCTTCATGATCATGATTGCGCTTATGGCGCGTGGCCGCTGTTTGGTGAAGGATTAATACAATGTTTTCCGGCTCGATTCCGGCACTAGTGACGCCGTTTCGTGACGGTAAGGTCGATGAAGACGCGTTTCGCGCTTTTGTCGAATGGCAAATCAGCAACGGCACCAATGCGCTCGTGCCCTGTGGGACGACCGGCGAAAGCGCCACCTTGTCTTACGAAGAACATTATCGGGTGATCGAACTCTGCATTGAAATCGCGGCGGGCCGAGTCCCCGTGATTGCCGGTTGCGGGTCGAACGATACCGCGACCGCAGTTCGGCACATGGCATTTGCGGCACAAGCCGGTGCCGATGCCGCACTGGTCGTGGCCCCCTATTACAACCGTCCCAATCAGGACGGCATATTCGCGCATTACGAGCATCTGACCCAGCACAGTGACCTGCCGATCATCGTCTATAACGTGCCTGGACGGACGGTCACCGACATATTGCCCGAGACGATGGCGCGACTGTCCAACCTTCCGACGGTAGTCGGCGTTAAGGATGCGAGCGGCGTTTTAGGGCGGGTTACAGCGCATCGACTCGGCTGCGGCGACCATTTCTGTCAATTGTCGGGCAATGATGAAACCGCGCTGGCCTTCAACGCGACCGGTGGAGTCGGGTGTATTTCTGTCACTGCAAACGTTGCACCAAAACTATGTGCGGAATTTCAAGCCGCTTGCAAAAGTGGCGACATGAAAGTGGCGCTCGAAATAAACGATCGACTTTTTCCGCTGCATACCGCGCTGTTCAGTGATGCGTCTCCAGGTCCGGTTAAATATGCACTCAGCAGGGTGTTCGGACAGGTAAGTGCAGAATTGCGCCTGCCGATCACGCCGCCTTCGGAAAGCGCTCGCCGCGCCGTCGATGCCGCGCTGGAGGCGGCGGGTCTGGTCTGATGGCACGACCACGGCACCCCGAATTCGACAAGGTAAAGACCGTCGCCGAGAACCGACGCGCGCGGTACGACTATGCCATCGAAAGCACGGTCGAGGCGGGCATCATGCTGACTGGCACAGAGGTGAAATCGCTGCGCTTTGGCGAGGGGTCAATTGCCGAAAGCTATGCCGAGGTGAAGAATGACACGGTGTGGCTGGTCAATTCCACTATCCCCGAATTCAGCCACGGCAACCGTGAAAACCACGAACCCAAACGCCCGCGCAAACTGCTGTTGCATGAGCGTGAGATCACAAAGCTGTACAACGCCGTGTCGCGTAAGGGCATGACACTGGTTCCGCTCTCTATCTATTTCAACAGCCGGGGCCGCGCAAAGATCGAACTGGCGCTGGCGAAGGGGCGCCAGCATCAGGACAAGCGCGAATACGAAAAGGAAAAGGACTGGAAACGCGACGCTGCGCGCATCCTTCGGGACAAGGGCTGATGACCCGGCGCGGAAGTCAGGTGCGGGTGTTGCCGACTGGCTCCGCGGCCATATTCCAACGCGTGAGAACATAGCCGCTAACCGTTGGCTCGCGCCATTTGCGCATCGGCTTTTGAAACCCGATCTGTGGCACTTCAACCGTCGTTCCGTGCCGCGCGCGGTGGCGTTGGGGTTGTTCGTAGCGCCGATTATTCCGGTGGCCCACACCGTCGTCGCGGCGTTGCTTGCCCTGCCGGCCCGCGCGAATATCGTGATCGCGCTGATGATGACGCTGGTCATCAACCCGCTGACCATCCCGCCATTTTATTACGCCGCTTTCCACGTCGGGCGGATTTTGTTGCGATTGGACAAGGCAGCGCCGGGGGCGGTTGTCCTGCCACCGGTTCATACAGCCAACCACTGGGTGGCATGGGTCCTCCACGTCACCGGTCCCGCAGCGCTCGGCACACTCGTCCTGGCGACCATTACATCGGCAGCGGGATATTTTGTTTCCGGCTGGATCTGGCGATTCCGCATCGCACGCAAATGGCGACACCGACACGGACGCCCGCATGGCTGATCGAAACCTGCTGGCCGGCCGAAACCGCGCGATCGGTGCCATTGTCGCGGCTGCGGCAGTCGCGTCGGCAGGGGCTATCCTTAAGGCTACCGCGTCTTTGGCGATTGCAATTGGATTTGGGGGACAGTCGTTTGCGTCGCTGCCCTGCTGCTGCTGTTCCGCCAGCTATACCCGCCGCCATCAGAGGCCGGAACCAATGCCGTCGACTGGTCGCTAGTCCGTGAAGCCGCTGAACAGGGTGGCACGGCCATCGCGATCACCGATCGACAAGGACGGCTGGTTTGCACCAATGACCTGCACGACAGGATGTTCGATGGTCCGGCCACGCCGCCGGGATTGCCAGTCGATGCGGCGGGCATCAATCTGATGACAGCTGCCGGGCGTACCGCATGGCGCGATGGGCAGGCGAGTGCTGCCGGAATCAGGCGCGACGGGCGAGTGCTGAACGTCGATATCGTTCGTGCCGGCGCGGCTCAGGATTGCCTGATCTGGCGGTTTAGCGCCGCGCCGGGCACCGACACTCTATTCGACCCATCGGAGATTATCGACGGAGCCTGGGGCGAGCGCATGGGCGAGGCTGGCGTGATGATCGCTCTGATCGGCAGCGAAGGCCGGGTGCGCGCCGCCAACCGGCCGATGGTGAAACGCGCGACCGGGCGTGGCGATGCGCCGATTGCCGGGCGCGATCTGGCAAGCCTGCTATCGTCGGACAGTCACGGGCAAACGCGCTTCAAGCTGGAGGGGCCACTCGGTACGCCATTGCGGCTGTTCACGATCCCGGTTGCCGCAGAAGCAGAGAATGGCCCGCAACTGGTCGCCCTGATCGACGATGATTCGTTACGCGCAGGCGAGGGGGCCGATATCCCCCTTCAGAAGCTGCTGGCGATGTTGCCGCTCGGACTGGCGCTCGCCGATCGCGACGGCCGGTTTCTCTATATGAATCAGGCATTTATCCGCGCGGCCAATGTCGCAGCGGGATCGACCCCGGTTTATCCAGGGGATCTGGTCATCCGTGACGATAAAACGGCGGTGGCCGATGCTGTTCGGCGGTTTGCGTCAGGACAGACGAGTTCGGGCGACATGTCGGTGCGATTGCGCGATCGACCCGATGAACCCGTGGCACTAACGATGGCAGGCGCGCGCGGGCTGGGCGAGGCTGCGGTTCTGCTCAGCCTGAAGGACAATACCGAGGAGTCGCGCCTGAAACGCGAAGTAGCTCAGGCCACGAAGATGCAGGCCGTCGGTCAGCTTGCCGGCGGTGTGGCGCATGATTTCAACAATATCCTGACCGCGATCATCGGGCATTGCGACCTCATGCTGATGCGCCACACGCCGGGCGACAGCGACTATGACGACATAACTCAAATACGGATCAATTCGAATCGTGCAGCAGGGCTGACGCGGCAATTACTGGCATTTTCCCGGCAGCAGACATTGCGCCCGCAAATCCTGCAACTCCCCGACGTTATCGCCGAAGTTTCGCATCTGCTCCAGCGTTTGCTGGGTGAAACGGTAACGCTGGCGGTCAATCACGGGCGCGCTTTGGGGTCGGTCCGCGCCGATCCGGGGCAGTTGGAACAGGTCATCGTCAATCTGGCGGTGAACGCCCGCGATGCGATGCCAAACGGTGGCACGGTGACATTGCAAACCTATGCCGTGTCTGCTGCCGATGTGCGTAAACTTGGCAGCGATATCATGCCCGTTATCGATTATACGGCGCTGCGGCTGAGCGATACCGGGACCGGAATCCCGCCGGAAATCCTGTCGAAAGTATTCGAACCGTTCTTTACGACAAAGGAAATCGGCAAGGGGACCGGGCTTGGCCTCTCGACTGTCTATGGCATCGTCAAACAGTCGAACGGATTTATCTTCGCCGATTCCAAGGAAGGCGTCGGCACCAGTTTCGTGATCTATTTGCCCGTCCACAAGGCTGAGGAACCGGCGCAGATCGAGGCTCCGGTCAAGGTCGAAAAACCGGCAGACCTATGGGGTAATGAGACCGTTTTGGTGGTCGAGGACGAGGACATGGTGCGCACCGTCGCCGAACGTGCGCTGTCGCGGCATGGCTATACCGTGCTCACCGCGTCGCATGGTGAGGAGGCGCTCGAGATTCTGGGGCAGGGTACGCAGATCGACCTGCTGATTTCCGACGTGGTTATGCCGACAATGGACGGGCCGACGCTTGTTCGCCACGCCCGAGAGCGGTTTCCCGACCTGCCGATCCTGTTCATGTCGGGGTATGCCGAGGAGCAATTGCGCAAGTCGATCCATATCGACCGAGTGGCGTTTTTGCCGAAACCGTTTTCGGTGAAGCAACTGGCCGAAGCGGCGCGTGACGCGCTTGCGGGTACGAAACCCATAATAACATAATCGGAACATATCGTTCTACTCTTGTTCTTTTGGAACAAACCAGATACGAAGCCAATCAGCGCGTTGACCGGATGCGCGTAACGGCTACGAGGGAACAACGACATGGCAGCTCAGTTGAAAGTCATCGGCAGCGATATGGCATCCAAGACAGATAAAGCAGAAAAAGCAGAATCCAGCGACCGGGCACGCGCTCTGGAAGCAGCGCTCGCGCAGATAGATCGTGCGTTCGGCAAAGGCTCGGCAATGAAGCTGGGCAGCCGCGAGAAGATGGAGATCGAGGCGGTTTCGACCGGCTCGCTCGGGCTGGATATTGCGCTCGGTATCGGCGGACTTCCGCGCGGTCGGGTGATCGAGATTTTCGGACCTGAATCGTCGGGTAAGACGACACTGGCCTTGCACGCGATTGCCGAAGCTCAGAAAATCGGTGGCACGGCGGCGTTTATCGACGCCGAACACGCGCTCGACCCGAGCTATGCGAAGAAACTGGGCGTGAACATCGACGAACTGATCGTTTCGCAGCCAGATACCGGTGAGCAGGCGCTCGAGATTTGCGACACTTTGGTCCGTTCCAATGCAGTCGATGTTCTGGTGATCGATTCGGTCGCAGCACTCGTGCCGCGCGCTGAAATCGAAGGAGAGATGGGCGACAGTCACGTCGGCCTGCAGGCACGTCTGATGAGCCAGGCGCTGCGCAAGATCACCGGGTCGATCAGCCGCTCACGCTGCACGGTTATCTTCATCAATCAGATTCGCATGAAGATCGGTGTAATGTACGGTTCGCCCGAAACGACGACGGGCGGCAACGCGCTGAAATTCTATGCCAGCGTCCGTCTCGACATTCGCCGCACCGGCCAGATCAAGGAACGCGACGATATCGTCGGCAACACGACTCGCGTGAAGGTCGTGAAGAACAAGGTCGCGCCACCGTTCAAGCAGGTCGAATTCGACATCATGTACGGCGAAGGCATTTCAAAGACCGGCGAAATCCTCGACCTCGGCGTGAAGGCCGGGATCGTTGAGAAATCGGGTTCGTGGTTCAGCTATGATTCGATTCGCATCGGTCAGGGTCGCGAAAATTCGAAGACTTATCTGAAGGACAATCCGGAAGTTGCCGACCGGCTTGAAAAGGCCATCCGCCAGCGCACGGACAAGGTTGCCGAGGAGCTGATGGTCGGCCCCAGCGAAGACGATGATTCGGAATGAAAATCGGTCTGCCTAATTACGTCGAGCTACCGGCGGCCGATATAGCCGCCGCCAAGACGTTTTATGCAGACGTATTTGGCTGGGGCCTTGTTGATTATGGTCCCAGCTATGCTTGCACGACGACCGGAACAGTCGATGTCGGACTTCAGGGTGACCCCGACGAAGCATCCAAGGCTCCGTTGCCGGTGTTGCCCGTAACTGACATCGACGCTGCGCTGGCTGCGGTAATCAAAGCAGGCGGCCAAATTGTTCGACCGATCTTCGCATTTCCGGGCGGCCGCCGTTTTCAGTTTCTCGATCCGAATGGCAATGAACTGGCGATCATGCAGGCCGATGATTGAACTTGGTTTACGGGGAACTTAGCGCGTCATCTTCCCAAGCGCGATGCTCTTCCCTACATCGCTGGCCATGACATCGACCAACGACATCCGCCGCTCGTTCCTCGACTATTTTGCAGGGGAAGGTCACGAGCGCGTCGCGTCTTCGCCGCTCGTGCCACACAACGATCCAACGTTGATGTTCGTCAACGCGGGAATGGTGCCGTTCAAGAACGTCTTCACCGGCCTCGAACATCGAGCTTATAGCACCGCGACATCCAGTCAAAAGTGCGTTCGCGCTGGCGGCAAGCATAACGATCTCGACAATGTCGGCTATACCGCCCGCCATCACACATTCTTCGAAATGCTCGGCAATTTCTCGTTCGGCGATTATTTCAAGGAACGCGCGATCACGCTCGCATGGGCGCTGCTCACAAAGGATTGGGGCCTTGATCCGAACCGGCTGACCGTCACCGTCTATCATACCGATGACGAGGCCTTTGACCTTTGGAAAAAGATCGCGGGGCTTCCCGATCACCGTATCATTCGCATCCCGACTTCGGACAATTTCTGGGCGATGGGTGACAGCGGACCGTGCGGGCCGTGCTCCGAGATTTTCTATGACCATGGCGACCATATCCCCGGCGGACCTCCGGGAAGCCCCGACGAAGACGGCGACCGTTTTGTCGAGATCTGGAATCTGGTGTTCATGCAATATGACCAGATCGCAGGCGGTCCCCGCCTCGACCTGCCGAAACCATCGATCGATACCGGAATGGGACTGGAGCGCGTCGCCGCCGTCATGCAGGGCGTTCACGACAATTACGATACCGACACTTTCCGCGCACTGATTGCAGAATCGGGCAATCTGACCAAGACACTGACGACGGGCGCTACCCAGGCATCGCACCGGGTCATTGCCGACCATCTTCGCGCATCCAGCTTTCTGATCGGCGACGGCGTCCTGCCCGCGAGCGAGGGGCGCGGCTATGTCCTGCGACGGATCATGCGCCGTGCGATGCGCCATGCCCAGTTGCTCGGTGCAGCCGAACCGCTGATGTATCGCCTCGTGCCTTCGCTGGTTGCAGAGATGGGCAGCGCCTATCCCGAACTGGTGCGCGCACAACCGCTGATCGAAGCAACGCTGCTTCAGGAAGAGACGCGCTTTCGCCAGACCCTCAATAATGGGTTGAAACTGCTCGACGAGGCGACCGCGACGCTCGGTGAAGGCGATACGCTGCCCGGCGAAACGGCCTTCAAGCTCTATGACACCTATGGTTTCCCCTATGATTTGACCGAGGACGCGTTGCGCGGGCGCAATATCGGCGTCGATAAAACTGGTTTCGATGAAGCAATGGGCCGCCAGAAGGCAGCCGCGCGCGCCGCATGGAAGGGTTCGGGAGACGCCGCATCCGCCGACATCTGGTTCGACATAGTCGACACGCTCGGTGGCACGGAATTTACCGGCTATTCGAGCGACGCCAGCGATGGTCAGATCGTAGCGATCATCAAGGACGGTGCTCAGGTCGATCGTGCGACTGCAGGCGACAAGGTCATCGTCCTGACCAATCAAACGCCATTTTACGGCGAAAGCGGCGGGCAGGCTGGCGACGCGGGGACAATCACCGGCGACAACGGACTGTCGGCTAAGATCAGCGATACCGGCAAGCAATTGGGCCGGTTGCACACACACCAGACCATTATCGACAGCGGTAACATCGCGGTCGGCGATACGGTGCATTTAAGCATCGATACCGAACGACGCGATCAATTGCGTGCTAACCATAGCGCAACGCATCTTTTGCACGCGGCGCTGCGGAACCGGCTTGGCGGGCATGTTTCGCAAAAAGGCAGCCTTGTCGCTGCGGATCGTTTGCGGTTCGACTTTTCGCACTCCGCCGCACTGTCGAGCGAAGATATTGCCGTCATCGAGCGCGAGGTTAACGCCCGCATTCGCGAAAACGATGCCGTCACAACGCGGCTTATGACCCCCGACGATGCGGTCGCGGCAGGCGCGCTTGCCTTGTTCGGTGAAAAATATGGCGATGAAGTCCGCGTGCTGTCGATGGGCAGGGATAGTGGCGACGGGCATTATTCGGTCGAACTGTGCGGCGGCACTCACGTCGCGGCGACGGGCGACATCGCTTTGTTCAAAATCGTTTCCGAAAGCGCCGTATCCTCTGGCATCCGACGTATCGAGGCATTGACCGGGGAAGCGGCCCGACTGTGGCTGACCGCCCGCGAAGATCGCCTGAAGGAAGTTGCCTCCGCGCTCAAGGCGTCGCCCGACGACGTGCCGAATCGTGTCATGGCTCTGATCGAAGCGCAGCGAAAGCTGGAGCGCGAATTGGCGGATGCGAAAAAGGCGCTGGCACTCGGTGGCGGTGGCGGGATTGTGACGGAGCCTGAAAAGATCGGTGATTATCAGGTTCTGACGCAGGTTTTCGAAGGTCTGGACGGCAAACAACTCAAATCGCTTGCCGATGAAAAGCGCGCTCAGATCACGTCGGGCATTGTTTTCCTCGTCGCGAGTAACCCTGGGGCAAATACCTATGTCGCGTCAGTGACTCCCGATCTCAGCGATACGCTGAGTGCGGTGGAAATCGTGCAAAAAGGCGTTCTCGCCGGCGGTGGCAAAGGCGGTGGCGGACGTCCCGACATGGCGCAGGGGGTGGACCCGGCGGTCAGGAAGCGGCCGACCTCGCTGTAAAGGCCGCCCGCGCACTTGTCGAAGAGTTGACCGTCTCAGCCTGAACGCGCCGCGCGCAGGCTGCCAAGCCTTGGCAGCGTATCGAGGTGTCCCGAAGCCTTGATCTGCGCGCGGAGTTCGTCGCGTTTCTCGTGGATCGATGCGATGACCGGCCCCATTGCGACACCCAGATCGACGAGAACGGCTTCGGAAAGCTGCAACGAGCTTTCCAAGGTTTCGGGCACAGCATCGGTGCAACCCGCGCGATACAGTTCGCCCGCATGTTCGGGGTCGCGCGCACGGGCAACGATCTTCAAGTCGGGATGCGCCTGGCTCAGGCGACGCGCAAGACGAACTGCCTGCACGGGATCGTCCATGGTCATCACAAGTGCGGAAGCGTTTTCGATCCCAACGCTTTCGAGTACGCCATCGCGCCCCGCATCACCAAACCTAACATGTTTTCCCTCACGACGAGCCGCCGCAACGATATCGACATCGGCCTCGAGAGCGAGCCACGGCAGATTATGGGTGTCCAGCATAGCGGCAACCATCTCACCGACGCGGCCATATCCGATGATAATCGTGCCCGCCTCCGCGACCGGGTCGGTGCTGGCAAAAGGCACATCACGCCATTCGGTCCGGCGCGCGAACTCATGGCCGACCCACGCCAGCAGAGGCGTAATGGTGAGGCCGATCGCGGTAACCACCTGCCAGAAAGCGGCTGTATCCGCCGCGATCAACCCGGCAGTTGCCGCCGCGCCGAGCACGATCAAAGTCGTTTCAGACGGGCTAGCCATCAACACACCCGTTTCGGTCGCGATTCCACCGCGTACACCGCCAATGCGTAGTGCAAGCGTAGTAACGACAGCCTTGATGATTACGACCCCGGCGATCGCCGCCAACAGGGCGGGCCATTGCTGCAATACCATCACCAGATCAAGGCTCATGCCGACGGTGATCAGGAATATTCCGAGGGCAAGGCCACGGAAGGGGGCTACAACCGATTCGACTTCATGGGCATAGTCGGTTTCGGCAATCAGCAGTCCGGCGACGAGCGCACCGACGATCGGCGAGAGGCCGACCGCGACTGTCGCGACGCTGGCGAGGATGACGACGAGCAAACTGGCGGACAGGAACAATTCGGGCGTTTTTGTGCGCGCGGCCTGGGCAAACAGGCGAGGGAGAACGAATGGGCCAGCAATCAGCATCGCTCCAACCGTCAAGCCGCCACCCAGCAACAGTTTCAGAACGCCATCGAACCCCGCGGCCGAGCCCCCCAACGCCCCCAGCGCGAATACGATTGGGACCAGCGCAAGATCTTCGAACAGCAACATGGCAAAGGCAAGCTTGCCGACGGCGCTGGTCGATCCCGCAATCGGAAGCACCAATGCGGTCGATGACAGGGCGAGCGCGATCCCGAGCCCTGCCGCTGCCCCGGTTGTTTCACCGGTTATCAACAACACCGCTGCGATAAGGATGGCCGAAATGATAAGTTGCGTTGCGCCAAATCCTACAACACGCTTTCGCATTGACCACAGCCTACGAAAAGACAGCTCCAACCCTATGGAAAACAAGAGTAATATGATGCCAAGTTCGGCAAATGGCTCGACCGCATGGGGGTCGGTTATCGAAAGATGATAAAGCCACGGAAATTGCGGCTGCAGCGCGCCAAGTCCGTGGGGACCCACCAAAATTCCGACCAGAATGAATCCGATGATCGGTGTTATTCGGAAACGGGCAAAGGCGGGAATAACCAGCCCGGCCGCTCCGAGAATTACAAGGGCGTCGCTTGCTGCTGCTGAGGGTATTCCATTGCTCATGGCTCCTCCTAACGCGGTTTTCGTTCAGAAGGCAGGCCAGTTGTTCGCTTTTTCGAAATGAATACCGCTCGGCAAAAAGGGTGCGGCCCAGTCGCCACCCCCTCTGTTTGATTACTTATTCCAGTCGTTCATTGCGTTTTCGAGGTTCTGGCGGATGGCCTCGAAGAACTGCTCGGTCGTCATCCACGGCTGATCCGGGCCGATCAGAATGGCGAGATCCTTGGTCATGCCACCCTGTTCGACAGTGTAGATGCAGGCACGCTCGAGCGTTTCAGCAAACTTCACCACGTCCGGCGTGTCGTCGAACTTGCCGCGATATTTCAGGCCGCCGGTCCATGCGAAGATCGATGCGATCGGGTTGGTCGAGGTCGCCTTGCCCTCTTGATACATACGATAATGGCGGGTCACGGTACCGTGCGCGGCTTCGGCTTCAACGGTTTTGCCGTCTGGCGTCAGCAGGACCGAAGTCATCAGGCCGAGAGAGCCGAAGCCCTGTGCGACCTGATCCGACTGCACGTCGCCGTCATAGTTCTTGCAGGCCCAAACGAATTTGCCCGACCATTTCAGCGCGGACGCAACCATGTCGTCGATCAGGCGATGTTCGTAAACGATCTTGGCTTCAGCGAACTGGGTTTTGAATTCAGCGTCGAACACTTCCTGAAACAGATCCTTGAAGCGGCCATCATAGGCTTTCAGGATGGTGTTCTTGGTCGACAGGTACAGCGGCCAGCCACGTCCCAGCGCATAGTTCATGCTGGCACGGGCAAAGTCGCGGATCGAATCGTCCAGGTTGTACATCGCGAGCGCGACGCCTGCCGATGGATACTGGAACACTTCCTCGTCAATGACCGTGCCGTCATCGCCTTCGAATACGAGGCGCAATTTGCCGGGGCCGGGGACGAGGAAATCGGTCGCGCGATACTGATCACCGAATGCGTGACGACCGATAACGATAGGATCGGTCCAACCGGGAATCAGGCGTGGGACGTTCTTGATTACGATAGGTTCGCGAAAAACGCAGCCACCGAGAATGTTGCGAATCGTGCCGTTCGGCGACTTCCACATCTTTTTCAGGTTGAATTCGGTAACGCGCGCTTCGTCGGGGGTGATCGTGGCGCACTTAACGGCAACACCATATTGTTTGGTCGCGTTGGCCGATTCCACGGTGACGCGGTCGTCGGTTGCATCGCGATTTTCGACAGCAAGATCATAATATTTCAGGTCGATATCAAGGTAAGGCAAGATCAGCCGTTCGCGAATCCACTGCCAGATGATCCGGGTCATCTCGTCGCCGTCGATTTCGACGATTGGGTTTTTTACCTTAATCTTGGCCATGTGTTGTTTGCTCCTGGGGATGGAATTTGCGCCGTCGTTAGAGGCGGAGGCGCAGGCAATCAACCACGCGCATTGTCTTGGCCGGTCTGGTTGCTTACAAAAGGCAACATGGCATCACAAATTCCCGGCTCGCCCGGCTCGACACCCCCAAGTTCTGCTCCCAATTCGAGCCAGGTCGCAAATGGCGTGAAATGGCGATTTCCGCCGGTACACCCCGAAGGTCGCAAATTTGCTGCCATCGCCGCAGGCATAACGTTTATCGCTTTCATCTGGATTCACTGGCTGACCTGGCCGTTGATAATCGTGACAGCATGGGTTGCTGCATTTTTTCGCGATCCGGTGCGGTCTGTACCCCAGGGCGATGATCTGATCGTCGCACCTGCAGACGGCCTGATCACCTTGATTGAGACGGTTCCGGTTCCACGCGAGTTGAGTGGAGAAGGCGGGCTGGGCGATCTGCCCGTAACCCGTGTCTCGATTTTCATGAGCGTGTTCGACGTTCATATCAATCGCACCCCGATCTCAGGCACCGTTACGCGCGTCGTTTATATTGCGGGCAAGTTTCTCAACGCCGATCTCGACAAAGCCAGTGAAGAGAATGAACGCCAGCACCTGTTGGTCGAGCGTCGTGATGGTGTGCGGATCGGATTTACGCAGATCGCGGGGCTGGTTGCCCGCCGCATCATGCCATTCGTAAAGCCGGGTGACATGGTTGCCGCTGGTCAGCGTATCGGACTTATCCGCTTCGGCAGCCGCGTCGATGTGTTCCTGCCCGCTGGCACAGCACCCCGCGTGGCTTTGGGTCAGCGCAGCGTTGCGGGAGAAACCGTCCTCGCGGTGATCGGCAACCCGAATCCGGCCAGCGGCATCAGCCAGTGAAGTCGACGGCACCTGTCGGTGCGCGACGCGGTATCCCGCTGCGTGCGGTCGCACCCAATGCGGTTACGGCGCTGGCATTGTGTTCGGGCCTGACGGCGGTTCGGTTTGCCATTGCCGGTGAATGGGAACGCGCACTGGCTGCGATCATTATTGCGGGCGTTCTCGATGGACTGGATGGGCGGATTGCGCGGCTTTTGAAAGGCGAAAGCCGTTTCGGAGCTGAGCTTGATTCGCTGTCCGATGTAATCGCTTTCGGTGTTGCTCCGGCGCTGGTGACGTTTTTGTGGTCACTGAATGCGGTGCCGCGATATGGCTGGATATTCTCGCTGGCCTATACTGTTTGCGCCGCACTTCGCCTCGCACGCTTTAATGCTGCGATCGATACCGCGGATCAGCCGCATAAATCCGCCGGGTTTTTGACGGGGATACCTGCGCCCGCTGCAGCTGGCCTTGCTCTGCTGCCAATATATTTGTGGCTCGTTACCGAATCGCACTGGTTCCGCGAACCTTATGTCGCGGGTCCATGGCTGGCCTTCGTTGCTTTCCTGATGATTTCGAATCTGGCGACATTTAGCTGGGGATCGCTCCGGCTCCGGCGTCGTATCAGGCTCGAAGCGCTTGCTGGCATCGCAATTCTGTTCGGCGCTTTGTTATCTGCACCATGGCCCACCCTGACGCTCGTCTGTGTTGTCTATCTAGCCCTCATCCCAATGGGGATGAGGAGCTATGCCAAGATCAAGCGGCTGCGCGCCACTGCGGCGATGCAGCAACAGGCTGAATTCCCGACAACGTCCTGAAACGAACGGCACGACGTACGCGTGGTGCCGATGGAGCCGGATTAAACAGCGCCTGACCAGCGAGCGCTGACAGCACAGCCGTGCCCGATTCGCGCACGGTGTAGGTGATAATACTCATGCCAAAAACAATCAGCCCGAATGACGTCATGGCAGCCAAAAGATGAACCATGTCACAAACTCCCTAGTGCCGATCAAACTTCGGCGTTGCGTCTTTGTTCCATGTTCTTGTTATGTTCTAGACTATCCGCTTGTCAACAACCAAATACAGGGCTACGGGGACCATCCATTCCACATGGGAAGCACCAAACCGGTGTTCGAGCGGCGACCGTTCGAATCATCGCTTCCCAGAGGTTAAACCGGGTTAAGGAGAACTGATTATGGCGGCACCAGTCGTCACGATGCACCAGCTGTTAGATGCAGGCGCACATTTTGGACACCAGACACACCGCTGGAACCCAAAGATGAAACCATACATCTTTGGCGACCGCAACGGCGTCCACATTCTCGATCTTTCGCAGACCGTACCTTTGATGGCGCGCGCGCTCGATTTCGTTTCGCAGATTTCTGCGGGCGGCGGCAAGGTTCTGTTCGTTGGCACCAAGCGCCAGGCTCAGGAGCCTATCGCTGACGCTGCTCGTGCTTCGGGCCAGCATTTCGTCAACCATCGCTGGTTGGGCGGCATGCTCACCAACTGGAAGACAATCTCCGGTTCGATCAAGCGCTTCAAGGCGCTGGAAGAGCAGCTTTCCGGCGACACGACGGGCCTTACCAAGAAGGAAGTCCTTCAGCTTACCCGTGAGCGCGACAAGTTCGAGCTTTCGCTCGGCGGCATTCGCGACATGGGCGGCATCCCCGATGTCATGTTCGTGATCGATGCGAACAAGGAAGAACTGGCGATCAAGGAAGCCAACACGCTCGGTATTCCGGTCGTCGCGATCCTCGATTCGAACGTTTCGCCTGACGGTATCGCATTCCCGATCCCAGCCAACGACGATGCAAGCCGGGCAATCCGCCTGTATTGCGAAGCTATCGGCGCTGCTTCGACCCGCAATGGGCAGCAGAAGGGCATTGATTTCGGCGCAATGGTCGAGCCTCCGGTCGAGCCAGCATTGGCTGCACCTGAAGCAGCGCCAGTTGCCGAAGCTGCGCCTGCCGAGGCAGCACCAGCTACCGTCTAAGCCGTCACCGGCTAGTCATAACGACGGGGCAGGGCGCGTGAACACGTGTCCGCCCCGTCTGCATATCAGATAAAGGAATTAGGCAAATGGCAGAGATCACAGCCGCTAGCGTCAAGGAACTGCGCGAGATTTCCGGCGCAGGCATGATGGATTGCAAGAAGGCACTGAACGAAACCGACGGCAACATGGATGCAGCGGTCGATTGGCTGCGCACCAAGGGGCTGGCGACTGCGGCTAAAAAGGCCGGTCGTGCGGCTTCCGAAGGTCTCGTCGGCGTGGCCGTCAGCGGCAACACGGGTGCCGCTGTCGAAGTCAACTCCGAGACCGATTTTGTTGCAAAGAACGAGCAGTTCCAGAACTTCGTGCGTTCGGCGACCGAACTCGCGCTGACCAACGGCACGATCGAGGCACTTGGCGCGGCGACGATGCCACAGGGCGGATCGGTTCAGGACGTGCTGACCGCGAACATCGCCACGATCGGTGAGAACCAGTCGCTGCGTCGCGTTGCCACTGTTTCCGTGAACGAGGGCGCTGTCGTGTCCTATGTCCACAATGCGGCGGCTCCCGGCCTCGGCAAGATCGGTGTTCTCGTCGCGCTTGAAGGCAATGCCGACAAGGCGAAGATCGAAGCACTCGGTAAGCAGTTGGCGATGCATATCGCTGCTGCCAGCCCTGCTGCACTTCACGAGGAAGGCCTTGATGCCGCACTCGTCGAGCGTGAGCGTGCGATTGCCATGGAAAAAGCAGCCGAAAGCGGCAAGCCAGCCAACATCATCGAAAAGATGGTCGAAGGTGCAATCGCCAAGTTCCGCAAGGAAAACGCGCTGTTGAGCCAAGTGTTCGTCATGGACAACAAAACCAAAATTTCGGACGTCGTTGCTGCGGCTGCAAAGGACGCAGGGGCAGCATTGCGCTGACCGCCTATGTCCGTTTCCAGCTTGGCGAAGGCATTGAGAAGGTTGTCAGCGACTTTGCCGCTGAAGTTGCCGCTACTGCGGGCGTCAAACAGCCCGCCTAATCTGATTAGCTGAGCCTCGGCGCTTGGAATCGGCGCGTACCCAATCTAGGGTGCGCGCCGCCTGCCTCCTATTCGAAAGCACCCCGCGCGCCATGAGCCGCTCCAGCTACAAACGAATATTACTGAAACTGTCGGGCGAAGTCCTGATGGGGCCAGGTCAGTTCGGTATCGATTCCGAAACGGTCGCGCGACTTGCTCAAGAGGTTAAAGCGGCCAAGGATTCGGGCTTTGAGCTGTGCCTTGTCATTGGTGGCGGCAACATCTTTCGCGGAATCGCCGGTGCAGCATCGGGCATGGATCGAACCGCTGCCGACTACATGGGTATGCTGGCGACAGTGATGAACGCGCTGGCATTTCAGGATGCGCTCGAGAAAATCGGTGTCGATACCCGTGTGCAGTCGGCAATTCCGATGGCGACGGTTTGCGAACCCTATATCCGGCGCCGCGCGATGCGGCACATGGAGAAGGGGCGGATCGTTATTTTTGCCGCGGGAACGGGCAATCCATTCTTCACAACCGACACGGCATCCGCATTGCGCGCTGCCGAAATGGGCTGTGATGCTTTGTTCAAGGGGACGAGCGTCGATGGTGTTTACAACGCCGATCCGAAGCAGGATCCGACTGCGACCCGTTATGAATCCTTGAGTTTTAATCGCGTCCTGTCAGACAATCTGAAGGTCATGGATGCGGCAGCTGTCGCGCTGTGCCGCGACAATCATATTCCGATCGTGGTGTTCAATATCCGCGAACAGGCTAATCTAGCGCTCGTATTAAGCGGGCAGGGCACGGCGACAATCGTCGGCAAAGAGGACAGTTAAGTTATGGCCGCATACGACAAAGCCGATCTGGAACGCCGGATGCTCGGTGCCGTTGAATCGCTAAAGGGCGATCTTGGCGGACTACGCACCGGGCGAGCTTCGGTGAACCTGCTCGATCCCGTCACGGTCACGGTTTACGGCGCGAATATGCCGTTGAACCAGATTGCCACCGTTTCGGCACCGGAGCCCCGGATGCTGTCGGTTCAGGTCTGGGACAAGGGCAATGTCGGCCCCGTCGACAAGGCGATCCGTTCGGCCGGCCTTGGCCTGAACCCGATCGTCGACGGCACGAACATCCGCCTTCCAATTCCCGATTTGACAGAGGAACGTCGCAAGGAGCTGGCTAAGCTAGCCGGTCAATACGCAGAAAAAGCACGTATCGCAGTGCGCAATGTTCGTCGCGACGGTATGGATGCGCTGAAGATAGACGAAAAGAAGAGCGAAATCAGCGAGGACGATCGCAAAAAACGCGAGACCGAAGTGCAAAAGATGACCGACAGCACGATTGCCGATATTGATTCGACGTCGGCTGCCAAGGAAAAGGAAATCCTCGGCAAGTGAGCGCTGTTGCCGCCACAACGGGAACCTCCGGGGCGACCGCGTGCGGCAAAACGTCCGGCGAGCTGCGCCACGTTGCGATCATTATGGACGGCAATGGCCGCTGGGCGAAAAAGCGATTTTTGCCACGGATTGCTGGTCATCGCAAAGGCATCGAAGCCGTTCGCGCGGTCAGTAGAGGAGCTCGCGAACAGGGTATCGACGTCCTGACGCTCTATGCGTTTTCATCGGAAAACTGGCGACGCCCGGCAGAGGAAATCAGCGACCTGATGGGTTTGCTTCGCCATTTCATCCAGACCGACATTGACGAGCTGGACGAGAGCAACGTCCGTTTGCGCGTAATCGGCGATCACAATGCGTTTGCGCCCGATCTTGTCGCGTTAATCGATGCGGCGGTTGAACGAACATCGACGAACAGCGGATCGACGCTGGTAATCGGCCTGAATTATGGGTCGCAGGACGAGATCGTTCGTGCAGCGCGTAAATTGGCCGGTCGTGATCCTGCGACGATCGATGCGGCGGCGCTTGAAGCTGAGCTTGATACCGGCGACCTGCCACCGGTCGATCTTCTGATCCGCACGTCGGGCGAACAACGGCTGTCCAACTTCATGCTGTGGCAGGCTGCATATGCCGAACTGCTGTTTGTCGATACGCTGTGGCCCGATTTCGGCAAGGCGGCGCTGGCGGAAGCGGTTGCGACATACAATCTGCGCGAGCGGAGGTTTGGCGGGCTTTGACGATCGACGGTTCAGTGAAGAGCTCCGATCTTCGGACGCGTTTTCTTTCGGCATTTGCAATGGTCGTCGTGGCTTTTGCGGCGTTCTGGCTGGGCGGCTATGTGTTCCTGGCGTTCGTCGGACTGCTCGCCGTGGGCCTATTGTGGGAATGGTGGGGTCTTGCTCGGCGTATCACGATAAACCCTGTCGGAAGGGCAGGCTGGCTGCTCGCCGGACTGATCTATATCGGCCTGTCATGCACGATGTTTGCTGCTTCTTACTTCCTCGGCATCCTCGCGCTGCTCCCGGCCATAATCGCAGTACTCCTTGTCATAGCGACTGACGTAGGCGCGTACTTCGTCGGGCGGACAGTCGGCGGCCCAAAGCTCTGGCCCAGGGTCAGCCCCAACAAAACGTGGTCGGGCCTCGCGGGTGGCATGATCGCTTCCGCAATCGCGTTACTACTGTTGTCCACACCGAATTCGATTGGCCGCGCAATATATCTGATCGTTTTCGGATTTCTGGTGGCGATCATCGCGCAAGCGGGTGACTTATTTGAAAGCAGAATGAAACGAATGGCTGGGGTAAAGGATTCGGGGCGCCTATTGCCTGGTCATGGCGGGCTGTTCGACCGGCTCGACGGACTGCTCGCGGTTCAGTTCGTTCAGGCGCTGCTGATGCTGGTCGCCACCGGGGCGGTGCTGCGATGACGCGTTCGGTTTCTATCCTTGGAGCAACGGGATCGGTCGGACAATCGACTCTGGATCTAGTATTGCGCGAGCCAAACAAGTTCGATGTCGTGGCACTGACCGCCCATCGCGATGTGGCGGGACTGGCAAAGGCGGCGCGCGCGACGAATGCAAAGCTGGCGGTAATTTCCGACCCGACGCTTCATGGCGCGCTTGTCGATGCGCTCAGCGGAACGAATACCGAAATCGCGAGCGGCGACGAAGCCGTTACCGATGCCGCCTGCCGCGACGCCGACTGGCTGATGGCGGCGATCGTCGGATGCGCTGGCCTCAAATCGACAATGGCCGCGCTAAAGTGCGGTCGGACCGTGGCGTTTGCAAACAAGGAATCGCTGGTCTCCGCCGGGTCGTTGATGATCAGTGCGGCCGAAGCCTCGGGAGCAACGCTGCTTCCCGTTGATTCAGAACATAACGCGATATTTCAGTGCCTTGCAGGAAACTCTGCCAAGACCGTCCGAAAGATTGTACTGACCGCGAGCGGTGGCCCATTTCGGACATCTACACTCGAGCAAATGGCTGCTGCCACGCCGGAAACCGCGGTGAAGCATCCCAACTGGTCGATGGGCGCAAAAATCTCTGTGGATTCTGCGACGATGATGAACAAGGGTCTCGAGTTGATCGAGGCGCATTATCTGTTCGCGACCGAAAGCGCACGGCTCGGTGTGCTATTTCACCCGCAGTCCGTGGTGCACTCGATGGTCGAATATATCGACGGGTCGGTGCTGGCACAGATGGGATCGCCCGACATGCGAATCCCCATCGCATCGACGCTGGCTTGGCCCGATCGCATGGAAACGGGTGCAGAACCGTTGAACCTTGCCGCAATCGGGCGGCTGGATTTCGAAGAACCTGATCTGGCGCGCTTTCCAGCGCTGACCCTAGCGCGCGACGCTCTTGAAGCAGGTGGCGCACGTCCGGCGGTGTTGAACGCGGCAAACGAAACTGCGGTCGCCGCGTTTCTGGCCCGTCGTATCGGCTTCCTCGCAATCGCCGATGTTGTGAAGGCCGTGCTTGACCGCTATGATCCGGCCGATCCTGCGACGATCGAAGACGTGCTGGCAATCGATGCCGAAGCACGCCGCGTTGCAGAAACCGCCATGAAGGGCCTGACTGCTTGATCGAAACTCCCGGCATACTCTGGTCGATCCTCTTCTTTGCGCTCGCCATTGCGCCGCTCATCTTCATTCACGAGATGGGGCATTACCTGGTCGGACGCTGGTGCGGCGTGAAGGCTGAGGTGTTTTCAATCGGATTCGGCAAACCTCTTGCCAAATGGTCGGACAAACGTGGCACACGCTGGCAGATCGGTTGGATGCCGTTGGGCGGCTATGTCCGCTTTGCCGGTGACATGACCGCAACAAGCGAGCCGACCGCCGAATGGCTGTCCCTGCCCCCCGAAGAGCGCAACCGGACGTTTCAGGCAAAGCCGGTATGGCAGCGCGCACTCATCGTGCTGGCGGGGCCGGCAACGAATTTTTTGTTCGCGATCATCGTTTTCGCTGGGCTTTTCAGCTTTTACGGCGAACCCCGCGTCGACCCGGTGATCGGTGCGGTCGTTCCCGGTTCCGCCGCTGCGCAAGCTGATCTGCGTGCCGGGGACCGTATCGTTGCGATCGATGGCAATCCCATCAGTCGGTACGACCAGATTGCGATGATCGTTCAGGTTCGCGCGAACCAGGTCACGGTATTTTCCATCCAGCGTGGGTCGGTGCCGCTCAACATTTCGGTGACACCGAAAGCGGAAAAGGTGGATAATCCCGGCGGCGCTCCCGTGTTGCTCGGTCGCGCAGGGATCATGTCCGGCCCCGTTCGTATGGTGAAGCTACAGTTTTGGGAGCTTCCGGGCGCTGCTGTGAAATTTACGGGGCAAGCGGTCGGCGGCATGATGACCGGACTGCGTCAGATAATCGTCGGTCAACGCTCGGTCGATGAACTTGGCGGCCCCGTGAAGATGGCGCGCATATCCGGCGAAGTCGCGATGGGCACGCCGATCCAGTTCCTATTCTTCATGACGATGATCTCGATTAATCTGGGATTCATCAACCTGTTGCCAATTCCGACGCTCGATGGCGGACATCTTGTATTTTATGTCGCCGAAGCGGTTCGACGCAAACCGGTGGGTCTGCGCGCTCAGGAATGGGCGTTCAAATCGGGACTTGTCATGCTGCTGGCGTTCATGTTGTTTGTGACAGTCAACGATCTCGGCCTGTGGAATCGTCTAGCCGGGTTGATTGGCTAGTGCGCATCGGGCAGGGCGATGCACCATTTTTATTTCTGAGTAAGGGCCGGACCGCGTGACAGCGAACAAGTCAGTTTTTCAAGGCGGCCGCTATTTATCCGTCCTGCTCGTAGGAACCATGCTTGGCGGCGCTCCAGCGCTTGCGCAGCGGAATCGGCCCACGCCTCAGCCTGCGACAAGCCTGCTGTCGCCCGCGCCACCAGCGCCTGCACCGGTTACAGACGGCGGCACGATCAAATCGATCGCCGTCAGTGGTGCCCAACGCATCGAGCCGGAAACGGTTCGATCTTATGTGAAACTGCGGATCGGCGGCGCGTACACTCGCGAATCGCTTGATCAGGCGTTGCAGGATCTTTTTGCGACCGAACTTTTTGCCGACGTCCAAATTCGCGACGAAAACGGTGCTCTAACGATTATCGTTAAAGAAAACCCGGTCATTAACCGGATCGTGTTCGAGGGTAACAAGCGCATCAAGGAGGATAAGCTCTCCAAGGAACTGAAGCTTGCTCCGCGCCAGATCTTTACGCGGTCGAAGGTGCGTGCCGATATCGCGCGCATCATCGAACTTTATCGACGCCAGGGCCGGTTCGCTGCCACCGTCGAACCAAAGATGGTCATGCTCGACCAGAATCGCGTCGATGTGGTGTATGAAGTTTCGGAAGGGCCAAAGTCCAAGGTCCGGCAGATCAACATCATCGGGAACACTAAGTTTTCGGATGGCGAGCTCCGCAGCGAGATGGTGACGAAGCGTTCGAGTCTGTCGCGGATGCTCTCGTCGAATACGAGCTACGATCCTGACAAACTTGCCTATGATCAAGGCAAGCTGCGCCAATTTTACCTGACCAATGGTTACGCCGATTTCCGGGTCGTTTCAGCCGTGTCAGAACTGACGCCAGACAAGCGTGATTTCATCATCACCTATGTCGTGGAAGAGGGCGAACGCTATAAATTCGGCGATATCGACGTCGAAAGCGACATTCGCGATTTCAAGGCGACAACCGTCAAGACGTTGCTGCCGATGCATAAAGGCGAATGGTATAACGCCAAGCTTGTCGAGGACACGGTCGACAATGTGACAAAAACTGCGGGCCTGCTCGGTTACGCATTTGCGCAGATCGATCCACAATTCGACCGGCAAAAAGACACACGGACGATGAACATCACGTTCCGCGTTGCCGATGCACCGCGCGTTTATGTCGAGCGTATCGACGTGAACGGCAATACGCTTACGCAGGACAAAGTCGTGCGTCGCGAATTCCGACTGGCAGAGGGCGACGCATTCAACAGCTATTCGGTCAAGCGTTCGGAAGATCGCATCAAGTCACTGGGCTTTTTCCAGGAAAAGCTGGAAATCGCGCAAACACAGGGTTCGGCACCCGATCGCGTCATTCTTCAGGCGAATGTCGAAGAAAAATCGACGGGTGAACTTCAGTTGTCGGCCGGTTATTCCAGCCTTGAAAAGTTCATCATCAATGCCTCGATCAAGCAGCGTAACTTCCGCGGCAAGGGCCAGGAACTGCGTGCCTCGGTCAGCTATTCGACTTATTCGAAGTCGGTGGAAGTTGGCTTCACCGAACCGTATCTTTTCGACAAGAATATCGCGCTGGGCGGCGATATTTTCCGCCGGGATTACAACTCGTTCAACTACACCAACAACGGTGACCGCAACACGACCTATTCACAGTTGACGACGGGGTTCCAGCTTCGAACCGGCGTTCCGCTGACCGAGTTTGTGTCGGTCGCAGGACGGTTTGGAGTCAGCTACGATCAGGTTACGCTCGATCAGAATACATATTATATCAACGGCCAATGTAGCCCACTCATTGCCGGTCGCTATTTGTGCGATGCACTGGGCAACCGTCTGACATCGTCGATCGGTTACAGCATCGTTTACGACAATCTGAACAACGGCATCCACCCGACTAAGGGTCAGCGCGCTGTCTTCAGTCAGGACTTTGCCGGACTTGGCGGTGACGTCCATTATCTGCGGACAAGGATCGAGGCGTCGAAATATTGGGATCTTGGGGCTAAGTTCATTGCATCGGCAAGGATGGAAGCCGGATATATCAAGTCTTTCGATTCGAGCGTTAACGGTGCAGATCCAATCCGCCTGACAGATCGTTTCTTCCTCGGTCAGCCGCAACTTCGCGGTTTCGACATTCGTGGTGTTGGTCCCCGTGTGGTGCGAACTCCATATGTCACGGATCCAGTAACCGGCCTTCAGACGAAATCGACCGATACCAGCACTCAAACCGACGATGCACTGGGCGGCCGCGCTTATTATCTGGGTCGGCTTGAACTTGAGATTCCGCTGGGAGCGGGTGCAAAAGAACTCGGGTTGCGGCCTTCGATATTCATTGACGCAGGCGCCGTTTTTGGGACGACCAAACCTGAGCTACAAGACTATATGAATGGCGACACCCGATTGATACAGCCGCTTTTAAGTTCAAGCGGCGGCAAGCAGTGTATCGATACTGCAACATCATCGACCGTGACGCCTATCCCTACCTCCGGTGCCTGCGCTGCTGGAACAACCTTGTATCAGAATGTTATTCCCGGCTTTAGCGAGGCATATTATGGCGACTCTCCCAGCCCTCGTCTCTCGATCGGCTTCGGCGTCAACTGGAACTCGCCATTCGGTCCTTTCCGTATAGATATTGCCAAGGCTCTCTTGAAACAGCCAGGCGATCAAACCAAACTGTTCACATTCAACGTAGGAACCCAATTCTAATGAAAATGATGTTCAAGGCAGCCCTTCTTGCTGCAACTCCATTCGCCGTTGCCGCTGGTATCGTTCCCGTCGCGGTTGCTCAGGCTGCCGGTAACGTCGGCGTTGCCGATGTGCAGGGTGCTATCCAGAAAACAAATGCCTTCACGACTGCAATGACGCAGATGAAGACCACCTATGCCGCTCCGATCGCAGCTTTCGATGCGCGGTCGAAGGCTCTGCAAGCTTCGCTTCAGCCTGAGATCGTTGCGTTCCAGGCGGCGCAAAAAGCTCCCAACGCCAATCAGGCAACTCTGCAGACACAATATGCTGCCATCCAGCAGAAGCAGCAGGCCGCACAGGCCGAATTGCAGCGTTTGTCGGCTCCGATCGCCCGCGCTCAGGCTTATGTCGAAGAACAGATTGGTGCGAAGCTCGATGCTGCCATCAAGACTGCAATGACAGCTAAAGGCATTACCCTTGTAGTCGCTCCACAGGCAGCAATTTCCTATGTGCCATCGGTCGATCTGACGGACGCCATCGTTGCCGAATTGAACAAGAGCGTACCGACCGCAAGCATCACGCCACCAACTGGCTGGGCACCTAATGGACAGGGCGCTCCTGGGAACTCCGCAGCACCACAGGGTCGCTGACTTGAGCATCGACATTCGGGGAGTGATGGCGGCGTTGCCCCATCGCTTCCCGATGTTGCTGGTTGATCGCGTCGAGGAACTCATCGTCGATGAGAGCATCGTCGCAATCAAGGCGGTGACAATCAACGAGCCTTTTTTTGCCGGTCATTTCCCGGGACGGCCAATCATGCCCGGCGTTCTGATCGTCGAGGCACTGGCGCAGGCCGCAGGAATCCTTGCGGTCGAATCACTTGGTCTCGCGGGAACGGGCAAGCTCGTTTACTTCATGGCAATCGACGGCGCGAAGTTTCGCAGTCCGGTCGAGCCGGGCGTCCTGCTCCGGCTCGAAGCCAGCTTCGTTCAAAAGCGCGCATCGGTCTGCAAATTTGCGGGTCGGGCGCTGGTCGATGGCAAGCTGGTTGCCGAAGCGAACTTTACCGCAATGATTGCCGATCCACCAAAATAAGTTTCGCCAATCACTTCGGTTGCGAACCCGTGCATCTCCCGCTATTGGCCGCGCTTCCTTTCAGGCTGGTCGGAACCAGCCGCTTACTCGAAAGTCACGTTGATGAAAAAAGACCTGCATCCCGAATATCACACGATCAAGATCAAGATGACCGACGGCACCGAGTTCGAAACACGTTCGACCTGGGGCAAAGAAGGTGATTTGATGACGCTTGAAATCGATCCTTCCTCGCACCCGGCATGGACCGGTGGCAAGGGCGCAATGCTCGATGCCGGTGGTCAGGTTGCACGCTTCAACAAGCGTTTCGGCGGACTTTCGCTCAAGAAATAACTGTCATACCGGGGCAGTGTTGGCGTTTAGCCAGGAGTTTGTGTTGACTGCCCCATTCGACAAATCGACCGGACATCGGCGCCGCCGTATCTTTCGCGCGGCGCTGGTGACTGTTCTCGCCGGCTCCATCCTCGGTGGATGTTCGAAGCCCGCAAAGAAAACACCGCCCACGCCCGAGGCCGGGTTTGTCGTGGTCAAAACACAGACCGTGCCTTTAACGGTCGAACTGGCTGGCCGCACATCCGCTTATGAGACATCGGAAGTGCGCCCGCAGGTGTCGGGCATCGTGCGTGAGCGATTATTTACCGAGGGTAGCGTCGTTCACGCTGGACAGACGCTCTATCGGATTGACCCGAGCCTTTATCGGGCCGCCGCCGCACAGGCGCAGGCCAATTTGCAAAACGCCAACGCAGTGCGCGAAGCCGCAGAGGCAAAAGCTAATCGCTATCGTCCGCTCGCAAAGATCGAAGCGGTCAGTCAGCAGGATTTGACCGACGCGTCGGCAGCAGCACGGCAAGCGGGGGCGGGTGTCGCCCAGAACCGGGCCGCACTCGATACCGCCAACATCAACCTGCGCTTCACAAAGATTGCTGCCCCCATCACCGGACGCGTCGGGCGATCAATTGTGACGACGGGCGCACTCGTGACATCATCGCAGGCTGATCCGATGACGACAATCCAACGGCTCGACCCGATGTTTGTCGATATTCAACAATCGAGCGCCGACCTTCTGGCTTTACGTCGCGCTCTGGCTTCGGGTGGACTTGGTGTTTCGTCCGCTGCGGTCAAGCTGACTTTGGAAGATGGCAGCGACTATGGTCCGACGGGAACGGTGCAGTTTGCCGAAGCCATGGTCGATGCAAACACCGGCAGTGTCACGCTTCGGGCCAAGTTCCCCAACCCTAACGGACTCCTGCTGCCCGGCATGTATGTGCGCGCAAAGCTGGCGCAAGGAACGGCCCAATCAGCCATTCTCCTGCCGCAGCAGGGAGTGTCCCGTGATGCCAAAGGCGGTGCGACGGTACTGGTCGTAGGGCCGGACAACAAAGCGGTGCAACGTAACGTCACGGCCGATCGCGCAATTGGCGCACAGTGGCTAGTCACTTCAGGCCTGAAGCCGGGTGATCGCGTTATCACCGAGGGGCTAATTCGGATCAAGGCTGGGCAGGCGATTAAGCCGGTCCCCGCAGGATCGAAGCCCGCACAGCCCGAACACGCTGCTTCCTGAATCCGTGTTGATGCGCGCTTTCATCGGGCTGGTTTGCGCAACCGCACTCACTGGCTGTAGCTTCGAGCCGAAATATATTCGGCCTGCTCATGCTGTTCCGCTGAGTTGGCCAGCGGGGGATGCCTATTTGCGCAATAGCGAGGCTACGCTTCCCAGCGTAACCTACAAAGACCTGTTCCGTGATCCCAAACTCCAGGCCATTATCGGTCGTGCGCTAGTCGATAATCAGGACATCGCGATCGCACTGGCCAATGTCGCTTCGGCCCGCTCGCAATACCGCGTTCAGCGTGCTGCGTTGCTTCCCGGCATCGATGCTTCTGCGGGCGTAACTACTGGGGATTCGGGCAGTTCATCGACGAACATAAACAACGGGACCGGCACGACAGTTTCAGGCGGAAGCAGCCGGCGAACGTCATACACAGCTCAGGTCGGGATATCCGCGTTCGAAGTCGACCTGTTCGGCCGTGTTCGCAATCTGACCAAAGCATCACTTCAGGAATATCTGGCGACTGAAGCTGGGGTGCGCGCCGCGCGTCTAACCCTCGTCAGCGAAATCGCCAGCACTTACCTGACTCTTGCAACCGATCGCAGCCTTCTTGGCATCGCCAATGATACGCAGGTCAGCGCATCGAAAAGTGTCGACCTGACCCGCGCCCGACTAAAGGGTGGCATCGCGCCCCGGACCGATTTACGACAGGCGGAAACCATTCTGGATCAGGCGCGGTCCGATGCTGCCAATTTGACTACTGTCGTTGCGCAAGATCGCAACGCGCTCGAACTGCTGGTCGGCGGCCCCGTCGCCGATGCCGAACTGCCTTCCTCGATCGAGAGCATCGACACGCTTTTGGGCGAGCTTCCCGCCGGATTGGGTTCTCAAATCCTGTTGCGTCGCCCCGATGTTGTCGAGGCAGAATATCGGCTGCGTGCAAACAACGCGCGTATCGGCGCTGCCCGTGCCAATTTTTTCCCGACGATCAGCCTGACCGCACTGGCCGGGTTTGCCAGCACAGCGCTGTCATCACTGTTTACAGGCAATGCCTTCGCATGGTCCGTTGCCCCATCCGCTTCATTGCCACTGTTCGATGGTGGGGCAAATCGCGGCAATCTGGCATTTGCCAACGCGCAGCGTGATCTGACCGTCGCTCAGTATAAACAAACAGTGCAGACGGC
This sequence comes from Sphingomonas paeninsulae, assembly GCF_003660165.1. Lineage (NCBI taxonomy): Bacteria > Pseudomonadati > Pseudomonadota > Alphaproteobacteria > Sphingomonadales > Sphingomonadaceae > Sphingomonas > Sphingomonas paeninsulae. The sequence continues at coordinate 157,526 of NZ_CP032829.1, forward strand.
TTTTCGCGAGGTTGCCGATGCTCTTGCCCGGCGCGGTACTATCGACAGGCAGACGCAGGCTCAGATCGACTTGGAAACGGCAGCGCGAGACAGCGATTTTCTCGCCGAGGCACGCTACAAAGAAGGCATCGACACTTTCCTCAATCGCCTGGATTCACAACGCACGCTCTATACGGCGAGACGCGCACTTGCCTCGGCAAGGCTGCTGCGCGCCGACAATCTCGTGACGCTTTACCGTGTCCTTGGTGGCGATATGCTGATCGACGGCGAGCCGGCCCCATCGCTCCCTGCTGGAACGGTCAAAGCAAAGGGCTGACAAGACGGGCGATGTTCTCGCCGACCTTGTGAAGCGCCGGTCGTCGCTTCCAACGTGCAGCTTCTACTGGATCACTCGCGTTCAGATACCCGCGCTGAATAGCCTCCAGCGGTTCCACGGCATCGCGACCATAGAGCACAAGGCTGACCTCCTCGTTAAGCTGAAACGAACGAATGTCGACGTTGCTCGATCCTATCACCGCGACCGAACCGTCAATGCTGACGTTCTTTGCGTGCAACAGGAAGTGGCGAAACCGGTGGATACGAACGCCGCCGTCCAACAGTTCCTGATAATAGGAGCGCTGCGCCAAGTTGACGAGTTTCTGATCGGCGATGGCCGACACGACGAGATCGACGACCACCCCGCGAAGAACAGCGGTGCGCATTGCGCTCAGCAAATCCTCGTCTGGAATAAGATATGGGGTCGTTATCAGGACATGACGTTCGGCCCGGTGGATTTTCCACACCAGAAAGGTCTGAAACCCCTCACATTTATAATCCGCGCCACTAGGCAGGAGTTGCGCGGTAACGTTACCGATTGTTGGGGGCAGGGCGATGTCCTCCTCCAGCATGACTTCGGTTTCCAGATACCAGTCCGCCATGAATGCCCCGGTCATTTCCGCAACAATGGGTCCGGTTACGCGCGCGACGAGTTCGTGATTGGTTACGCCGGGACGAAAATCCTTGGCGACGATGTTCTGCGACCCGGCGTATCCGATGATACCATCGATCAGGAACAGTTTACGGTGATTGCGCATATCGCGCCGCGTCCGTCTGCGCAGAAGGCGAAACGGCAAAGCTTCACGTATCTCTATCCCTGCGGCCTGCAAATCGCGGCGCGTACCCTTTAGCCATTTGTATGAACCGACTGGATCGATCAGCACATGGCAATCCACGCCACGCGCTTTGGCCCGGCCCAGCGCTTCGATCACCTTCATTCCCGTCGCATCGTTTGCGAAGAGGTAAACGAGAATGCGAACGTGAAATCTGGCGCCGTCGATATCTCTTATCAGGCGATCGAACACATCATCATAATCGTCGATAAGCTCGACGGCATTGCCGCCGACCTTTGGCATACCGCCGACACGCTGGACAAGGGCCGCGCTTTCTTCAAAGCCATCGGCCCGGACTGCCGGGGTAAGCCTAGTCCGCAAACGATCGTAAAACCCTGAAAGATTCGCAAATCTTTCGGTCCGCCATTGTGGAAATTTGGGACGTCCGATCGCCGCATAGAATAATGCCCCCGGCACCGGCAGAAAATAAATCAGCAGAAGCCAACTGCGCGTTGCTCCGGGTGAACGGCGGAACGGCACGACCAGCGTCATTCCGATGCGAATGATCCATTCGACTATCAGATAACCAGTGCCGAGATCGGGAGACAAAGGGATGAACATGCTTCACGATAGCCAAAGCATGGAACCATGATACCCCCAGTCATTCTGCCGACCAATCAGATTGCGCTTCTCAAAATGTGATGATTGCGTCACAGGCCACCAACTCGGTTTTTTGGAAGATTGAAACATGGCAAAGATGCTCGAACAGTTTACCGTCAAGCGCGCGAAAGATGGCTTTCTGCTGACGATCGAAGATGAGTCCGGGTCAGTGACGAAGCTTTTGGCCGACGAAGATCAGCTTGTTGAAATCGTTGATGAGATCGAGCGCGCGCAGGAACTGGAAGAAGCCGATGGCGACGAGGACGATGCTGACGAAGACGACGAATAGCACTTCGATCTGATGGCTTCCGGGAGCAAGATGGAACCGTCATAGGGTTTGGCGCTTTGCCGTTCTGACAAGGAGAAACCAATGTCCGATACACCTCCCGAAAAGCCAGCCGTTAAAAAACGTGCCCCGGCTGTAAAGAAAGCAACTGCGACCACTGCTGCAAAGCCTGCGGCAGCGAAGCCAGTTGGGAAAGCGGCCCCTAAAGCTGCTGCGGTAACTCCGGCTATTGCAGCACCGGCCTCCGCACCCCCCGCGAAGGTCGCGGCCAAGCCTGGACCGAAACCCAAGGTTCCGACGCGTCATCGGGCAAAACCAGCATCGCGCGCACCGGCAAAACCTCGTACAACCCCGGTGGCGAAACCGGCACTCCTCGCCAAACCGTCAATTAAACAGGCTGCTGTCGTTGCAGCGGGGACCGGCGGTGTGCTCGCGGCACTTGGCGCGGCTTTCTTTCTCTGGCGCGCGAGTAAAGCCGATCAGCCCGACTATAAGCTGATCGAACGCGACGGTGATTTCGAAATCCGCGAATACCCCGGCCTCGTCACAGCGGCGACCGAAGCGCGCGGCCCCCGCGATGCGGCGCTGGAACGGGGATTCAAAATCCTTGCCGATTATATCTTTGCAAAGTCCCGGAATGGCGAAAAAATCGCGATGACTGCTCCGGTGCTGTCGGATGGCAGCAGCAAATCGGGATGGCGCACGCGTTTCATTATGCCGGCAGGTAAGACGCGTGCCGACCTGCCAACGCCACCATCGGGTGTTACGCTCGCAAACGAGCCACCGCGTCGCGTCGCTGCCGTTCGTTTTTCTGGACGGGCCGACGACGCCGATCTTGCCGCCAAAGAAGGTGCGCTGCGGTCGTGGCTTGAACTCAGAACCTTCCCTAGCGAAGGCCTCGCCGAACACGCGTTTTACAATTCGCCAGTGATGCCCGGCCCCTTGCGCCGTAACGAAGTCATCATCACCCTCAGCACGCGCTGACCTATTCGGCGGCGGTGGGAACGCCCTCAGGCGCTCTCCCACCGCCATTCGTGAACCGCCGCCTCAAACGGGGACCAATGCGGGCTTCGAACCCGATTGCAAGGCTGAACAGCGGCGGCACAATGACCAGCGTCAGCACGGTCGACAGCAACAGTCCGCCGATCACGACAATTCCCATTGGCGCGCGCCAACTCCCGTCCCCGGAAAAGCTGAGAGCAATCGGCAGCATTCCCGCGACCATCGCCACCGTTGTCATGACGATCGGCTGTGCCCGTTTATGACCGGCGTCCAGAATAGCGGTGGTCCTGTCTATCCCCTTGTTCATTTCCTCGAGCGCAAAATCGACGAGTAGAATCGAGTTCTTCGCGACGATGCCGAGCAGCATCAACAGCCCGATCAACACGGGAAGTGACAGGGGATTACCCGTCAGATGCAGCGCGATTGCGCCCCCCAATGGCGCGAGCAACAGCGACCCCATGTTCACGAATGGCGGAAGAACGCGGCGATAAAGCAGCACCAGTACCGCAAAGACCAACAATACCCCTGACAGGACAGCCTTGATAAAATTGCCCATCATTTCGGCCTGAAACTTGTCATCGCCAAAACTGACCCGTGCAACACCCTGCGGCAGATTCTTCATCGTCGGAAGCGCGTCGATCTCTTTCGATGCAGTGACCACACCCGGCGCAAAATCCGCTCCGATCGCAAGTCGTCTGTTTTGATTATACCGGCGCAGGACTGAAGGGCCGGCCCCAAATCCGATTTCGGCCACCACCTTCAACGGCACCGACCCGCCACTGACTGTCGGTACCGGCATATTTTCGATGGTGGAAAGGTTCGTCCGCGCAGTTTCGTCGAGCATGACGCGGATCGGTATCTGGCGATCCGACAATGAGAATTTCGCCGCATTCTGATCGATCTCGCCCTGCGTGGCGATCCTGATCGTCTGGCTGAGTGCGGTGGTCGTCACCCCAAGATCGGCAGCGACATCGAGCCGTGGCTTGATCGTCACCTCTGGTCGCTGCAGGTCGCCGTCGATCCGTGGCGCGCGCAATTCCTTCAGATGGCTCATTTCCTCGACAAGCTTTTGGGCTGTACGGGTAACGACATCAGGATCGCTGCCCGCCAACATGATTGACACGTCACGGCCAAGGCCACCGCTCTGGCTTTGAAAGGTCACGCGCGCGTCCGGTATTTCGCGCAGCTTCGCGGCCATGCTGCGCTCGAACTCGACACTCGTGACGGTGCGATCTTTCCTCAGAGTAATGAAGACGTTGGCGCTGCCGACGCTGACATCGCTGAATGCGGCCGCAACTTCCGGCGCACGGTGCAGCACACGCGACACCTGATCGGCAACGACCTCTGTCTGGTGGAGGGTCGCGCCCGGCGCCATCTCGATCTTGACCTGGCTATAGTCAGTGTTGACCGTCGGCTGTCCCGTGAACTGGAGCGTTCCAAACGCCAATATAGTCAGCAGAAACGCAGCAAAGCCAATGCCCATCACCCATGTCCGATGATCGGCAAGTCGCGCGAAATGACGTTTGAATCCAACTTTCTGACGAACCGCAGCGGACTTCCCCTTGTCCAGCGACCAGCGCAGCAACGCCATATAGCGGTGCATCAGCGGGCTCTCACCGTGGCTGGCCGCTCCGTGACTTTTCAGGAAATAGGCCGCCACCATCGGCGTAATCAAGCGCGCGACGGCAAGGCTGACAAGCACTGCGGCAACGATTGTCAGACCGAATTGCTTGAAAAATTGGCCCGACACACCCGGCATCAACCCGACCGGCAGGAACACGGCAACGATGCTCATTGTCGTCGCCATCACCGCCAGCCCGATCTCATCCGCCGCGTCGATAGATGCCTGATACGCCGTCTTGCCCATGCGCATATGTCGCACGATATTCTCGATCTCGACGATGGCATCATCGACCAAAACGCCCGCCACAAGGCTGAGTGCCAGCAGGCTGATACCGTTCAGCGTAAAGCCCATCAGGTTCATGAACCAGAACGCCGGGATAGCCGACAATGGAATTGCCAGCGCCGATATGGCCGTGGCCCGCCAGTCGCGCAGGAACAGGAACACGACCAAAACGGCGAGGACGGCCCCCTCCCACATCGCATCAATCGCTGAGTGGTATTGCTCCTTGGTATAATCAACGCTCGTATAAAGCTGCGTGAAGTGGATTTTCGGGTTCTCTTTCTCCAGCGCTTTCAGGACGGCCAATCCTTCGTCGTAAACCGCGACGTCGGACGCCCCCTTCGATTTCGCCAACGAAAAGCTCAGTACCTGTCGACCGTTCATCTTCGCGACCTGGCGCTGTTCGGCATAAAGGTCGCGCACCGTTGCGATATCGCTGAGCTTGACCGAGCGCCCGCCGCCAATGGAAATCATCGTCTCACCAAGCGAAAACGCATTCTTGGCATTGCCGATAACGCGAACCGCCTGTTCTGACCCGGCGATTTCGGCCCGCCCGCCCGCGGCATTCAGGTTCATCGAACGCAACTGTGCGTTGACCTGAGCAGCGGTAATCCCCTGACCCTGCATAAGAACGGGATCGAGGACCACACGAATTTCGCGGCTGACACCACCCGAACGCTGGATTGCGGCCATTCCTGAGACAGTCAGCAGTCGTTTTGCTACGGTGTTATCGACATACCAGCTTAGCTGTTCGAGCGTCATATCCACCGCTTCTGCAGAGAAGAAGGCGATCGGGCCGCCATCGATATCGATCCGCGTCACCTGAGGTTCGAGTATCCCATCGGGCAAGTCGCCACGGATATTGGCAATGGCATCGCGCACATCATTGACGGCACGATCGACCGATGTTCCGATGTTAAACTGGACGAACGTCTGCGAACTGCCTTCGTCGATACGCGTCGACATATCCTCGACGCCATTGATCCCACGAAGAGCCGCTTCGACCTTTTGCGCAACCTGCGTTTCCATTTCCGTGGGTGCGGCACCGGGTTGATTGACGACAACCTGTGCGGCGGGAAAGGCAATGTCGGGGTTATTGTTCACGCTCATCTGCATGAAGCTGACGATTCCGGCGAGCGTCAGGGCGACAAACAGCACGATCGGGGCAACGGGATTGCGGATCGCCCAAGCGGAAATGTTGCGGAAGCTCATCGGTCTTATCCTCGTTCCGCGACTGTATTATCTCGGCAATACAGCGGCTGCAAGAACTTTGATTTTGATTTCCTTGAACAACGCCGGGACGGTTGCAGCCAGTGGAAGTGGTTACCGGCTCCTTCAAGGTAGGGGAAAGGCAGTCAGACAGTCGACCGATAACATCTGCACATTCCGCCGATAAAACGCCCCAAGACGATGTTAAGGGTTGTTTGACACGAAAGGACTATCATCCCTCCAGCGAGGGAATAGCTATGGCTTCTAACGTGTGGCGAATACTTCCGGTTTTACCGGGTATGGACGAAAAACGATCGGCACCGCGTCTGGTCGTTTCCGTGACCAGAGCAAGCGTCCGAAAGATTACCGAGCAACCTGCAGAGGCTTCACTCGCCGACCTTTCGATCTATGGATGCAAAATCGAATCCCCGCTCGATCACGATGCAGGAGAGTCTGTCTGGCTGCGCTTTGTCGGCGCAAATCCCATCCATGCGACGATCGTCTGGAACGAAAAGGGATATGCCGGATGCCGTTTCGACGAGCCCATCGAGAATAGCCTGTTCAGGTCGTTGACCCAGTCCATGACCGGATAATTGCCGGCCTGATCATCGCCGGCCTGATTATCGGGCACCTGAAAAACGGCCCATCATTTCGATGCCGCCGCGATAGCTTCCTGCACGCGGGCATAGGCAGCACCCAATGGGTCGCTTTCGCCCAGCAGCGCGAACGTGCCGTTCAATGTAAAAAAGCAATGCCCGTGAACGGTAGCGAGCAGCGAGCGCGCCAGTGCATCGGCCTGCGACTGTGCATGATCGGGCAGGGCGGCGGCAACTTCCGCAACCACGATATCGATAATGGCGGTCAGCTTCGCTTCGTACCCCTCCGGCAGCCTTTGTTCCTGTGGAAGGCGAAAGTCGTAAAGCGCCGCCCACGCATGGCGATGGATAATGGCATATTCGAAATACGCCTCGATTGCCGCGTGAAGACGGTTGTCGCTGGTCGTTTCAAGACGTTGTTCAAGGTGATAGCGCCACTGGTCGAGCGTCCGCCCGTTGATCGCAACCACCAGCATATCGAGCGAACCGAAAACGTTATAGATCGTGCCAACCGAATAACCGATGCGCTTGGCTACCTCTCGCGCAGAGAAATGCGCATAGCCGACCTCGGACATCTGGCGATGGCCTTCTGCCACGATCATCGCCTGCAATTCGGCACGGCTATGGTCGGATCGACGTCCCATCGATCACGACTGCTTTCGAACGAATGGGTATTTTAACTGGGCAAGATAACCGGTCGGCACTTTTTCGGGAACGCCATAGCCCTTGGGCCAAACGCTCTTCGGCAAATAATATGTACCGAAAATGCGGTCGAGCCACGGGAAATGTATCGCGAAATTCTTGTCCACACCTTCGGCCTCGATCGCGTGATGCCAATGGTGGAAACGCGGCACGACCAGCCAGCGGCCAAGACCATCGAAATCCCCGCGCAGATTGGCATGGATCAGCGACGAATAGACATAAACCACCGCGACATAGGTCTGCATTACTGAGGGCAAAAAGCCGAACGTCAACAACGGAAGCGACGTCACGCCGCGCAACAGGATGATCTCGACGAAATGCATCCGCGCACCCGCCAGCCAGTCCATCGACTTTGCCGAATGATGGACCGCGTGGAAGCCCCAAAGGAACGGGACGCGGTGAAACATGCGATGGAACCAGTATTGGCAAATGTCGGTCAGAACCATCGCCATAATGAACTGGACGACCCACGGGAGCGCACCGATCCATGCCCGCATCGCACCGAAATTGCTGGTGTTGGCATTGATATACCCGGACGGCGCGAGAGCCAGGAAGGTGATTATCTGGACAAGCATCGAGCTGAGCAGATAATAGAACAGGTCTTCGCGCCATTCGCTACGGAACAGGCGCTGGCTGGCCTGATGCGGGAAAATACGCTCGATCGGCGCGAACATCAGTCCTGTTGCGACCATATTTACCGCAAAGAAGTCGATTCCGAAGAATATTCCCCAGCTTTGCGTGTCGTGCGGCTGGACGTTGGCTCCGCCAAGGAACGACGCCACGAGCGCGATCACCAGTGCGGTCATACCGATCGATTTGCGGGGACGCAGCAACAGGCTGAGCAGGGCAAGCGCGTAACTGGTCAGCAGGGTTACGTGGACAAGCAGGCGAAAGCCCGTCCAGTCCCGGATAACGACAAGCTGGGGCATCGCGAACCATTCAGGCCAGCGCAGGGCGGCCACAAAGCACAGGCCGACGACCGCAAGCACGATCGCAAAAAACCCCGAAAACCAGCCGGAACCGAATCCCCGCGCTTCGATAGGGGCCTCCAGATCATGAGCCAGTCGTTTGATAAATGATTGGGCCATGAACCGCGCTCCCACTGTTGACCGGTCATACCCTATACCGATCGCACTATGGATAAGCGGTTAATTGAGCAGCGTCCAATATTTTAATTGAACAATGATTATTTTGCGTGTAGCGCGGCAGGATAGGGAGCAGCCCATGTTTATTCTGTTCGTTGGATTGGTCATCGGTTTCGTCTTGCTGATGGATGCACGGTCGAAGATTTCCCGGCTCCAGACGCGGGTGAATTTACTCGAACAGGGAGGCTCCTTCGAAAGCGCTGCACCGCTCAGGGTTGAAGCCAGTGAAACTCCAGTTGCGCCGGAACCAATCAATCTCGAATTGAAACCAATTCCGGTCGAGATACCTGCCATCGCACAACCTCAAATCACGCCTGACCGTGTGCACTCGTTTGCCCCTGACCCCAAACCGAAACAGAGCTGGTCGTTCAACTTCGAAGATCTGTTCGGCCGCCGTCTGCCGATCTGGGCCGGTGGTATCACCCTTGCCATCGCCGGTGTGCTGATCGCCAAATACGCGATCGACGCAGGGGTCATGAAAATATTTACGCCTTGGGTTCGCGTCGTCGGCGGTCTGCTTTTCAGCGCGGGTCTAATCGCTGGAGCCGAACTGGCATCGCGGCACGAAAAGTACGTCAATGATCCGCGCATCCGTCAGGCACTGTCGGGCGCAGGCATCGCGACACTGTATGCCACGGTCCTTGTCGCTGCGAACGTCTATGCGCTGATCGGTCCCTTTGCCGCGTTCGTCGCACTTGCCGCCGTCACCGCAGGTGCACTCGCACTGTCGATCCGTTTTGGCGCGCCCAGTGCGGTGCTGGGGCTGGCCGGTGGCCTTGCCGCACCCGCAATGGTCGGCGGGATGCAACCTAATGTGCCGATGCTCGCAGTCTATCTCGCGCTGACGATCGCCGGTCTTGCGGGCGTATCGCGGATGCAGCGCTGGGCATGGCTTGGCATTATCGCGCTTGCAGGGGGTGCTGGCTGGAGCTTGTGGATGATCGTCGCGTCGAGCGCGTTGGACACTATGGCGTCGCTGTCCCTTGGCGGGCTAGTGCTTTTGCTGGCGATCGGCCTGCCGATGCTTGTGCTCAATGGTCCGCGCGCCACGCTATTCCGTTCGGCCACCACGCTGGTGGGCGCGGCACAGCTCGCGTTAATGGTCGCACTCGGCGGGTTCTCGATGCTCAACTGGGGATTATTTGCGCTACTCGCTGCGGCGGGTCAGTGGCTGAACTGGCGCGAGCGTGGCTTTGCGATTGTTCCCACGATCGGGCTTGTCTTGTCGGCGGCGCTGCTGATTGCGTGGCCTGATCCTGCACTATCGGATTTCGTGATCGTTGGCTTGGCACTCGCGCTGATCCATGGCGGACCGCTAATGCTCTCTGTGTGGAAGACGCCGCCTGTCCTTCAACGCATGGTCGAACTGTGCGGGCTGGCGCTTGCGGTTCTGATGGTGCCCTTTGTCCATTATTATCCGTTCTTTTTCCACCAGACGCCACGTGATATGGAGTTTGCGTGGCTCTCGTTAGGGGCCAGCTTGATCCCCGCAACGGCGCTCGCGCTGGGTTGGACGCGTGATGATCGTGGTGGCGACCGTCGCTTTGCCCTGGCAACGGCCACGACAGCGATACTTCTGGGTGTAGCGTTCTGTTTTGCGACTCCTGATTGGCTGTGGCCGATCGGGCTCGCTGCAATCGGAGCCAGCATTCTGTTCTTTGGCGAGCAGGCTAAAGATGTTCGGACGCAAACTGTGGCGGGCGTGTTTGCGGCAATCGCAGTCCCTTTGCTCGCAGTCACCGGCATCGCCTCGTTCAACGATTGGGAGCGACTGGCGGGAATCGAGCATGAGATCACCGAGCCTATGGCATTTGTGCGCTGGGCATTCCTTGCCGGCGTGGCGGTGATCTTTGCGATTAGGGCGCGACCGGGACGGGTGGCAAAGCTGGCCCAGATTTTTGCAACGCTGCTGATCTATGGAGCCATGGCTCAGATCCTGCCTGTCGGGTTGCTACCGTTGGTGCCGCCCATCGCACTGGTTTGTCTTGCCGCGGTACATTCACGGATCGGCTGGCCACAATTGGCACCAGCTTCCGGAACACTCGGCATCTTGATTACCGCATGGGCACTCTGGCCGGCCGGAATCTGGTTGACTGGGGCGCTGGCATCGCTTGGCGGCGTTCCGATGGTCCTCGACCCTAATACGCTCACGGCAGCCATGATCGGAAAACAGTTGCTGATCCCGGCGCTGCTGGTTGGCGTCGCCCTGTGGCTATGGCGGGCGCAGATGGGTCAGGTGGCTTTACGCGTTTCAGCCACAGGTGCGGCGATTATGGGAATAATTGCGGTCCATGCCCTTTACCGGATCGGCTTTGCGAGCGCCTTAGGAGCCGACTTTACCCGCTATGGAATGACACAGCGGATCATGTGGGAGGCATTACTGATCGGAGCGGGCTGGGGTCTGTCGCGCGGATCAGGAACGTTCGGTCGTCGCCTCGCCGCGATTATGCTGATCGCTGCGGGGGCATTGCACACGGCTTGGTACACGTTGTTGGTGTACAATCCCTTGTGGGCGACACAGGCCGTCGGTGGCTTACCTGTCATAAATCTGATCGCTCCGGCGTTCGGGCTTTTGTTTGCCAGCGTCTTGCTAATTCGGCGGATGCTGCCTGATCGGGGCGAGCGGTCCTTTCAGTGGCTCATCATGATACTGGTTGCCGGGTTCACCTGGGCGACATTACGACAGGCTTTCCACGGCACATTGCTGGTCGCGCCGGGAGTGTCCGGGGCCGAAGACATCCTGCGCTCGATCCTTGCCATCGGGCTGGCGGTTGGTTTCCTCCTATGGGGTATCCGTACACAGAGCCGGGATTGGCGGATCGCGTCGCTCGTCCTGTTGATCGGTGCCGTCGGCAAAGTATTTCTGTTCGACGCTTCCGGCCTTGAAGGACTGATGCGGATCGGTTCGTTCATCGCACTTGGTTTCAGCCTGATCGGGATCGGCTGGCTATACAGTCGACAATTGACCCATGATGCCGCCGCAAAGATAACCGAATAACTACAAAGTCGCATTAGATCCATTCGAGGTTAGGGCGTCCAAACGGGGAATTGTTCGAATGTCTGCACCTGATCTGTCGTTGCTCGGCAAGCGCCGCTTTGCGCCCTTGTTCGTCGTTCAATTCCTAGGGGCGTTCAACGATAACGTCCTTAAGTTCTCGTTGCTGTTTCTTGCCAATTTCACGATTTATGCAGGGCAGTCGGGCAAGGCGGAGATGCTGGCAACGCTCGCTACCGGACTCTTCATACTCCCATATTTCCTGTTCTCGTCGATTGCGGGACAAGTGGCCGACGCCTGGGACAAGGCCAAACTGGTCCGGCTGGTGAAGGCGGCCGAAGTTGTCATAATGGCTATCGGGCTGGGCGGGTTCTGGTGGGAATCGATACCCGTCATCATGGCCGCGCTGTTTTTAATGGGCTGCCATTCGACAATCTTCGGGCCGGTCAAATATTCGATCATGCCGCAGCATCTGCGCGCCGATGAGGTAATGGGCGGGACTGGACTGATCGAGGCGGGGACGTTCCTTGCGATCCTCGGCGGCCAATTGCTCGCAGGAATTCTCTTGCCGCGCGATGCAGCAATGACGGCACTGGCCCTTGCTGTCGTGGGGTTTGTCGTCAGTCTGGCAGTCCCCTCGGCGCCATCAACTGCTCCCGGGCAAAAGATCGAGCTGAATATTTTCAAAGGAACATGGGCAATTCTGAAGTCGGCGCAGGGCGGCCGCGGGGTTTGGCTGAGCATTCTCGGGATAAGCTGGTTTTTCGCGGTAGGTGCCGTGATCCTGTCCGAATTCGCGCCGCTGGTGAGTGGAACGCTCGCCGCCAAACAGGAAGTCGTCACACTATTCCTGCTCGTGTTCTCGATCAACATCGCAATCGGATCGCTTGTCGTGAACCGTTTACTGAAGGGAGAAGTCTCGGCGCGCTTCGTTCCAATTTCCGCGCTGGTAATGGCAGTCTGCATGATCGACTTGTGGATCGCGACCCGTGGTTACGACATTCAGGCTCGCGATGCTTCTATCGCAATGTTCCTGAACAGCGCGGGGTCGTGGAACATCCTGTTAGCGTTGGCGGGGGTCGCCTTCGCCGGTGGTATGTTCATCGTGCCACTTTACGCGATCCTGCAAACACACAGCGCTCCCGAAGCGCGGTCGCAGATCATTGCCGCCAACAATATCGTTAATGCGGTACTGACGGTTGCAATCGTAGCGGTCACGGCGGGATTGCTTGCGGCTGGTGTAAGCGTGCCGGGAATTATCGGGGCACTGGGGTTTGCGACGCTGTTCGTGGCGCTGATTGCGTGCTGGCTGCTGCCCGAGACGATCTTCAAAAGCATGGTGAAAGCGATGTTGCGCTTCGCCTATCGCGTCGAGATCGCAGGGTCGGAGAACATGCCGAAACCGGGGGAGGGCGCTGTTGTCGTCGTCAATCATGTGTCGTTTCTCGACGGGTTGCTATTGGCGGCATTTCTACCGGGCAAACCAACGTTTGCGGTGGCAACCTCAATTGCAAAGACTTGGTGGATCAAACCAATGCTAAAGCTGTTCGATGCGTTTCCGGTTGATCCGACCAACCCGATGTCGGCCAAGCGGATGGTCAAAGCCGTGCGTGAGGGGCGAACGCTTGTGATTTTCCCCGAAGGCCGGATCACGGTGACCGGCGCACTGATGAAGGTGTTCGATGGCCCCGGAATGGTCGCCGACAAATCGGACGCGCCGATCATACCGGTGCGGATCGACGGGGCGCAGTTTTCGTCGTTTTCCTATCTGCGCGGCAAGGTACGGCTGCGTGCGTTTCCAAAGATCAAGCTGACGATATTGCAGCCGCGCCGGTTCGTGATCGAGGGCGAAATGTCGGCACGAACCCGGCGTGCGATTGCCGGACGCAAACTGTACGATGTGATGAGCGAGATGATTTTCGCGACGTCGGATATCGACCGTTCGCTGTTCGGCGCGCTGATCGACGCGCGCAAGATACACGGGCGCAAGGCGAAAGTTGTCGAAGATATCAAGCGCGAACCCATGAGCTACGACCGGCTGATTATTGCCAGCTATGCGTTGTCGCGGCCACTTGCTGCGGTGACGAAACCGGGTGAAGCGATTGGCGTATTGCTTCCAAACGTCGCGGGCGTCGTAGTGACTTTGTTCGGGTTGCAGGCAATAGGTCGGGTACCGGCGATGCTGAATTACACGGCGGGCCTGACGAACATTCGTGCTGCCTGTAGGGCGGCTGGCGTCCAGATCATCGTTACAGCGCGTGCATTTGTTGCGCAGGCCAAGTTGGACGATGTCGTTGCGGGATTAATCGCCGATGGGCTGCGGGTTCTCTATCTGGAGGACATCGGCGCGACCATCGGCATCGGCGCAAAACTGCGCGCGCTGATCGTTTCGAGATTTGCGGAAAGCAATCTTCGTCGTCAGCGGATCGACCCCAACGCCCCTGCGGTGATCCTGTTCACCAGCGGGTCGGAGGGATTGCCGAAAGGCGTTGCGCTGTCGCACCGCAACCTGATCGCCAACATCCAGCAGCTTGCGGCGCGGATCGATTTCAACAGTTCGGATACCGTGCTGAATGCGCTGCCGGTATTTCACAGTTTCGGACTGACAGGCGGCACTTTGCTGCCGGTACTGAACGGCATCGAGACGCTGTTATATCCAAGCCCGCTGCACTATCGGATCGTTCCGGCGCTCGCGTACGACAGCAATGCGACGATCCTGTTCGGAACCGACACATTCCTGTCCGGCTACGCAAGAATGGCGCACAGTTACGACTTTTATTCGCTGCGCTATATTTTTGCCGGCGCCGAACGCGTGCGTGATGAGACGCGTAAAATCTATGCCGAGAAGTTTGGGTTACGCATCCTCGAAGGTTACGGCGCGACCGAGGCGGGCCCGGTGATTGCGGTCAACACGCCGATGCACTTCCGCGCCGGAAGTGTCGGTCGCTTGTTACCGGGCATCGAAGGCCAATTGGAGGCGGTACCGGGTATAGAAGAGGGCGGCCGACTTTCGATCCGGGGGCCAAACATCATGGCCGGATATTACAAGTCGGATGCGCCGGGATTGTTGCAGCCTCCAAAAGGCGGCTGGCATGACAGTGGCGATATCGTGACGATCGATGACGATGGCTTCGTGACGATCCGGGGACGGGCAAAACGCTTTGCCAAAATCGGCGGTGAGATGATCTCGCTGCCGGCCGTCGAGGGCTATGCGGCGGCTTGCTGGCCGGGGTTCGACCATGCCGTCGTAACGCGGCCCGACCCACGAAAAGGCGAGCAACTGGTGCTGTTCACGACCAATCCAGCGGCTAAGTTTGGCGCCTTGTCTATGTGGGGGAAGGCCAACGGGATTGCGGAGATTTCTATTCCGCGTGACATTCGGAACGTAGAGGCGCTGCCTGTGCTGGGGACGGGCAAAATCGATTATGTAACGATGGGGGAAATGGTCGGTTGAGATTCCGGCCCGGAGATTGGAAGCTGTAGCCGCGTCCCTGATGGCAAAACTCTTGGAAGGAATGGAGATGAACAAATATTTCCAGGCCACGCTGACCGGATTGTTGTTGGCCAGCCCAGGAACCAGCTTTGCAGCGGGATCGCCGATCGGCACATACAGATTGCAGGATGGTCCTGATGTAGCGTCCGAAATTGCGCTGCATGCGGACGGGACTTTTCAATATTTCCTGATGGCGGGTTCGTTGGACGAGGCTTCCAAAGGGCGATGGACGGCAAAGGGCAAGGCGTTGCATCTGGTGACCATACCCAAACCTGTGGCGGCGGTCTTTTCTGCTGGGACGGTTGCCAGATCGACCGATGCGCCTCTGATCCTGCACGTTGTGGGACAGAAAGGCGGCGGCATTGCTGCGGTAGATCTGAAGGTCGGCTTCGATGCTGGGAAGCCAGTTGAGGATTATACGCAGGATTATGGCTGGACGCTTTCGACGGATGAAAAGCGGGTACCACGCTGGGTAGAGTTCGGCGTGCCAATCTATCAGCTTCGATCGCAGCGATTTGTGATCGAAGTCAGCAAGGGCAATGTGCTCACGTTCGTGCTGACGCCCAACGATCTGGGTGTGATCGATTTCACTGGCTGGCAGATTGACATCCAGCCGGGGAAACTGATCGTCCATCGGGGTGAGCAGTTGCTGACCTATGAAGCAGCGGGGCGGTAAGATGCGATCCAGTATCTTACCGCCCCTAAAAGGCAATATCAGGCCACTGTATTAGCTCGATAAAGCTTTTAAACTTTGGCTAGAGCTGGCGTTGCACGGCGACGTCTCAACGTCCCTCCTGCAACACCGAAGCCACCGATCATCATTGCCCATGTCGCTGGCTCAGGAGCCGCACCTACCGCGCCCGTGCCACCACCTGTTTGAGTTGCCTCGCCAACGTTAAGTAAATCGAATGCCCAGTCTGTATTGCGCCCGTTGAAATTGCCGCTGTCTTGAAATCCGTCAGAAAGGTTCGGGCCAACGGCGAAGTTACTGTAAGCCTGAATCGAAACCGTGTAATCTCCCACTCCAAGAGCAGAAGAGAAAAACGTATCGTAATGCGCGCCCGTTACGCTGTCGGCCGCGACATTTGAGCCACCGTCATCATTCTCTCCTATTTTAGCGCCAGTAGAATCGAACAGAGCGAGAATTGGATCGAATCCCCCTTCTGGGATCGCAGCGCCGGCTGCATTGGTTCCACCGGCATACGACCAGGTTCGTAATGTAACGGTCGACGGCGAACCAACGGCGAAGGTGAAAGTCTGGACGTCATTCGGATTGGTGAACGCGCCGGTAAAAGAGAAATCGGCCGCCAAAGCGGGCGTTGCCGCCGTGGCAGCTAACAACAAAAGTGCATAACGGAATTTCATAAAATATCCCCTCATTGCGATAAGCGCGAACGATGCGCGAAATATTCGCCGGCATGCATAACCTTTGCCTCGCCGGGCTTCGGGGTCATTGCCCCATACGCGATACGACTCGTTAATTTAACGTTAACCATGATATGGCCGAATGCAATAATGAGCGATCAATCAATCGTGCCATCATGGGATTGCAATTGCCTAACAAAATAGAGCGATGCTAGCGGGGGTTATGACCGCACCGCATCCAACCGACACATATCAGGGCCAGATAATACATCATGGATGCCCCGTCCTGATGCTTGTTTATAACGGCTGGGACGACGTTATCGCTGGGCTGACCGCTATGCAGTCGAATGTCCAAAATCTGTGGCTCATCGATAATGGTTCGACGATAGATAGAATCGACGAAGTGCGGCAGTCATTCCCTGACGTGCGGATCATATCGACGGGCGCAAACCTCGGTTGGGCGGGCGGGTATAATCATGCGATTAGCATTGCCGACGCGGAGGGTTTGGACACCGTCTATCTTCTGAACAGTGACGCAATCCCCCGCGCAGGTGCTGTCGATCAAGCCATAAAAACATTGCTTTCGGGTCCGGACATAGCGGCAGTGGGCAGCATGATGCTCCACCACAACGGCACACGCGCGTTTTTCGATGGCGACTGGCATTGGGACAACAAGCAGGCCACGCCATCTTTAAGGGAAGATGTGCGTGAGGTTCGGACCATTCATGGCGGAGGCTTCGCGCTTAACCTCAGCGCTTACCGCGACATCGGCCCCTTTCATGAGGATTACTTCCTGTATCACGAGGAAACCGACTGGTGTCTGAGAGCTAGAGCGGCAGGTTGGCAACTATTGGTCGATTGCAAATCGCGGGTCGACCATGAAGGGGAGGGGTCGAGCACCGGTTTCAACCGCCTTTATTACATCGCGCGTAATCGTTTTTTGGCGAAACGCCGCGGGATCGCCCTGCGAGATCGCAAGGAAAGCGCAATGTCGATCATAGAATACGAATACCTCGGATCAATCGGGCAAAGCCATTCCGAACGGATTGCGATAACCAATGGGCTGATCGATGGCCTGCGTGGTCGGTTCGGACAGCGCAAGACCATCTATCCGGCGATGGTCACAGCGCCACTTGCCGCGCTATTGCCTTCTGTTTTCAGGTTAAAACGCAAATTGGGTTTATGAACCGATAATCAAACTGATTGCCGTGCCTTTATCCTGTCGTAAACCTCTCTAAAACCAGCACCGATCGTTGACGCAGCAGCGAGCTTGTCCATGCGCTGTCCGAAATAACGCCGATCCTCCTCAATCAAACTAAAGCAACCAAGCTCGTCCTTAATTTCCTGCGCCAACGCGGTCTTGAATGGCTTGACGCTGCGCCAGTGCGAATACCAGGCCATGTGGCATCGATCAGCAAACTTTGCGAATATCTGCCGGTCAGCAAACGGTACGATATTCGAACGTCCGAGATACGATAGCACTAACCAGAACTTCAGTCGCAACGCGCGTTGATTTAAGAATGCCTCACGGATCAGCGCCGCCGATAAACGTCCAGGGTCGGTGGTCATATCAAGATTATTGACCTGATTTCCCCCGTGTATCCGATGAAAAACGATCGCGTCATCGACATAGACAAGGCCGTCCGAATAAATAGCATCAAGCGCCATCAGCCAATCAAACGTCAAAGGTGACGCGAAGGCAGCCGGATTAAGTGATGACCGCCGGACAACCATTGCATGGCCAGAGAACATCGGCTCGATCAACGCGCGCAACTTCAATGCAGGATCCAGCGGGCGGTTCAGCCTGTCCAGTAACGACGTCCCCAGACGCTTCCCGTCCTTATCGATCAGCTCCGATCGACCGATGGCCATCGCACCATCGCCAATTGCCGCTAACAACTTGTTATTGCGCTCAGGATCCCAGATGTCGTCCTGATCGGCGATCGCCACAAACTCTCCACATGCGGCCTGCGACAAGGTGAGCAGTCGGTTTGCTTGTCCAGCCCTGCCAGAGGCGGCCAGCACCGAAACCCGCTGATCGGCCGCAGCATAACTATCCGCAATGACCATACTAGCGTCGCTTGAGCCATCATCGAGGATCAGAAGTTCGAAATCTTGATGGGTCTGCGTCAGGATCGAATCGATCTGCTCCCGCAAAAACAAGCCGCCATTGTAGGTCGGCAAAATGATCGAAAGCAGCGGGGTCATCGAATGCAGCCTGGTATCCTACGGAGCAAACGCGCCCTAGCCCGAGTTTAACAGCGTCCCCCAACTTGGCTATGTGAGGGGGCAAAACCAATGCTGAGGCCACCGTCGCATTCGATTGTCGCGCCCGTCATGCACGAGGATGCCCGACTGGCCAAGAAGATCGCAGTTCCGTGTCGCCTTGTTTCCCAGTTCTGATAGCACGGATGCGGTCATCTTAGTGTGAAAGAAGCCCGAAGCGATCGCGTTTACGAGGATGTTGGCTGGCGCAATCTGCTTTGCGAAATATCGCGTAAGCATGAGCACGCCAGCTTTGGAAGCTGCATAAGCATATGATTCAAAGGATGGCGGACGAATTTCGTCAATTGGCGCAATGTTTATAACGCGCTGGCGCTTGTTTGGTCGCGTCGCGATCCTGCACTGTATCTGGCCGCGCCTAACGGTCCGCTAGCTCAGTTCCAATGATTGGGAATTCCCAATCATTGGAACTGTAACAAACTCGCAATTTAAGTGTCACTCGCCCCCCGTAGGCGCGGCATCGATCGACAGGATCCGGGGAAATAAACCATGAAAATGATGACCGCAGGGCGTGGGCACCTGCTTAGTGCCAGCGCACTCGCTCTCGCAATAATTTGTGCGCAACCTGCTTTCGCGGCGGATGACGCTTTACCATCGGAAAGCGCTCCCGACGCGGCGAGTGCCGACCAGAAAACCGCCGAGGGGTCGGATATCCTCGTGACCGGTACCAAGGCGAATGAGATCGCGCCTGTCACCGCGTCGCTGCAAACGACCCAGCCGCAGGCGATCGTGTCGCGCTCTTTTATCGAGGAGTCGCTACCTGCGACTGTCGACTTCAACCAGATCGCGCTGATTACGCCGAGCGTGTCCAATTATGGCGGTAATAACGGTATCGGCCTGTCCGAATCCAAGGCGCAGATTCGTGGCTTTCAGGACGGCGAATATAACATCACCTATGACGGCGTGCCCTTCGGCGACACCAACGATCCAACCCACCATTCAACAACCTTCTTCCCGTCGAACACGATCGAAACTCTGGTCGTCGATCGCGGCCCCGGCAACGCCAGCCAGCTTGGTCAAGCGACCTTCGGTGGCACGTTCAACCTGTTCTCACGCGCGACGCGCGATGATTTCGGCGGCCAGTTGGTCGCCAGCTACGGCAGCTTCAACACCTACCTTGCGCGTGGCCTGCTTGAGACCGGGGCCATCAAGGGGCTGGGCGGGACCGAAGCGGTGTTCAGCGGGCAATATGTCCACAGCGACGGGCGCTCGTCGGATTCGAAATATCAGAACTACAATCTCTTTGGGAAAGTCA
Organism: Sphingomonas paeninsulae; assembly: GCF_003660165.1. Classification (NCBI taxonomy): domain Bacteria; kingdom Pseudomonadati; phylum Pseudomonadota; class Alphaproteobacteria; order Sphingomonadales; family Sphingomonadaceae; genus Sphingomonas; species Sphingomonas paeninsulae. Next base: position 177,508 of record NZ_CP032829.1, read on the forward strand.
TGGTCCCGATCAGCCCCGACGTGCGGCTGACCTTCCTCGCGACCTACAACAAGAACCGCTTCAATCAGGCGGACAGCGATGGCTCGACGCTGGCCCAGCAGGCGCTTTTCGGTAAATATTACGCGCTCAACGATGACCCGAAGTCGTCGCAATATTATGGCTATAACTATACCAACAAGACCACTGATTTCGAGATCATCAAGCTGGAAGCGAACCTCTCGCCGAATGCGGTGTTAGAAAATCGCGCCTATACATATTACTACGATAACGAGACGCTGTCGGCTAATGACGTGACGACGCTGCCGGGCACCCTCTACACCACGAAGTCGGCGACCGGAGCGACCATCAAGGGCGACATTCCGGGCTATACCAAGACGAACAAATACCGCGTCTTTGGCGACATCGTGAAGGCGCGGATCGATTTCGGCTTCGGTGCGCTGACCGCAGGTGCTTGGCTAGAGTTCAGCAACACCTATCGTCAGCAGCGCGACGTCGATCTCACATCAGGTGGGTTCAACTATGCCGAAAAGGTCGTGGTTGCGCCCTCGACCGGGCTCAATCCCGGACAGGTGACGCCACAGTACATCAAATTCGACCAGAATTCGCAGGGCAATCATACTGAGGAATTCATCGAGCTCGAGCTTCGCCCTTTTGCCGGCCTCAAGATCACGCCCGGATTCAAACATGTCGATTTCAATCGCAAGGTCGATGCCACGTATAATCAGACGACCCGCTATGCCCAGCGGCTGTCCAACACTTACACCGCCAATCTGCCGTTTCTGACGGTCAATTATCAACCGTTTTCGAACCTGTCGGTGTACGGGCAATATGCCAAGGGTTTCCTGATCCCGTCGCTCAGCCAGCTCTACGTTGCAAACCCCAGTTTCTCGAACGCCGTGCCGCAGCGGTCCACCAATTATCAGGCCGGGGCGGTCTATCACGGCAGCCATCTGTCGCTCGATGCTGATGTTTACGTGATCAACTTTACCAACAAATTCTACAGCTATACCGACACCAGCCCCGATAAGCTGGGCACTATCTTCACCAACATCGGCGGTGCACTGTACAAGGGCGTCGAGGCACAGGCGACTTACGCATTCGGCAATGGCTTTGCCGTGTTTGCAAACGGCTCGCGCAACTATGCCAAGACAAACGCCTATACCGATCCTGTCAGCGGGCTCGTCATCCTACGGACGATCATCGCCAAGGCACCCCTTTCCACCGCCGCAGCGGGCGTGCTCTACAAACATGGACCGATCCGTTTTTCGCTCACCGACAAGTGGACGGGCGCACAATATGCCGACCTGACCAACCAGACCCGTATTTCGCCCTATAACTCGGCCAATCTGGGAGTGAGCTACGACATCGGGCGGATGCGGGTTGGTCTGGACGTGACCGATTTGTTCAACTCGGAGAAGATCAATCAGATCTCGGGCACGCCGATCGTCGCGACGACCTCGCAAATCTATTATCAGCCGGGTCGCGCGATCACCGGCCAGCTCACCTATAACTTCTGATGCGCGGCTTGTTGGCATTTGCGGTGCTGCTGGTCGCTGCTGCACCGGTGCCCAAAACTGCTCCCCTCTTGACGGCGCGGGATCTTGATCCCGCGCTCGTTTTGCCGCCACCTCCTGCGTCCGGCAGCGCGCAGGCGGTGGCGGAGCTTGCCGAATTGCACGCTCAGGAATTGACGCGCACGCCAGCCGAGGAAGCGACAGCACGGCGCGACGGCGATACCAAGAATGCAACGATCTTCGCCGAAGTGCTCGGCTCGAAATTCGTGCTGGAACAACTGCCCGCCACAACCGCAATGTTGGCGCTGGTGCGGGCCAGTGAAAAAGACGTGGTCGATCGCGGTAAAGACCATTTCCGGCGGATGCGGCCCTATGCCGTCGATACGACGCTGAAAAGCTGCAAGCACAGTGACGAGATCTACACGAGCTATCCCAGCGGCCATACGTCAATGGCCTTTTCGATGGGCGAAGTTCTCGCGCGACTGGTACCCGAAAGCGCCGACGCGATCCTCACTCGAGCGGCGCGATACGGACAAAGCCGGATCGTTTGCGAACAGCATTTCGGTAGCGACATAACCGCCGGGCAACAACTCGGCACGCTGATTGCCGAACGGCTGATGGGCAAGCCGGACTTTCGTATCGCCTTCGATGCCGCCCGCATGGAACTCATTCAGGCAGGAATAGCGCGCGCGAGTACCCCTTTGAGGAATTGACCATGACGCCATCTAAATATCTCGCGACACTGGCCGGTACGGCGCTCATGCTCGGTGGCGGCGCACATGCGGCGCAAAAAGAAACCCTGCACTATCTCACCAGTGCCGATGTCGAGCCGGTCATGATCCTGCCCAAACCCTTTGCACCGGGTTCGGATGGCGAAAATGCCGAACTCGCCGAATTGCACCGGATCATCGCGTCGGCCAGCGCCGCGCGCATGGCGCAGGCCAAATGGGACGATGCGCATGAAGATCCCGCGCTGTTCGACGATGTGCTTGGCGTCAAACTGGAGGTGATGCCTGCAACCTGGGCGCTGCTGAGCGAAGTGCAGGAAGAAGGCGAAGTCGCCGCCGATGTCTCGAAAAACTATTTTGACCGTGCTCGCCCCTGGGCGACCGACTCTACGCTGGCGAATTGCGATGCAGGCAAGAACGCAAATCCACGCCGCTCCTACCCGAGCGGCCATTCGACCCTAAGCTATTCGGTCGGTTTCGTCCTTGCGCGTCTCGTGCCCGAAAAGGCGGACGTGATCCTGTCGCGCGCTGCAGATTATGCCATGAGCCGTCAGGTCTGCGGCGTTCACTATCCCTCCGATACCGAGGCAAGCCATGTCCTTGCCACGATCATCGGAACCAAACTTCTCGCCAATCCGTCCTTTGTTGCAAAGATGGCTGCCGCACGGAGCGAACTCCGGGCGGCTCATCTGACACATTGGTAAACGGCGGGACTAAATATCCCGCCTCAGTGACGCGACATCACGGCCACATGGAACGAACCGGGAATTGCCGCTGGTCGCGCGCCAGCGGTTGCGGGGGGAGAAAAATGCGCTGTCGGCAAATAGAGCATCCCATCCGCTGGATTGAGAGCGCCGGTTCGCGCCCCGACTTCCGATTTTGCCGTGCTCACGACTTTGGCTCCGCCCGCTGCGTCCAGCGCGATGATGCTCAGTGTCCCATCCCGCCCGTTGGGAATAATGGCGGTCCGCCGCGCCATATCCATGATGACGGCATCAGGGCCGCTGCCAATCGGCAACAGCGCCACCATCTTGTGCGATGTGACGCTGACCAGCGCAGCCTTGCCATTGGCACACGCGCTGATGAGCTGGCCCGTCTTGCCGTCAAAGCCGAGACCCGTTGGCCCCGTACAGCCAGGCAGCGGAATTGCAGCACCAATCTTGCCAGTGGTGAGGTTCGCGCTCTCGATCTCGTTCAAATCTTCATTGTTCACATACAGCATATTGTTGTTGCCAAGCACGCCGAATTCGAGCGCAGGCTTCAGCGTGATCGTGCGAATGACCTTGCGGGTTGCGACGTCGATAATAGACACCGTTCCGCTCTTCGCATTCATCACCATCGCATGGCCGGTAGCGGGATCATAAAAGGCCGCGTCAGGGTCGTTTCCCACGGCGATCTGAGCCAGTTCGTGGCCGTCGCCCGTGTCGAGTAAACGCACGCTATTGTCGTGACCGCTCGTCACCAGCAGCATCGATTTGCCGGGGATGGGGACAACTGCGTGTGCTCTGGCGATGGCGCCGAATAAGCGGATCGTGTTGCTATGGGCCAGATCGACAGCCAGCACAGTGTTGCCATGTGCGACATATAGCCGGTGCGCCGCGCCATCGACGCTCGCATAATCCCACCCGCCATCGGGTCCGGCAATCGAACCACTGGCAACATAAGTAGGTGCCGGGCCCGCCGAAACCAGCGTGGCAGCACCAATGGAGACGAGCAGCATCTTGAAAGCAGTGCGCAGCATGAACGGACTCGATTTTGATTTGGAGTGAGGCGTTCAGAGTGACGATGGGTGCGCGCGGATGCCAGCAACTTTGCCGGACATTGGGAAGATTTATAACTAAGCTGCGACTTTCGGGCTATCGCGTCCTTCGTTCACAATGATCACTAAAGGCCATTCGAATGCGGGTATTGGTTGCTGAGGACGACGCCGATACGACCGACATCGTCGTGCGCGCTTTATCCAAACTCGGCCATATCGTGACAGCGGTAGCGACCGGTGGCGACGCGCTCCATGCCGGGGTGGCGGGCGCTTATGATGTCATCGTGCTCGATCGGATGCTTCCCGGAATCAATGGAGTGGAAGTCCTGCAACGCTGGCGCGCAGCGGGCATTCATACGCCGGTCCTGATGCTCACCGCGCTTGGCGGTATTGCTGACAGGGTAGGGGGGCTGGAGGCTGGCGCGGACGACTATCTGGTTAAACCCTTTGCGACCGTCGAACTCGCAGCGCGACTGACCGCATTGCAGCGACGCCCCGTTATTGCCGACCTGCCGACCCGGCTTCAAGTGGGGTCGATCACATTGGATCTGCTAAAGCGAGAGGTGAGGCGCGCTGGACGAGAGGTTCACCTGCAACCGCGCGAATTTGCCCTGCTCGAACAGCTCATGCGACACGCCGGGGAAGTGGTGACGCGCTCGATGTTCCTCGAACGGGTTTGGGGCTTTCACTTCGATCCGCAGACCAACATCGTCGAGAGCCACCTCAGTCGATTGCGATCGAAACTGAAAGATGGCTTTACCACGGATCCGATCGAAACATTGCGTGGTGTTGGTTATCGAATGCGTCTCGATGTCGAGGATGGCTGATGTCTAGAAACACCAGCGCGGCTTATCGGATTGCCTTCACCTATTCCTGCGCCTTTGCGCTCGCGATTCTCGCTTTGGGGGTGACGGTTTACTATGCGGCCGACGCCCAGTTCCGTAACCAGCAGGACGTCGGAATCGCGGAGGGAAGCACGCTCCTCCTGCGCGAATATTACGAAGGCGGTATTCCTGACCTCAGCGCCGCGATCGCTCAGCGCGAAGAACAGCTTAACAGTGCCGGCTATCGCTATGCGCTTTTCGATCCATCCGGGGTCCGGCGCGCGGGAACGCTTGCCACGACCAGGCCGAGGGTGGGAAAACAGGATCTGATTGTCGCAGTCTCGCATGGCAAGACCAGCGACGCACGCGCGCTCGTGACGGAATTGCCAGGGGGGTATCGTTTTGTCACCGCGGTCGATCTTACGGCGCTTGAACGTATCGACACGATCATATTCGAACTGTTCACGGTGGCGTTCGTCCTCGTCATTCTGATGGGGGTGGGGGCCGCTTTGCTCCTTGGCGGGTATCTGCGAAGCCGTCTCAGCAGGATCAGCGGTACCGCACAGGCGATCGTCGCGGGCGACCTTGACCACCGCATTCCGGTCAGCGCACGTAACGACGAATTCGATCAGTTGGGCGCGGTCCTCAATGCGATGCTCGACCGGATTGCACGGCTGCTCGAAAATCTCCGTCAGGTATCGAGCGACGTCGCTCATGACCTGCGGACGCCGCTCGCAAGGCTGCGCGGCCAGATCGAGGCAGCCCTAGATGGGGATCAGGATGCGGCGGTTCTCCGCCGCAGTCTGAAGCGGTCCCTCGCGCAAAGCGATGAACTATTGTCGCTATTTGCCGCAATTCTCCGCATTGCAGAGGTTGAGTCCGGGGCACTGACGCGTCATTTCATCCATATCAGCCTGTCCGAACTCGCGACTGATTTGTACGATTCCTATGCACCGGCGGTGGCGGATACCGGCCGGTTGATCGAAAGCGCGATCGAACCCGGAGCGGACATCGTTGGTGATCGCGAACTTCTCGCTCAGGCGCTGATCAACTTACTCGACAATGCCCAGCGCCACACGCCACCATCGACGCGGATATCACTCGGCGTAAGGGCCACGGACCGGCATGTGATCGTGACCGTCGCGGATAATGGGCCAGGTGTCGCGCCCGGCAACCGATCCGTCATCGTGCAGAGATTTGCGCGTTTGGACACAAGCCGAACGACACCGGGGCATGGCCTTGGCTTGAATCTGGTGTCGGTAATCGCCGAGGCGCATGGCGGAAGTTTGATAATCGAGGACAACGCTCCCGGCCTGCGTGTGTCGATAGTTCTGCCACGCCAAACATTGCGATTTCCCAATCTTGCCCCAAACCGCCCGGTGTGAGGTTTCAGGAGTCGGTATGATTAGATAGTGCGCAATGATGTCAGGCATCTGCGACAAGCGAATGGAAAATGAATGAAGCGTCGCTTGGTACTTCTAAGTGTCTTGCTCATGACTGCTCTTTCGGCTTGCGCATCTTATAATGCCGCGCCGCTCGATCCCCTCACAGCAGTCCTCGCGAAACCTGACATGGCGATATTGTCGGCGGATGCGGGCAAGATCGACCGTCCGTGGCTGACGCCGCAGTCAATCGACCTCGCCCAGCCTTTGACGCCCAACGCGCTGGCAGTAATCGCGATAATCGAAAATCCCGACCTGAAAGCGTTGCGCACGAAGTCTGGGGTTGCGGCCGCTCAGGCTTTTGCCGCGCGGCTTTTGCCTGATCCGACGGCACAACTTGGCTTTGATAAATTGCTGTCCGGTCCCGACGCATTCAACGGTTTTGCGGGACAGCTTGGCTTCGATCTGAACGCATTGCGCACGGCGCGGGTCACGCGCGAAAGTGGGGAGGCGGCAAAGCGTCAGGTTCGGCTCGATCTGGCATGGGTGGAATGGCAGACAGCGGAGCAGGCACGGCTTCAGGGGGTTAGGATCGTTGCGTTAGAGGCACAAATCGACCTCGCGAAAGCCAGCGCGACAGCGGCGGAACACCTGTTCCGAGCGGTAGAAAACGCCGCCGGGCGCGGTGATCTGGCGGCCGGCGAAGTCGATGCGCGTCGTTTGGCGACGCTCGATGCCGACGAGAAATACCAAGCGGCTGCGCGCGACCTGACGACGGCGCGGGGGGAGTTGAACAAACTGCTCGGCCTGCCTCCCGAAACGACCCTCCACCTCGCCACCCCGCCCCAACCAGCGATTGCTCCCGCGAGTTCGGTACTGGTTACCCAGGCGATCGACCGTCGCCTCGACCTTCAGGCGCTGCGCGCCGGATATGACGTGGCCGAGGGTGAGATGCACCGGGCGATCCTGAACCAGTTTCCCAATCTGTCGCTAACCATCGCATCCGCCCGTGACACCGCCGGAAATTATACGCTGGGTCCGCAAGTCGGCTTCACCCTGCCGCTCTGGAATCGCAACCGTGGCGGGATCGCGGTGGTCGATGCCACGCGCGCGCAACTTCGAGCCGAATATGACGCGCGATTGTTCCAGACCCGCGCAGAGATTGCGGCAGCGGTCGCAGGACTTGCAACCATCCGCCAGCAGCGCGCCGAATTGCTCACCAAGCTCCCCGCAATCGAACGCTTCGCCGCCAGCTCGACCCGCGCAGCCCAACGTGGCGACCTCGCGCTCGCCCTTGCCGCAACCGCCGCGCAATCACTGCGCGATCGAAAGACGACACTTCTCCAACTCGACCAGCAGGCAGCCGAAACGACGATTGCGCTCGAACTGCTGTCAGGCGGCCCCAGCGAAGGATGGACCCGTTGAAAACGCTCGCACTCATGGCCTTTTTGATGCTCGGCGCGTGCGGCGCAGCGACCGAACCCACGACCGAGGCAAGCCCAACCGCGACGATCAGGTCCGCCGTCGCAACGCTCGGCGCGTCGCGCGACGACGTGACCGTCTATGGCGCAGCGGAAGCGGGGCCGGGCGGCGAACGTTCGGTAATCTCAATGCGTGAAGCGTTATTGGTCGCAATCCTTGCTCCCACCGGCACCGCCGTCAGCGCAGGGCAACCGATCGCCACCCTGAAACCAAGCCCCTCCGCCGCCCTCGATCTCGCCAGGGCATCCAGCGACGCCACCACCGCCAACGCCGCCCTTGCGCGGGCATTGCGCTTGCGCGCCGACGGTCTGGTTAGCGATGCCGACGTCGAAACCGCCCGCGCCGCCGCCCGCACCGCCACGGCTGCAAAGGCCAGCTCAGGCAGCGGCAGCGGCGTCCTGCGCGCACCCGTTGCAGGCACCGTGCAAAGCCTGACCGCCAAACCCGGCGATCAGATCGCCGCCGGTGCCTCGGTCGCATCGGTTGCCGCCACCGGAGAACGCCGCGCGCGTTTCGGTGTCGATCCAGCGGTCTCCGCGCGCATCCATCCGGGTCAGCAGATCAGGATCGAGCCGATCAGCGGTGGCGCACCGATCATCGCAACCGTCGTCGGCGTCGATCCGGCAGTCGATGCGGCCACACGCCTCGCCTCTGTTTTCGCCCGTGTCCCGGCATCGGTCAGCGTCGGCACCCCGCTTCGCGGCCATGTCGCGGTCGGCGCATCGGTTTCTGGTGTGACTATCCCCTATGCCGCGTTGCTCGACGAAGCAGGCCAGAGCTTTGTGTTCGTCGTGAACAAGGGCGCGGTCAAAAAACGTAATGTGTCGCCCGGCAGTACGTCGGGTGAAGCCGTGACCATATTGACCGGACTGCAACCCGGCGAACGCGTCGTTACCGAAGGGGGCACCGCGCTCGAAGACGGCATGAAAGTGCGCGAAGACCGGCTTGAAAACGGCGCTTCCAGATGAAGGAACTGATGCGGCGTCACAGCCGCTCGATCTGGCTAAGCGTCTTCCTCATCACGCTCGCAGGGCTCGTCGCCGCAACACGCCTGCCGGTCGCGCTGTTCCCGCATATCGATTATCCACGCGTTGTCGTGGCAATCGATGCCGGCGACCGCGATGCGACCCAGATGGCGGCGGTCGTCACGCGCCCCGCCGAAATCGCCCTGCGGGCAATTCCGGGTGTTACGCAAATCCGTTCCGTCACCAGTCGCGGCTCCGCAGAAGTCTCGCTGACCTTTGGCTGGGGCGACGATATGGTTGCGGCGACGCTGGCGACACAGGGCGCGCTGGCGACGATCATCCCCGATTTGCCTATAGGAACGCGGTTCAGCGTGCGTCGCTCCGACCCGTCGATTTTCCCGGTCGTCGGCCTGTCGCTGACTTCGACAAAACGCAGCGACACCGAACTGGCGCAACTCGCCCAGTTAAAGTTGCGGCCTGTGCTTTCGACGGTGCCCGGCGTCGCGGGCGTGGACGTGCTTGGCGGATCGGTCCCGGAACTGGAGGTCGAAGTCGATCCGGCCAAACTGCAATCACTCGGCATTACGACGAATGACGTCGCAACGGCGCTCGCCAGCGCAAACAGCATCTCCGCTGTCGGCAGGCTTGAGGATCGCCACCGCCTCTATCTCGCACTGGTCGAGGACAGGATCGGGAACGAAGCCGACATTGCCGCAATTCCGGTCAAATCGGGGGCAGGGGCGGCAAGTGGTATTGTCACGATCGGACAGGTTGCAAGCATCCGCCGCGCCACCGCACCCGCATGGACGAAAGTGACATTGAACGGCACCCGCGCGGTGCTGGTTAACGTCCGTCAGACGCCCACCGCCGACGCAGTCGCGTTGGTCAAGGCGGTCGATGCGCGGATCAAGAGCGCGGCACTTCCCGCCGACGTGAAGATCAGCTTTTTCTACGACCAGTCCGAACTCGTCACCGGTGCCGCCAACGCCGTCCGCGACGCCATTTTGCTGGGTGCCGTGCTTGCGGGAATCGTGTTGTTCGTCTTCCTGCGCAGTTGGCGGTTGATGGTCATTACTGCGTCGATGCTGCCCGCCGTGCTCGCCGCGACCTGCCTGATCCTTTACGTTTTGGGCATGAGTTTCAACATGATGACCCTCGGCGGTATGGCCGCGGCGGTCGGGCTGGTCGTCGACGATGCGGTCGTCATGCTCGAACATCTGATGCGCCGGCTTCAGGAATCTGAGCATGACGGCGAAGGAACCAGACCGTCGATGCTGGCCGCCGCGCGCGAAATGGCGCGACCCCTGTTTGGATCGACAGTGGCAACCATCGTCGTGTTCTTGCCACTGGCCTTCATCACAGGTGTCACCGGCGGCTTTTTCAAGGCGCTCGCGATCACCATCGTTGCAGCACTCGGCATCTCGCTGCTTTACGCGCGATATGTCCTGCCGCTGGTCGCCGACCACTGGTTGACCCCAAAGGATGCAGAGGCCACCGAAAAGGCCGACGGCTTTATGGGCGGCATCATCCGGCGCTACGAAGGGGGCGTCACACGCGCCCTGAAGCGACCCGGATTGTTCGCTGCCGTTATCGCTACGGTATTGATCGTCATCGGCGCGGTGTCGTGGAACCGGGTCGAATCCGGCTTCATGCCAAAGATGGACGAGGGCGGCTTCATCCTCGATTATAAGGCAAAGCCAGGTGCTGCGCTGAGCGACACCGACCGGCTTTTGCGACAGGTTGAAAAGATCATTCAGGCCACGCCCGAAGTTGCCAGCTATTCGCGGCGCACGGGCATCCAATTGGGTGGAGGGCTGACCGAAGCCGATGAGGGCGATTTCTTCGTGCGCCTGAACAACGGCCGCCGCCGCGACATCGAAAAGGTGATGTCGGAAATTCGGGGCAAAGTCGGGCTACAAGTGCCCGGTCTCGAAATCGAAACCGCGCAATTGATGGAAGATTTGATCGGCGATCTGACCGCCATCCCTCAACCGATCGAAGTAAAGCTGTTCGGCGACGATGAAACGCAGCTTGCCGATGCCGCGCAAAAGGTCGCCGACGGGATCGGCAGGATCACTGGCATTGTAGAGGTCAACAACGGCCTGCGCGTGGCAGGCGATGCCATCGTCATCAACGTCGATCGCGCTGCCGCCGCACTTGCCGGACTCGATGCAGGAGCCGTCGCAACCCAGATCGGGTCGCAGGTCGATGGCACGATCGCAACGCAGGTTCAGGCGGACGAGCAGGTGATTAACGTGCGGGTCCGTTTGCCGCAGGAACTCCGTCGCCGCGCCGATGCGCTGTCGTCACTGACTTTGCGCGCGACCGATGGGCGCATCGTTTCGCTCGGCTCCATCGCCAAAATCAGCATCGCAGCGGGACAGCGCCAGATCACCCGCGAAGACCTGTCGCCATTCATTCCGGTGACGGCGCGGCTCGATGGCCTCGATCTCGGCAGCGCCATCAAACAGGTCCAGGTCAAGGTTGCCGAACTGAAACTGCCCCCCTCGATCCGCGTCGAATATGGCGGCCTTTACCAGCAGCAGACCCAGTCGTTCCGCGATCTCACGACCGTATTCGTCGCCGCATTGTTGCTGTCGGCTTTGTTGCTGACTCTGTTGTTTGAAAAATGGTCGTTTACGTTCGGGGTGATCGGCACGGTGCTGGTATCGGTGATGGCCGTCCTTGCCGGGCTGTGGCTCACCGGCACTGAACTCGACATATCGGCGCTGATGGGGCTGACGATGGTCGTCGGCATGATTACCGAACTGGCGATCTTCTACCTCGCCGAACTTGATGCCGATCACCCGCTTAACGCACAAAGCCTGATCGCGGCGGGGCGGGCGCGGTTACGCCCTATCCTGATGTCGGCCCTTATCGCTATCCTCACGCTTTTTCCGCTGGCTCTCGGCATCGGTCGCGGTTCGGGCCTCCAAAAACCGCTCGCCACCGCGATCATATTCGGGCTGGCGGTCGGCGCACCATTGATAGTAACCTTTTTGCCGATGCTCGTCCTTGTGATGACGCGGCGTCGAAAGGACATCATTGCGCGCTAACAGGCGATTTTTAGCATGACCGTGGATGGTTTGCTGATTGTCTTCATGACCGATCGGGCAATGCTGTTGCGCTTCCTGATCGCGCGCGGTGCATCGCCTGCAGAGAGCGAAGATATATTACAGGAACTTTTCCTGAAACTTCGAACCGTGCAGGTCGGTCCTGTCAGCGAACCAAAGTCCTATCTTTACCGGATGGCCCATAATCTTTTGAACGATCGGCGGCGCGCGGCCACACGACAGGGCGCACGCGAATCCGCATGGGCATCGACCCGCATCGGCGCGGACGGGCAGTCGCTTGCCACCCCGTCCATTGAAGACAGTCTGATCCAGCGCGAACGGCTGAAAACCGTTGAAGCGACGCTGGCCGCATTGCCCGAACGCACGTCATTCATCCTCCGGCGATATCGTGTCGATGGTGTCTCGCAAAAGACGATCGCTGCCGATCTGGGCATTGCGCTCAGCTCAGTCGAAAAGCATTTACAGCGTGCCTATCGCGCCATCCTCGACGTGCGCCAGCGATTGGATGCGGATTCCGACGATCAGCGGCGTCTTGGCACAAAGGGCGACGACCGATCATGAATGAAACCGACGCATGGATGGAACGCGACGCTATCGAGGAGCAGGCAATCGCCTGGCACCTCAAGCTGCGCGATGCCGATGCCGATGCCAATGCGGGCGTGTGGGATGAGTTCATGATGTGGCTTGATGCGGATTCTCGCCATAATCAGGTCTATGACCGTGTTCTGGCCGCCGAGCAGGATATCGATGCAGCCCTGCCTGCGCTTCCGGTGGTGGTGGCGGTGGCGGTGGCGGTGGCTGCAAACGAAAACGACGACGGCGGCAAGGGTGGGCGCTGGCGCTGGATGGGCGCAGGGGCGGGGCTCGCTGCCGCCGCCGCTATTGCCGTGTTCTTTTCAGGGACTGGCCGTTCGCATCCAGAGCCCTATGAAATCGCAACCGGGCTGGGTCAGCAGCGCATCGTGACTCTGGCGGGCGGTTCGCAAATCGCTCTGAATGGCAGCAGCACCGTTGTGCTGGACCATCGCAATCCCCGGCTCGCCGAGCTACGGTCGGGCGAGGCCAGTTTTACCGTAATCCATGATGACAAGGCTCCCTTTACCGTCAGCGTGGGTAATCGCCGGATCGAGGACGTCGGCACCGTATTCAACGTCGTTGCCGACGGAAAAGCCGTAACGGTGGACGTCAAGGAAGGAAGCGTTCGCTACACTTCCGGTGCCAATGCAGTTTCGCTGATGCGGGGGCAGAGTTTGACCGAGACTGGCGGCGGCGATCCAATTATCCTCAGTAACAGACCGGTCAGTGCCATCGCGTCGTGGCAGACGGGGCGACTGGAGTATGAGATGCAGTCGCTTGGCACCGTGGCGCGCGATATTTCCCGTTACCTCGGCGTGCCGATTACCCTCGACGCATCGCTCGCCGGAAAGCAATTCAGTGGCACAATCCAGATCGACCGGGACCGTACCCGCTTTTTCGCGCGCCTTGATCGGTTGCTGGGCGTAAAAGCGCGTCCGAATGACAATGGCTGGACGCTTTCGGCGCAATAGAATGCGCAAATATTGTGGCGTTATGGCCGCTATCGGCTTGTCGGTGACACCCGCCATCGCAAGGGGTGAACAGGTCTTCGACGTTCAGGCGGGGCCGGTGGGCAGCATTCTTGTCGAATTTGGCAGGCAATGCGGGTGGACAATTGGCTTGACCGACCCGGTACTCGCGGGGCACCGCTCAGGGGGTGTGAAGGGACGTCACACCCCAATTCAGGCACTCCGCATTCTGCTGCGTTCGACGGGCGCGGATTTTGCGATGCTCGACGCGCGCTCGGCAAAGGTTTTTGCGACACGCGAGCACCGGGTTCAGCCAGCTTTTGTGTCACGCCCCCTCGATGGGGAGCCGACGCCCGTGATCCTTGTGACCGCCAGCAAGCAACAAACGCCGCTCGCACGGTTTCCGGGTACCGTCACCGTCGTCGATTTGAATGCGGCCGATCCCTCATCCAGCGCCGCGCAGGGAACGGCCGCTCTCGTCACTCGGCTGCCGATGCTGTCATCGACCGAGCTTGGGCCGGGACGTAACAAGATATTCATTCGCGGTATTGCCGACAGCAGCTTCAATGGCGCGTCTCAATCCACCATCGGTCATTATATCGGTGACGCCCGATTGACGTTTAATGCGCCCGATCCTGACCTAAACCTGTACGATATGGACCGTGTAGAGGTTCTGGAAGGCCCGCAGGGAACACTTTACGGGACCGGCACACTAGGCGGCATCATTCGCTTCGTGCCCAACGCCCCCGACACGACCAACCTGAAAGGGTCATTCACGACAGCACTCGACTACACCTCGAAAGGCAGCATCGGCGGCGACGGCGGTGCAATGATAAACCTCCCGCTGATCACCGACAGACTCGCAGTCCGCGCCGTCGCCTATGGATCGATCGAACCAGGCTATATCGACGATCCGTCACGCGGAAAATCGAACGTGAACCAAACGAACACCAAGGGAGGTCGCCTCGCCTTACGATGGCAACCCTCGACGGACTGGACAGTGGAGGGCGGTTTCGTCGTACAGGACATCGCCTCTGCCGACGGGCAATATGTCCTCGCCGGAACACCCGATCTGACGCGCGCCACGAGGATCGCTCAACCCTTCGATAATGACTTTCGGCTTGGGTACGTTACCCTGACACACCGCGCCGGTTCCGTGTCGGTAACCTCGACGACCTCAATCGTCAGGCATGATATAACGACTGTATTCGATGCGACGCCGAGCAATCCAGCTGCGCCCACCTCCCAGTATGACGAGCAAAGTAACATCACGCTGATTGCGCATGAAACACGAATATCGGGCGCTACTAACAGCTTTGCCTGGGTGGCCGGAGTGTCTGGCCTGTATGACAAAAACCGCTTCACCACCGCTCTTGGAAACTTGTCCGGACCAACCGTAAAAAATGGAGTTGAAAACCAGATCGAGCAGATCGCTACCTTTGGACAGGTTACATTCTGCCCGAACTGCAAATTCGAATTTTCTGTTGGTGGGCGAGCAGAACTCACCCGATCGGAAGGCTCACTTCTTGAACGCGCACAGGGCGATGTTTCGGAACCCTCTCGCATCGACGTCCGCCTGTCGCCCTCATTGGGGGTGGGTTGGCACGTGCACGATGGCCTGTTGGTCTTCGGGCGCATTCAGCAGGGCGCACGATCGGGGGGCCTGGCGATCTCTCCCCTGGGCGATCGTACAACATCCAAGAGGTTTCAGGCTGATATACTCAAGGCGGTCGAACTGGGATTTCGGGCTGGCAGCAAGGAGACAACCCGTGCGTGGCTCAGCGCTACTCTGTCATACGCGCACTGGACTAACATTCAGGCCGATCTTATCGATGGTGCCGGGCTGATCTATACGACGAACCTAGGCGACGGCTACATTGTAGGCGTGGAGGCGCAGGGAGGGATATCGCCGGTCGCTGGCGTTGTTCTTGACGGCGCACTCTTCATGAATTCGAGCGCGCTGTCGGATCCGGTGCCGGAGTTCGACACGTCACGCGATCGCGATCTTCCCGATGTGGCGGCTACAGGAGCCCGCGCTTCCGCAGTTTATTCGATTGCGCTTTCCAGTGGGCGGGTTGTCAGTATCGACGGTACAGTCCGCTATGTAGGACCATCGAAACTCGGCATCGGCACACCGTTTGCGCTCTCGCAAGGTCGATATCTGACGAGCTCGATCGCCCTAAATTATGCCCTTGGATCGACCCGCTTGTCTTTGGCCATCGATAATGTCGGTGATGTTAGGGGCAACCGTTTCTCGTTCGGCAATCCTTTCGGTTTCGCTGCCGGCAATCAGCGAACGCCGCTTCGTCCCCGGTCATTTCGGGTTGCGGTGACCAGAAGCTTTTAGGGCGCTGGCCAAAACAATTGATAAAGCTGTCTGGCATGTGCGGCTTCTGCGTATCGGTGACGTCTCCTGTAAAATACCACGCAGGATCCTTTATGTCAGCGACAAGATCAGCTCCTCTCATTTCGGCGTATTCTGCCGACCTCACGATGTCCGATTTTACACGGTGCAACCAATCCTCTGCGAAACCATCACGGCGAGCGAGCATCGGTAATAACTGGAGTTGCTTCCATGTCTTCGGCCGCGTCCTGTTGTGGGGATCGCGAAACAGTCATCGACAAGTGTTTTAAATCAGCATCTTGGCGCGGCGGACGATGTAGCATTCCGGTGAGAGGACAGCTCTGCGGGATCAAATTCTGATATTTCCATCTCAGTTCTCCTTTAGTCGCAAAGGCAGATGGAGAAACGCAGCGTCGCCTTCAGGTTCGAATTGAGGCGGTGATCGCTTCGCCGTGTCCGGCAATGCTCGATTGGCGAGTGTTTTAGGGACGAGAAAACCAGTTGATCGAACATCAGCGACGGAAATCCAAATCTTCTGCGTTTAACGATCGCATGGAGCTTCTGACAAAGCCCCGTGACCGTAAGAAAGAGGATTGTATGAAAGAGCTTTTATTCGTCGCATTGGCTGCCAGTGCATCCATCGCAGCCATATCTCCGGCTGAGGCACGCGGTGGTTGCGGTGCCAATTTTCATCGCGGTCCCTATGGCGGGTGCCGCCCAAATCGCGGCGACGTCATCGTTGCGCGCGGTGCTCCCACGATTGGCGTCTATTACGGTGGTCGCGGTTATTGGGATGGCCGACGCTATTGGGGTCATCGCGAGCGCTGGCATGGTGGATGGCGTTACCGCTAAATGCTGGGCGCGTGAGCGGGGATGCAGTATTTCGGCGTTCCCGCTTCGGCCATATTGATAAAGCCCAAAACACCCTGAGGACATCGCTCATGAACACGATGACAGGCATGAAATTCGGGAGGGCCGCTGCTGCTGTGCTGGCGCTCGTTCCAGTCGGCGCATGTGCAAAGACCAGCGGTGACAACGCATCATCTTCAAATGCTACAGCGTCTTCGACACAGTCTGATCCTCGTCATTCATCCGGCATGACGTTGGAGGATTTCCAGAAGCGACAGAGGGACCGATTGATGGCGGCAGATACCGATGGCGATGGCCGCGTCAGCAAGGCGGAGTTTCTGGCTGCTGCGAAGACCGGAAAGGGTAATCCGGCAAAGCGGTTCGCAAAGATGGATCAGAACGGCGACGGCATGCTCGACAAAAGCGAGATCGATGCGATGCTTGCCCGAAGGTTCAAGCGGATCGACGCCGATGGTAACGGGATTATCACAACGCAAGAACGGGCGGCGGCCCGCGCCGGCAAACATAAAGCCGCTCTGGATAGTTCCGATTCATGAAACTGGATCGTTGGGCATGGGCATAGGAACCAACGCGATTGAGCGATCACGATCCGGACACAGATTTGATCGAGCGCGTAGGTCGCGGGGAGCCCTCTGCTGCGCGCCAACTGGTCGCCGCCAAGCTTCCGCGTATTCTTGGATTGGCGACGCGTATGCTGCACGATCGGACCGAAGCCGAGGATGTCGCGCAGGAAGCTTTTGTCCGCATTTGGCGCCACGCTGCGACCTGGCAATCGGGGGTGCACTCTTCGATACCTGGCTCCACACTGTTGTGCTCAACCTGTGCCGCGACCGATTACGCCGACGACGCGCGACGACCGGGGATACGTTGCCGGACAGGGTCGACCCGACGCCGAGTGTCGAGGCCCGTCTCATCGAGGCGGATCGCGGGCGTGCCGTAGCCGAAGCCATTGCGGACCTTCCCGATCGGCAACGCGAGGCAATCCTGCTCGTCCATTATCAGGATCTGTCCGGCGCGGAGGCCGCATCTGCGCTGGAGATCAGCGTGGACGCATTGGAATCGCTGTTAGCACGGGGGCGGCGCACACTGCGCACACGCCTTTCCAAGTTGCAGGAGGGCGACGGTAATGACTGAACGACTTACGCTTGAACGCTTTGAAGAACTCGCCGACGCCTATGGAGGCGTGGTTGCGCGATGGCCGGAGATTTATCGTTCGGACGCGATGAGTCTGGCCGCCGAACCCGTAGCTGCTCAAATCCTCGCAAAGGCGCTGACGCTCGACATGACCCTGGATATATGGTCGGTGGCCGCGCCAACCGCCAATTTGCAGGCACACCTTATCGACAACGCACCCGCTTCCGGCAGGCGGTTCGGGGGCCGCGCTCGGCTATGGTGGTCGGGATAGGCATTGCGGCGGCGCTTGCGGGGGCCGCTGCCGGAGCGGTCACCGTCGCCCTTGTTGCGCCTCTGGAAGCGACACCCGACGGCAGCACATCGTTCGGCGACATCGCCGGGCAGGAGACCTGATCCATGCGTCGCCTTCGCATCGCCCTTATCGTTTCAGTCCTGCTCAATCTTTTTCTGGCCGGGGCGTTGGTGTCCGGCATCCTGTCGCTGGAAACTGGAAGGCGGATGATCAACGCCGGCGCGCTCAGGGTGGCGGGTGCAGAATTGCCCGTTGCGGAACGCCAACCCTTCCGGGCAGCACTTCGTGAGACGCGGCGTACCATGCGAGCAACCATTCTCGAAGCCCTTGCAGCTAAGGCGCAGGCGGCTGCACTGCTGGCGGAGCCGACGGTCGATCAGGGTGCGCTCCTGAGCGCGCTCGACCGCGCGCGCGTTGCCGATGTGGCGGTGCGAGCGGCCGTCGAACGTCGCGCTGTCGCATATGCGATAACGCTGCCTCCGACCGATCGAGCGAAGCTGTCCGACGCGATGAAGCGCCGGGCAGAAGGACCGCGCCGCCGATCGCAATAACTTATGCGCGACGGAATTCCCTGGCTGCTGCGTTAAAGAAATAGTGCGTCATGAAAGAGCGTTCCCCAGTGCCGTCACTCAGTTCAGTTTCATCCGCCGCCATAGCCTTGAACCGGTTTGGACTCGGCGCGCGACCTAACGACACGCCACCTGCGAATCCGCAGCGCTGGCTTCTCGATCAGTTTGCTCACTTCGACGTGCTGCCTGCTGCTTATGCGACGCTCGAAAACGCAGGCACAATCATAAAGCGCTACGAAAAAGAACAAGTGGCGAACCGGCAAATGACTGGTCAGGAGAATCAGGCCGACATCAAAGTCGCCCGTCATGATTTTCGACAGGATGTGCAAACACTTTATCGTGCGGCCGTTCAGGCTCGCACGGACAGCGCGCTCGCGACCGAGACTCCATTTGTTGAGCGACTGGTGCATTTCTGGTCGAACCATTTCTGCGTATCGGCCGATAACCCCCGCGTTACTGCCTTTGTCGGGGCATTCGAACGCGATGCGATACGCCCGCATGTTCTCGGCCGGTTCGCCGACATGGCGCTCGCAGCAGAGCAGCATCCCGCGATGCTCATCTACCTGAACCAGATTCAGTCGATCGGGCCAGACAGCAACGCGGCCGCCCGAAATCCTGAACGAAAGCGCGGGCTTAACGAAAATCTGGCGCGTGAGATCATGGAACTGCACACGCTCGGCGTCCGGTCTGGCTACACTCAGGCCGATGTGACCGAATTCGCGCGGGCATTGACAGGCTGGTCGGTCGGGGGGCTTGGTGCGGATAAATCACCTGGTGCTGATCCCAATAATTTCATGTTTCGACCCGGCCAGCACGAACCCGGCGTCCGAACGATCCTTGGCAAACGTTACGATCAGGACGGCGAAAATCAGGCGCGTGCGGCGCTATTCGAATTCGCGCATTCGCCTGCAACAGCGATCCATATAGCAACCAAGCTGGCGCGTCATTTTGCAGGCGACGTTCCCCCGCCTGCGCTTGTCGAACGTCTGGCAACCAGCTTCACGACAAGCCACGGCGACCTGCCGACGGTTTACCGAACGCTGGTCGCATCGCGCGAAGCGTGGGTCGCGGAACCAACCAAGTTCAAGACGCCGTGGGAATGGACGATTTCAGCGCTGCGCGGGACTGGCCGTGCGCAAGTCGGCAATATCCAGATTGCTGGCCTTCAGACGCAACTTGGACAGCGCGTCTGGCAACCGGGATCGCCCGCTGGTTGGGATGACATCGCTGCCAGTTGGGCAGGTTCCGGTGCGCTGCTTGCCCGTGTTGAAGTGGCGCAGCGTTTGGGCAGTTCGATCGGCGCGGGCCTCGATGCACGTACCGTTGCCCCCAGAATCATGCCGGGTTCGCTCAGTGACGCGACCGCCGACCAAATTGCCCGTTCCGAAAGCGCGGCCGGTGCAATCGCGCTGATGCTGGTATCGCCCGATTTCCTGAGGAGATGATCCGATGATCGCCCGTCGTCAGTTTCTGTCCGCGTCCGTACTTGGGGCAGGAGCACTGTTCGTTGCTCCCGGTCTGGCGCTGGCAACCGTGCCAACCGAACGCCGTTTTGTCTTCATAATCCAGCGTGGTGCCGCTGATGGCCTCGATATCCTTCGGCCTTATGGCGATCCGGCGTTTACCGGCTTGCGCGGCGCGCTGGTGGGCGATGACACTCTGGGAACGAAACTCGACGGAATGTTCGCCCTTCATCCCGAACTTGCCCAAGTCGCACGGATGTACGGGCAGGGGCAGGCGCTTTTCGTTCATGCCATCGCTTCGCCCTATCGCGATCGGTCCCATTTCGACGGGCAGAACGTCCTGGAGACCGGCGGGAATCAGCCCTATGCCGTAAGGGATGGGTGGCTGAACCGTCTGGTGACAATGCTCCCGCGATCAACCGATGCGGCGATTGCCATCGCAGCAACAATCCCGACTGCGTTGCGCGGGTCGGTTCAGGTCGCCTCGTACGAACCATCTGCGCTTCCTCATGCCGCCGATGATTTGATGGCACGTGTTACGGCGCTTTATGATGCCGATCCGCAACTGCATCCAGTCTGGGCCGCAGCGCTCGAGACCAACGGCTTGGCAGCAGGTGTCGGTGCGAGCCGGGATCCGGTCAGCCTCGGTAGGCTGACCGCGAGTTTCCTTACCAAGCCGTCGGGGCCCCGGATAGCGATGCTCGAGACGCTGGGCTGGGATACGCATACGGCTCAAAAGGGCCGCCTCGCCAATCAGCTAAAAGGCCTCGACGCGATGCTTGCGGCGTTGCGTGATGGCCTTGGTGCTGCGTGGTCACAGACAACAGTGCTGGTGGCGACCGAGTTCGGCCGGACTGCGGCTGTCAACGGATCGGGTGGCACGGATCACGGCACGGCCTCCGTCGCAATGCTCGTCGGAGGTGCGGTAAAGGGTGGTCGGATTGTGTCGGATTGGCCGGGCTTGGCTCCGGCAAAACTCTATCAACAGCGTGACTTGCGTCCGACTTCCAGCCTGGACGGATTGATCGCGGGCGTTGCAGCCGAAAGCTTCGAACTCGATCATGAAAAGGTCGGACGTACCCTTTTTTCGCAGAACACGATCGGCCGGCCGATGTCAGATCTACTTAAAAGCTGATGGTGTATCTTTTGAGCGAGTGGTCGCTTTTCTATTGCGGCCGATGACCCGAACGGAGATTATTGCTCATGGCGCGCTGTTGGCGCACACCTCGGCAATATCGAACGCTAACGGTACTCAGCAAATTGGCCGCGGTAATTGGCGACACGGCCTATGCAAGCAACACGGCGACGCGGGCGGTGGACTTCATTAACACATGGATATTGGGTTGCCAGCGACGGGACTGTCACCGGCAACACTCAGACAGGCATCTTCTGGGGTTCAAATTCGATCTTATCCCTACAGCGAAACGTGCGGCGGCGTTTGCCAAGCTCGTTGCAGACATGAGAAGACCCTCACCGAGTTTTTATATAGTCCGTCGGCGGCGGCCAAGCCAATGTTTCCACAAGCCGTTATCAAACCGATCAGCGCACTCGCCCCGCCCATAACGACTCCGATTGCCAAGACGCTATCAACCGACCCAGAAGCCGACCGCCTTTCAATGCTCAACCGGCTCGCAAAGACCTACGGGCTGATGAGGCGACGCTGTCAGCAGCAATCGCGAAAGGCACGTCGTCCGATTCGTTCGCTTTGGAATGTTTCGATCGCCAGGAAAGCGAAGCTTGGTGGCTCAGATCGTGGCGCGGATTACGGCTGCTTAAGGAAGTGATTCGCTCCAATGCCTCTATCTGGCGCGACGGAATCTACGGATCATCATCGAACGGAACACACGCGCAGAATCTGTTGCGACCGAACCATTAGGCTGTGAAATTAGCTCCAAATGGTCAACGGCTTTTTCCATTTGCATTTCCGTTACACCCTAATTTTTCAGGCATCAACAAGTAGTTAAAATGCATAGTAAATATTGTGTATCAAGAAATTTCTCCTGCTAAGGAACCCGATATGTTCACTTGTCTCGCCAACCATCACGACGAACTAGAAGCTCGGCTCGCCAACATGGATTGGATTTCTGCCCACACGCAAGAGCAGCGGTCGCGGCTGGGAGACATTCTCGTTCAACTCTAATATCAGTTGCTTGACGCTCCGGCGCGCACGGCTGAAGATCGATCGTGGATATTGCGGCAACTTATCCGCGCCGAAGGGGAAGGATGGCCGGCCGGTAGCAGGGCAGAGGGTTCGAAGGCCGAATATATCACCTTGCTAACCGCTTCATATCGGGCCGAATCTACAACTGAGAGAGCCTTTCAGGCGCGCGCCGCGCTGTACAGGATAAGTCTCTTTCTGAAACGACTGTTTTGGCGCGCTCTCTCGCCGGCCTGATACCTCGACCGGACACCCGTCCTAAATCCGTGCATAAACAAAAGTATGACAGAAAAACCATAATCCACGAAAACATAACGTTCTCAATGACTTTTGGCGGACAGGGTGGGATTCGAACCCACGGTGAGCTTCCACCCACGGCGGTTTTCAAGACCGCTGCCTTAAACCACTCGGCCACCTGTCCGGAATTTCCTACCCGGAGTGGCCCGCTTAGCGGCTCCGCGCCTGAACGTGCAAGCCCTACGACAAAGGGGATTCCCCACACCCGCCTCCTGTGCCATGTTCAGCCAATGAGGGGAAAAACAAAAATCGCCACAAAGCTCGCCTTTGGACTGGCGTTCGCCACAGCTATGATAGTACCGGTTACAACGCTCGGTGGCAGCCCCGCAGTTGCGCAGAATGGTTCTGGTTTCGACGCCTATATGGCCCAACTTGGGCGCCAGGCGATCGCACAGGGCGTGACCCGGCAAACGGTCGACGCCGTTATCCCGACCCTCACATTTAACCAGCGTGTCGTCGATCTGGATCGTGCTCAACCGGGCGGCAACCCTGCTGGCCCCACATCCGCCATTCCAGCTTTTGCCCCGTATCGTGCCAAGCACGTCGATGCCGCACGTATTGCGCGCGGACGCGTAAAATATCAGGCGCTCCGGGGCCTCCTTGCTCGCGTTGAGCGAGAAACTGGCGTCCCTGAATCAATCATGGTTTCGATATGGGGCAACGAAACCAACTATGGATCTTACACGGGCGATTTCGATCTGCCTCGCTCACTTGCCAGCCTCGCGTATGACGGGCGGCGGCGTGACCTGTTCGCACAGGAATTCATCGATTCACTGAAAATCATCGATCGTGGCATCTCTCGCGATACGATCAAGGGCAGTTGGGCAGGAGCTACCGGCTTGCCCCAATTCCTGCCATCAATGTATTTGAAGGTCGCCCGCGACGGCGACGGCGACGGCCGCATCGATATCTGGAATAGTGAGGCTGACGCGCTCGCCTCGATAGCCAACTATTTTGTGCAGGCCGGCTGGCGACCGAATCAACCTTGGGGCGTCGCTGTGAATGTACCAGCTTCACTCAATCGCGCTGCACTGGTCAATCGCACAGTCTCACCGCGCTGTCCCCGCGTACATGACCGCCATACGCGCTGGTTGACGGTAGGTGAATGGCGCTCGCTGGGAGTAACGCCCACAGGACGCACGCTCCCCGATTCAACTCTGGCTTCGCTTTTAGAGCCTGACGGTCCGGGTGCGACAGCCTATCTCCTCACGGGCAACTATCGCGTGATTCTCGATTATAATTGTTCCAATTTCTACGCGCTATCGGTGGCGCTATTATCTGATGCAGTTGCAGGCGGTTGAGGATTGAACCGATCACCGCCGGACTGTTGCTCGCAAGTTGCGCGGCGGCTCCGAGCCAGAAACTTCACACCGCCCAGAGTTTCAATCCTCCGCCACACTCATTTCAGTCTGCAGCTGACAATGCCGTTAAAATCGGCGTATCATATCAAGTCGCCGGTCAGCGTTATACGCCAGTCGATAGCACGGATTACGATCAGATCGGTCTAGCCAGTTGGTATGGCGAAGAACTTCGAGGTCAGCGAACGGCCAATGGTGAAGTGTTCGATCCCGATGGCATCAGCGCTGCTCACCCCACCTTGCCACTGCCTAGCTATGTGGAAGTAACATCACTAGATACCGGACGCACCATTCTCGTTCGCGTTAACGATCGAGGACCGTTCCATTCGAACCGCATCCTCGACCTCTCCATTGGTGCGGCGCGCCAACTGGGCATAACAGGAAATGGCGCGCGCCAGATCCGCGTCCGGCGCGTGTATCCCAGCGAGTTCGAAAAGCTTGCGCTTCGCAACGGGCAACCGGTCGCCGAGCGGCACGAGTATTCTAACAGCGAACTTGCCGCACTTCGCAGTCGCACTGCATGGCGAATGCCTGTCATGGCGAGCGTTAAGCTACCAGCGGGCAGGGGACCATTCTATCTTCAAGTTGCCAGTTTCTCTTCAAAATCTCGCGCAAGGTCGATGGCAAAACATCTGAATGCAAAACTTTCTCCGCTTGGAGAGCTATACCGTGTGCGTCTTGGCCCCTATGAAACAGCGCGTGAAGCCAACGCAGCGCTGGCACCGCTCGCGGCAAAGGGTTATCCCGATGCTCGTATCGTCCAATGAATTCAATTAACCGTCTTGAGGTGTCATGAAGCGTTTCGCTCCCCCGTTGGTACTCGCCCTTCTCGCTTGGCCTGCAACTGCCGCCGCTCCTCCATTCGATACACCTGCGCCAGTGGCATACATGATCGATCTATCATCAGACGCGGTGCTCTACTCAAAAGATGCGGATCGTCGGATGCCACCGGCATCGATGGCAAAGATGATGACGGTCTATGTCGCGTTCGACATGATCAAGAAAGGCGAGTTGAAACTCGACAAACAATTCAACGTGCGACCCGAAACCTGGAAAAAATGGCATGGGCCAGCAGCAGGTTCAACGATGTTTCTCTCAACGGGTGAGAACGTTAGTGTCGATAATTTGCTGAAGGGCATTGTGACACTTTCGGGCAACGATGCCTGTGTCGTCCTCGCTGAGGGTATTTCCGGGACTGAGGAAGCCTTCGTACAGCGTATGAATCAGCAAGCAAAGCGTCTTGGGCTGACCAACAGTCAGTTCGGCACTTCCAATGGTTGGCCCGATGAGGGGCGGACATATGTCACGGCCCGTGATCTCGCGACGCTTGCCAAGGCGACGATCGAAGACTTTCCCGATCTCTACAAACGTTTCTATTCGCTGCGTGAATTTACCTGGGGCAAAACTCTCGGTTCCAATGCCGATATTACTCAGGCGAACCGCGATCCGCTGCTCGGACGCGTTGCCGGTGCTGACGGCCTAAAAACGGGTCATACAGATGAGGCTGGCTATGGCTTTACCGGGTCAGCCGAACAAGGCGGTCGTCGACTTGTAATGGTTGTCGCAGGGTTGACCAGTTTCAATGCACGCATCTCCGAATCTGTGAAGTTCATGGATTGGGGCTTTCACGCGTGGACAACAAAACCGTTGTTTACCAAAGGGAAGCATGTCGATGTTGCCGAGGTTCAGCAGGGTAGCGCGGCGACAGTCGGGCTTGTTGCTCCTCGCAACCTTGCGGTGACATTGCCGGGCGGCAGCGCCGGAAACATGCAGGTAAAGGTCGTTTATAATGGCCCAATCAAAGCACCGATCAAGGCAGGCGATCACATTGCCGATCTGGTCGTTACCACACCCGACACGCCACCGCAGACGATGCCGCTGGTTGCCGAGACCGATGTTGCCGAAGCCGGATTTTTCGGTCGGTTCTGGGCCGGGCTGAAGTCACTCGTCGGGGCGTGACGGGCAGGTTTATAACCCTTGAGGGCGGCGAGGGCGTTGGAAAATCGACGCAGCTCACGCGGCTTGCAAATGCTATTCGCGCGCGGGACATGAGGTTGTCACCACGCGCGAACCCGGCGGGACGCCCGGTGCAGAAGCGATCCGTGAACTGCTGATGACGGGTGACGAAGATCGCTGGAGCCCACGCGCCGAAGCCCTGCTTTTTGCGGCCGCGCGTGCCGATCACGTTGGAAAGTTTATTCGCCCGGCACTTGAGCGCGGAGCATGGGTTTTATGCGACCGTTTTATAGACTCCACCCGGGCCTATCAGGGAGGAGCGAGCGGGATCAGCGACACCGACGTGCTATCGCTCCATGCGATTGGCAGCGATGGGTTAATGCCCGATCGGACGCTTGTTCTTGAGCTTCCCGTGATCGAGGGCCAGTCACGAACAGCGAAGCGTGACGGAAACTTCAAAGATCGCATGGGCGCACGTGATAGTGAGTATTATCAAAAAGTGACGTCATCTTTTAGAATGTTTGCCGATGATGACCCTAGCCGATTCCGGCGGGTTATTGCGACTGGCTCGGAGGAAGAAGTAACCGCGCAACTATTGGCTGCGTTGGATGGCTTGTTATGAAACTCTACGGTCATGATATACAAATAGCAGCGTTTAAAGCAGCCATGGCGGGTGAGAGAATGCACCATGCGTGGTTGCTCGCCGGACCGCGCGGTGTAGGAAAGGGAAGTTTTGCGCAGGCCGCAGCCCTTCGTTTGCTCGCCGAGGCATCGGGTCGCCCATTAAACTTGCTGGGAAACGATAAAACCCTCGAAGTACCCGAAGACCACCCCGCTGCGCACCTTATGTCGGCAGGAAGCCACCCGGATTTTCGGCACTTACAGCGCATAGCTAATGATAAAGGTAATCTGGCGCGCAATATCACCATCGATCAGGTTCGTGGCCTTCGAACGCTTTTCGCGACTGGAACCTCAATGGGCGATCGGCGTGTCATCCTGATAGATTCGATCGACGATATGGAGCGTGGTGCCGCTAATGCTATATTGAAGAGTCTCGAAGAACCACCTGAAACAACTGTTTTTCTGCTCGTCAGTCACGCTCCGGGACGTTTGCTTCCAACGATACGCTCGCGGTGCCGTATGCTGATGTTCGCGCCATTGAACGAGGCCGCGATGACGTCAGTTTTGACCGATCATTTGCCCGATCTCAGCGTCGAAAAGATTGCATCTCTGCTCGCTGGGGCAAACGGCTTGCCTGCCGCGGCGCTAGGGGCGGCACAACTCGATCTGGCCGCATTCGAAACCACGCTCAATCAACTCGCCACGACCGGTGACCCTACAAATGCAATCCGCACTGGCCTTGCTCAATCGCTTGCGTTGAAGGCAGCACTTCCGCGCTACGAAGCCTTTCTGATGCGTGCACCGACATTTATCGCAACGCGTGCCCGAATCAGCACTGGTCCTGCGCTGGAACGCGCGCTCGTTGCCTGGGGGCGGGCAAGGACACTCAGTGCAATAGCCATCCCACAATCGCTCGTTGCCGAAACCGTTGTTTTCGAAATGGCAGGGTATGTTGCAAGTTTGGCCGACTGGTGATTGCCCGACAGGCTCGCCCACTACAAGCGCGCCTAATTACGTCCCTCGACACCAACGGTCCAGAGCATCTAAAGCCCCTCCATGCTCTCTGAACCTTATTATATCACCACTGCGATCAGCTACCCCAACGGCAAGCCACACATCGGCCATGCTTATGAAGCTATTGCAACCGACGCGATCGCCCGGTTTCATCGCCTGTCAGGACGCGAGGTCTTTTTCCAGACCGGCACTGACGAACATGGCTTGAAAATGGTGAAAACCGCTCGCGAGAAGGGCGTAGAGGTGACGTCACTCTCAAATGAAATGTCTGCTCTTTTCAAATCAATGTGTGATCGGCTTAACATAAGTTATGATCGATTTATTCGAACGACCGAACCTGCTCATCTCAGCGCTAGTCAATCTCTGTGGAAAGCCTTGGAAGCCAATGACGACCTTTATCTTGGGCGATATGAGGGTTGGTATTCGGTTCGCGACGAAGCATTTTACGATGACAAAGAACTCGTAGCGGGGTCGGATGGGGAAGGGGGTAGCAAACTTTCTCCTCAGGGTACCCCGGTCGAATGGACGATTGAGGAAAGCTGGTTCTTTCGCTTGTCGAAATATCAGCAACCGTTGCTCGATTATTTTGCCGCGCATCCTGAATTTATTCGTCCAGAAAGCCGTCGCAATGAAATCCTCCGCTTTGTCGAAGGTGGATTGTCCGACCTCTCGGTTTCGCGGACAAGTTTTGACTGGGGCGTGAAAGTTCCGGGCAGCGATGGCCATGTTATGTACGTGTGGGTCGATGCGCTGACGAACTATTTGACTGGCGTGGGTTATCCCAATGATGCAGAGACTTTCGGCAGATTTTGGCCAGCCGACCTTCACGTCATCGGCAAAGACATTGTGCGTTTCCACACTGTTTACTGGCCAGCATTACTACTCTCGGCGGGACTAGCCTTACCAAAACAGGTGTTTGGCCACGGTTTCCTGCTTGCGCGTGGCGGCGAGAAAATGTCGAAATCGCTCGGCAACGTCGTGGATCCGATTGAACTCGTCGACGCATTCGGAGTGGACGCGCTACGTTATTTCCTGTTGCGCGAAGTGAGCTTTGGATCGGATGGGAGCTATTCTGCTGAAGCCATTGTAACGAGGGTTAATGCAGACTTGGCGAACAACTTCGGCAACCTTGCTCAACGCAGCCTTTCGATGATTGCCAAGAACTGTGATGGAGCGGTGCCGACACCCGGAGCAGCAACAGAAGCTGAAGAATCATTATTGGCTGTAATCACGACCGCGCAGCACGCCGCCAGTGCGGCGATGGCCGACCTTGCTATCAACACGGCGCTAGAGGCAATCTGGCAGGCGATGAGCGCTGCCAACCTTTATTTCGCCGAACAGGCACCCTGGACTGTTCGCAAGACAGATCCAGCGCGCGCCGATACCATATTATACTATACTGCCGAAGCCGTTCGCCGTCTTACCATCCTCTCAACCTGGGCAATTCCAGAGGGTTGCGCAAGAATACTCACTCTACTTGGTCAGTCAACGACACCGAGTTTTACCGACTTGTCGAATATGATCGAGGCCGGAACACCGCTGCCTACCCCCGTGGGCGCTTTTCCGCGACTGGAGTTGCCTGTCTGATGTTCATCGATTCACACTGTCACCTGAATTACAAAGGATTGGTCGAACATCAGGCCGAGGTAATCGCACGAGCACGTAATGCCGGTGTGGATGAGATGCTGAACATATCGACCCGCGAGTCCGAATGGGATGCCGTTGTTGCAATCGCAGAACGCGAACCCGATGTCTGGGCCTCGATCGGCATCCACCCTCATGAAGCCGATAGTCATCCCGACGTTGATACCGCGAAACTGATTGCACGATCAAAACATCCCCGCGTCATCGCAATCGGCGAAACCGGATTGGACTATTACTACGATCATAGCGACCGCGAACAGCAGCGCCTCAGCTTCCGTGCGCACATCACCGCATCGCGCGAAACCGGATTGCCGTTAATCGTGCACACCCGCAGCGCTGAAGACGACACTGCCGCTATTTTGTCCGAGGAAATGGCAAAAGGCTTTTTCCCCGGGGTCATTCACTGTTTTACGGCAAGCGATGCATTCGCCGATGTAGCGTTAGACCTTGGTTTCTACATTTCGATTTCGGGCATCGTGACTTTTAAAAATGCCAAAGGGTTGCAGAAAACAGCCGCTAGAATGCCGGACGAACGTTTATTGATCGAAACCGATTCACCATTTCTGGCGCCAATTCCGCACCGAGGCAAACCATGCGAGCCAGCGTTTGTAGCAGACACGGCGCAATATCTTGCCACTCTACGAGGCGTGTCGATCGAGGAACTGGGCGCTGTGACCTGTGAGAATTTCAGGCGTTTGTTTGCCAAGTCAAAGGCCCCTGCTCGCTTACCGTGACTTAATTTAACATAATACATATTATCGGACTTGATGTGACTGGCGATTTACTTTCTATGGCTTCCACCTCTCGGCTGCTCGCGATCATGGCTAAATTGCGGGAGCCTGTAACGGGTTGTTCATGGGACATTGCCCAGGATTTCGCCAGCATCGCACCTTACACAATCGAGGAAGCCTATGAAGTCGCCGATGCCATAGCGCGCAATGATCTGGCGTCGCTCAAGGACGAACTTGGCGACCTTTTGCTTCAAGTCGTCTTTCACGCGCGGATAGCCGAAGACATTGGCGCGTTCGACTTTACTGATGTTGCGACGGCAATTTCGGACAAGATGGAGCGCCGTCATCCCCATATATTCGGCAACGACGGCGCGCCTGTCGATGCGAATACCCAATGGGAAGCGATCAAGGCTGAAGAACGCGCATTTTCAGGGGATACGAGTGCACTGGCTGGTGTGGCGCTGGCGCTGCCGGCACTCATGCGTGCCGAAAAAATACAGAAACGCGCCGCTCGCGCGGGGTTCGACTGGCCCGATGCCGAAGGTCCGCGCGCAAAAGTGCTAGAGGAACTGGATGAGGTAACCGCTGCTGCCAACGAAGCGGAACGCGAAGACGAGATCGGTGATCTTCTTTTTGCAGTCGTGAACCTCGCTCGCCATCTCAAAATCGATAGTGAGGTTGCCCTTCGCCGGGCAAATGCCAAATTCGAACGGAGATTCCGGGCTATAGAGGTGGTGCCAGGGTTTGCAGGCCTATCACTAGAAGCGAAAGAATCCCTTTGGGCGATCGCAAAGATCGATCAGCGTGCTCTCGACTGAAAACGCGCGAGATCGTCCTCGCTCAATCGTACTGCAACTTCGGTGGCCAAATCGCTTCTTTTTTCACTTTCGACCGATCCATGCGCGTGCAGCCATGCCATTGCCGCACCATCCTCATTTGCGACCTGAAAATGATGTAATCGCTGGCCCGCGGTCAACTTGGCTCCGATCATCGTGGTTAGGGCATCCACTCCCTCCCCCTTGAGTGCCGAGATGACAACGACATCGTCACGACGGGCCGCCTCCCCTTCGATGGCAACCCGCGTGTCGGGGTCGACGTCGTCAATCTTGTTCCAAGCTTCAAGCATTGGAATGCCCCTTCCCCACTGACACCAAGATCATTGAGCACGGCAGCCACGTCTTCGGCCTGAGCGTCAGTGTCAGGGTGACTGAGATCGCGAACATGAACGATCAGATCGGCGGAAATCACTTCCTCAAGCGTCGCGCGAAATGCAGCCACCAATTGGGTCGGCAGGTCAGATACAAAACCCACCGTATCCGACAGAATGGCCTTGGCGACCCCTGGCAACGAAACTTCGCGCATTGTCGGGTCAAGCGTCGCAAACAGCAGATTTTCTGCCATTACATCACTACCCGTCAAGCGATTGAAAAGCGTCGATTTTCCAGCATTTGTATAGCCAACGAGCGCAATGATGGGCCAAGGCGCTCGGCGGCGCCGGTCGCGATGTAACCCCGCGTCCGGACCACTTGTTCCAACTCGCGCTTAAGTTTTGCCATTCGGTCACGGATAAGGCGGCGATCGGCCTCGATCTGCGTTTCGCCCGGACCACCGAGAAACCCGAATCCACCGCGCTGCCTTTCGAGATGGGTCCAACTCCGCACCAGCCGCCCCGCCTGATAATCAAGATGCGCCAGTTCTACCTGCAGACGCCCCTCTGCGCTGGCGGCTCGCTCCCCAAAGATTTCAAGAATGAGGCCGGTCCGGTCGATAACCTTCGTTTTCATTTCGGTTTCGAGATTACGCTGTTGAACAGGCGTCAACGCTCCATCCACAATCACCAGCGCGGCTTCATGAGCTTGCACGCGGGCAGCGAGTTCCTGCACCTGACCGCTGCCGAACAACGTCTTCGGTTTCGGCGAGCGTACACGCACGGCCACCTTATCAATGACGTCGATCCCAATTGCCGCAGCTAAACCTGCCGCCTCGTCCAGACGCGCATCGTTATCCCGTAAGCCAACAGCGTGGCGTTCGGGATAAACGACAATAGCCTTGGCCCCACGGGCAACACCCTCTTCGCGCTTAAGTTCGAAACTCGCCAAAGTCTTGCCTAAGCCGCCTCCTCCGCTGGACCTTCCTCGGCCAGGTTGAGTGGGTGGGCAGGCTGAACTGTGGATACTGCGTGCTTGTAGACAAGCTGAACCATCCCATCGCGCTGCAGCAGCATACAAAACAGATCG
This sequence comes from Sphingomonas paeninsulae, assembly GCF_003660165.1. Classification (NCBI taxonomy): domain Bacteria; kingdom Pseudomonadati; phylum Pseudomonadota; class Alphaproteobacteria; order Sphingomonadales; family Sphingomonadaceae; genus Sphingomonas; species Sphingomonas paeninsulae. Next base: position 209,468 of record NZ_CP032829.1, read on the forward strand.
TACGCCGCGATTTCGCCCTGTAGCATGACGCCATTTACCAGAAACATCGTCACGGGATTATTCTGACGACGAACCGCAGTCAGGAAAATGTCCTGCAATTGCTTGGGCTTAGAAGTATCTTCTGCAAACGCAGCTGCAACGGGTGCCAGATCGAGCGGGTTCGATGGCATCACTGTAGAGATCGCGTGCTTATAAATGAGCTGCGACTGGCCATCACGACGCAGGAGGACCGAAAAATTATCAAACCAAGTGATGATGCCCTGGAGTTTCACGCCCTTCACCAAAAACATCGTGACCGGTGTTTTCGCCTTACGGACTGAGTTCAGGAACAAATCCTGTAAGTTGTTGGGCTTGTCAGCCATGGCTTTGCCTCATTTGCTTTTGGCAGGATCGTAGGCCTGCTTTTGCGCCGATAGCACCGACGTCGTGCAGCGACCGCAAGCGACCGATAAGTTAATCTAGTCCCGTGAAGGCCAATGCTGCAAGTGCTCACTCATCTCCATCGGTTTTTAGTTCGGTGATGCCGAGGATTTTGAGCTTCCGGTGAAGCGCCGACCGCTCCATTCCAATAAAACTCGCAGTGCGTGAGATGTTTCCCGAAAACCGACGGATCTGCACACGAAGATATTCGCGCTCGAACGTCTCGCGTGCCTCGCGTAAAGGAGCGCCCATCACCGAGGAACCAACCATCCCCTGCCCTACGCCGGCATCTTGGATGATTTCAGGGGGAAGAAGGTCGACATCGATGCGCGCAAGCCTATCGCCTGGTGCAAGAATAATCGTTCGTTCGACTATATTGCGCAATTGCCGGACGTTTCCTGGCCAATCGAACGCCTGGAGCGCGGCCATCGCGTCGGTGGCTATCTCTGGCGTCGGAACACGACGATCGGCAGCGTAACGAGCAACAAAATGATCGACGAGCGCTGGAATATCTTCTCGCCGTTCCGACAGCGGCGACAAGTGAACCGGCACGACATTCAACCGATAGAATAAATCTTCGCGAAAACGTCCCGCTGCGATTTCGTCCGCAAGATTCCGCGAAGTCGCCGAAACGACACGAACATCGACGCGAACGGTCCGCGTGCCACCGACACGCGCAAAACTCTGTTCGGTCAGCACGCGCAGAATCTTCCCCTGCGTGGTTAATGGCATATCGGCGATTTCATCAAGAAACAGCGTTCCGCCATGAGCGCGCTCCAGCATCCCAGGACGCACGAGTTCTCCATTATCCTCAACCCCGAACAGTTCTTCTTCGACCCGTTCGGGTTCCATGCGCGCGGCGCTGACAATGACGAACGGCGAATCGGTACGCGTCGACCAGTTGTGCAGCAGACGGGCAGCCACTTCTTTTCCCACTCCCGCGGGACCAGTAATCAAAACGCGGCTACCCGTCGCCGCAACGCGCTTCAGGGTCGCGCGAACGGCGTTGATCGCGCTTGACGCTCCATTGAGTTCATCGTCGCCGCCGACACGTGCTTTCAGATGTTCGTTTTCGCGGCGCAGACGGTCTGTTTCGGTGGCCCGTGCCACCATCATCACCAACCGTTCGGCCTCGAACGGCTTTTCGATGAAATCGACCGCCCCCCGTCGGATAGCCGCAACCGCAGTGTCGAGATTACCGTGACCCGAGATTACAAGCACCGGCAGCGACGGGTCTCGTTCCTTGATAACGTCGAGCAAATCGAGGCCGTCGAGCCGCGATCCACGAAGCCACACATCGAGTAGCACGAGTGACGGACGACGTTCCGAAATGGCGGCAAGCGCGCTATCGCTGTCGGCCGCCGTGCGCGCAGTATAGCCCTCATCCTCCAGAACACCTGCGACCAGATCACGAATGTCGCGCTCATCATCAACGATGAGAATATCAAGTGCCATTAGCTACGTCCCGTCCGTGAGAGTTCGGCAGGCACCGGGTCGCTCGCATATTCGACCGGCGCGCACTTTTGTTGGAGAGGGCCAAGCAGCACGGTGTCAAAATCCATCAAAACCACGGTGCCGCCTCCGGTTCGATCTGCAAAACTCATGGTTCCGAAATGCTCCTCAACGATTTTCTTGACGATCGCGAGACCGAGCCCCGTGCCGCCCGCGCGCGTAGTCATATATGGTTCGACCAGACGGCTTCGTTCGGGGGGCAGCCCAATCCCCGTGTCCGCAACTGAAATCCGTACGATCTCATCAATCTTGTCGAGTGCCAGCGTGACAGTACCGCCAGCGTCCTCGCCGCCACTCTGCTGCTGAATGGCTTCAACCGCATTCTTCACAACATTCGTGAGAGCCTGCCCAAGTTGCCGGCGGTCACACACCATATTCGGAGCATCATCGGCAGCATCGAGCGCGAAGGTAATCGTCGAGTGCGCGACTTCGTGCAGGAACAAGGCCTGACGTGCGATATCGACCAGCGATTCTTCGCGGAAAACTGGCTTTGGCATACGAGCAAAGGACGAAAACTCATCAACCATACGGCGGAGATCGCCGACCTGCCGGACGATCGTGTCCGTTAGCCGAACGAATGTGGCGGGATCGGATGTGATTTCACGAGCATAACGGCGTTTCAGACGCTCTGCCGCTAACTGGATCGGGGTCAGCGGGTTCTTGATTTCATGTGCAATACGGCGCGCGACATCCGACCAGGCAGCGCGTCGCTGATCGAGTAATTGTTCGGTGATGTCGTCGAATGTCAGGACATGGCCGCCCTCATCTGCAACGATTTTAGCGGCGAGCGTCCGTGGTTCGGCACCCGAAGTCAGCTGAACGATGCCTTCCCGCTCGCCCCGTTCGAGCATACCGTCTAGTTCGGGCGCGATATCGACCAGTTTACGCCCGATCGCCGGGGTTTCACCCATCGAAAGCAAAGTCTTGGCGGAGAGATTGAGCAGCCGAATTGACCGTTCTGAATCGATCGAAACAACCCCTGCCGTAACCCCTGAAAGCACTGCCTCGATCAAGGCGCGACGGCGCTCCAGATCGCCGGTCTGCGCCTCCAGACGCCCCGTCATGCGATTGAATGCGTTGGCAAGTGTTCCGACTTCGTCATGCGTGCGCGGAATCGTCACACGCGCAGCCAGATCACCAGCAGTCACCCGCCGAGCGGCATCGACCAATTCGCCGACAGGGCGAACCAGACGATCAGCCACGGTAAGCGCAATCCAGACCGCAATGGCGACGATCAGCAACGCAATGATGAAAAGCGCCGCATTGAACTGAAGTTGCAGTTTTCGCGATCGTTCAAGCAAGTCGCGATAATCGCGCAACACAATCCGTGCCCGCTGTATCTGCGACCCATAAGTCGGATCGATCCGCGCCGCATAAAGATAATTGTCGGAGCCAATGGGCAGTTTAGTCAATGCACCTATGCCGTTCGGGCTCTCTACGACGACGCTCATCTTACCCGATCGAACGGCGTTCACCATCGCACCTGTAATGAACTTGCCGATCTCACGATCATATGGATTCACCAACGCAAGGGAGGCGATTTCCTTGCCGGGCTGCGCACGTAAAATCATGCCTTCGGTCAACTCGCGCTGTGCAAGCTGGCTCACGAGATAATAGCCGAATTGCGGATCATCCATCGACACGCGACCAAGCGCGTCAGCTAAATCGCCCGACATCGCGACTGAGTTTCGAGAAACCCGATCCTCTTCGCGTGCATAGCTTTGCTTGGCGACTTCCGCTGCGCCCTCAAGGGTGCCGCGCGCGTGATCTGAAAACCAGAACGACACACCATACTGAAACAATAACGACGCGAAGATGACGACCAGCAGCATCGGGACACTGGCCAGCAGCGAAAAAATTCCCACCAGTCGAACGTGTAATCTACCACTGCCGCCAACAGGTGAGCGCCGCGCCCGCCCCTTTGCAACCCGCCGACCAAATAGCACGATAAGTGCGATTGAGGGGACAAGGTTTGCCACCAGCAATAGAGCGACCAATGGCGGTGTCAGAAGCCTTTGCCCTGGGACGCCGCGCGTGAGCACAAGATAGGTTGCCATCGCGATTAACAGAAGAACGGCCACCGTCGCCAGTTCTAAGAATGGCATCCAGCGATGGCGGCGGAACCATACGGTCGCCCTACGTTGCCATTTTGAACCGCGCGCTATCGCCATCGTGACATGGATACCACGTCATCGTGGCTTTTCAACAACACTTTGCCGCACGGTGACGGCAAATCACCGCGTTCGTCCCCGCTGGGCTTCGATACCGAGATCGCTGAGCTTCTTTCGCAACGTGTTCCGATTGATCCCAAGAAGTTCGGCTGCCTTCAGCTGATTTCCACGCACCGACGCCAGCGTTGCGATTAACAACGGACGTTCGACCTGTTCAACAATGCGTGCATGGAGGCCCGAGGGTGGCAATTTGCCACCAAATTGCACAAAGTAACGAGCCAGATGCATTTCGATCGCCTGCTCAAGTGAATCAGAAGCTTCTGCCCCCAAATCGCCGCTACTGCCGCCGCCAAGTTGCGCCTCGATTAGAGCCGCAGGAATTACCGGGTCGCGCGCGATGGCAGCCAGACGCCGCATCAAATTCTCAAGCTCGCGGACATTTCCCGGCCAGTTATGCGCAGCCAATCGCTCTGTACCCGCGACATCGATACGCTTACGCGGTAAACCTTCGGCTGCGGCGCGTTCCAGAAAATATTGAGCAAGCAATCCGATATCATCCCCCCGCTGACGCAGCGCAGGCAAATTGATCGGCACAACGTTCAACCGGTAAAAAAGGTCTTCGCGGAACTGACCCGCAGCGATCAGTTCGGGCAGATGTTTGTGAGTAGCCGCGATAATCCGTACATCCACCTTGACGGTGCGATTGCCTCCGACCGTGGTGAACTCACCCGACTGGAGCACGCGCAGCAGACGAGTCTGCGCTTCCATCGGCATATCGCCGATCTCGTCGAGAAAAAGCGTACCGCCGGAAGCCTGCTCAAACCGTCCGGCATTACGAACCAGCGCGCCCGTAAATGCGCCACGCTCATGTCCGAAAAGTTCCGCTTCGATCAGCTCGCGCGGAATAGCCGCCATATTAACCGCGATGAACGGTGATGCTTTGCGCGCGCCAAGGTCGTGGAGTGCCCGTGCAACCAACTCCTTGCCGGTCCCCGATTCACCCAGCACCAGCACGGTCAGATCGGTCGATACCACACGGGCAATCATGCGGTACACGTCCTGCATCGCAGCGGAGCGACCAATCAGCGGCAGATCGGCGTCTTCAGAAGGAACGCTCGGCTCATCACGCCCATGACTGCGCGCAAGACCATCGCGAACCGCGCGAGTCAGCTCATCCAGATCGAACGGTTTCGGCAAATATTCAAATGCGCCTTGTTCGGTCGCCCGCACCGCTGTCGTCAGCGTGTTTTGCGCCGACAAGACGATGACCGGCAGGTCAGGTCGCTGCGCCAGGATAGTAGGAACAAGGTCGAGGCCATTACCATCAGGCAACACGACATCGGTGATTAAGACATCGGGGACAAAGCTCTCAAGCAGCGCGACCTGTTCGGCGACAGATCCCGCTGTGCGGACCTCATGCCCGTCCCGTTTCAGCGCCTCAGTAACAACCATCCGGATCGCCGCATCGTCATCGACCAGCAGAATTTTCGCGCGTTTCATCTTATGATACTCATCGAGCTCTTGGCAGTAACATACGGAAAACGGACCGTTCTGGTATTCCTTCGCGAGCAAATTGAATGATACCACCATTATCACGGATTAACTTGTCGACCAGCGCCAGGCCAAGACCACGGCCTGATGATTTGGACGAAACGAACGGCTCAAACAAATGATCAACGATTTCTGCCGGAGGACCGGGACCATCGTCGATAATGCAAAGCTCGATGGGAACCGATAGTCGGCGCCCCCCTTCGCCCGGCACAGCAACGCCGTGACGATATCTCGTAGTAAGCCAGATCGTTCCCTTATTTCCTTTCGGAACCGCCTCATTCGCGTTCTTGAGCAGGTTAAGAATCACCTGCACCATAGAATCGCGATGAACGAGTACCGGAGGCAGCGACGGATCGAATTGATCCTTTATATCGACATTCAGACCGAAACCGCTGCTGGCAACCGCTCGGGCATGATCGAGAATGGCGTAAATATTCTCAACCTTCCGCTCCAACGGACGATTATCGGTGAACTGCTCCATCCGGTCTATTAGACCAGCTACGCGATCGACTTCATCGCGGATCAGCTTAGTCATGCGACGCGCCTCAGGCGAAGCTTCGGCATCGAGCAACTGGGCAGCACCGCGAATGCCTGAAAGCGGGTTCTTGATTTCGTGGGCGAGCATCGCGGCAACGCCGATCGCAGTACGACTTCCGGTTCGACGTTCGCCGATTGCCTGAGCCGCGGCGGCACCGTGAAGCGATACCAAGCGCCAACCATCATGATCGGGCAACGGGGTCGAATGAAAATCGATGCGCGTCCGCCCTTCTCTCGGTCGTTCAACGATACAGTCGAAGGAAGCAAAAACAGCCTCCTCCCGCAGGCCGGCGAGGCACGATTCAGGAAGGCGGAGGACCATCCCAAACGGCTTGTGAATCAGATAACCTGAGCTGGCGTTCAGAAATATCTCAGCAGCAGCATTTACCGCCGCAATGCGCCCCTCCCCATCAAGGACGATGAGGGCGCTTGGTAATGCGGCGATAAGGACATCGGCACCGGGCCCCGAGGGGACCGCGGTCAGGCCGCTGCGCGCGAGAGCCACGGGTCATAAAAATCAGCGAGCATATCAAGCACCGTGTGTTGGTTCAAAACCTGATTCACACGATTTCTGAACTCGGCCGAACCGGTCAAGCCTTTGGTGTACCAACCGATGTGCTTACGCGCCATCGCAACGCCGATATAGTCACCATAATGTTCAAGCATCGCTTGATAATGGTTTGCGATCAGGTGATATTGTTCCTCTATACTCGGGTCCGGCAAGCGCTCCCCGCGCGTCAGAAATGCCATAACCTGGGCTAGCAGCCACGGACGCCCATAGGCTCCCCTCCCGATCATCACGCCATCCGCGCCCGAAGCATCGAGCGCAGCGACGGCATCGTCGACCGAACAAATATCCCCGTTCGCGATAACGGGGATCGAAACTGCCTCTTTCACCTTTGCGATGAACGACCAATCCGCCGTACCTTTGTACATCTGGCAACGCGTCCGGCCATGGACAGTAATCATCTGGATGCCCAGATCCTCGGCGATGCGCGCAAGTTCAGGTGCGTTGAGGCTATTGTCGTCCCAGCCCATCCGCATCTTCAGCGTGACCGGTACATCGACGGCCTTAACCGTCGCTTCGATAATCGCGGCGGCAAGGGGCAACTGACGCATCAGTGCCGAACCGGCATCACCATTGACCACCTTCTTCACGGGGCAACCCATGTTGATATCGATGATAGCGGCACCCCGGTCAGCGTTCAGCTTGGCGGCCTCTGCCATTTCCCGAGGCGAACAACCGGCAAGCTGCATTGAAACCGGCTCTTCCAGAGGAGCCCATGCCGCTTTCTGCAAAGATTGCCGCGTCTCACGGATCATCGCTGCGCTGGCGATCATTTCCGTCACATTCAAACCCGACCCATAGCGTCGGACGACAGTACGAAACGGCATATCGGTGACACCCGTCATCGGTGCCAAAATGACCGGCGTCTCGATCCGCACGGGACCAATATTGATGGGTTGAACACGCGACATAGTTTGGACCGAATTTGCCTAGAAAAGAGGCAGTCGCCTAGCCCCAATGACGCTGGCGGGCAAGCACATTGGTCGGTACAGCGAATCGATGAACCGAACAGCAGCCCTGATCGTCGCCGCAGGGCGTGGTGTTCGCGCAGGTGGCGAACTTCCTAAACAATATGTGCCGATCAGCGGCGTGGCAGTGATTGCGCGCTCGGTCGATGCCTTTGTGGGATTGCCGGTATATATCGTTATTGCCGACGGGCAGCAGGGTTTGCTCGATACCGCGCTTGCAGGCCGCGCTGTTGCCGGGATCATCATTGGCGGGACAGAGCGTCAGGATTCGGTGCGCGCCGGACTCGCCGCGATTGCTAGAACCGCAGATCGCGTGCTCATCCATGATGCAGCTCGGCCATTGCTGCCTCGGGCTGTGATCGATCGGCTGGTTGCCGCACTGGAGAAATCGGACGGAGCGGTGCCTGTGCTGCCGGTCGCGGATAGTGTCGCCCGCGCGTCCAATGCTCTCGACACAAGCGATCAGGATTTAGGAAACGCCGTGGACCGCACAAACCTCTTTCGGGTCCAAACCCCACAGGCCTTCCGTCTGGACGCCATCATAAAGGCGCATGAGCAATGGTCCGGCCCCCCAGCCACCGACGATGCCCAGGTCGCTCGCGCAGCGGGTTTCAGGGTTGCAATGGTGGCGGGCGACACCGCGCTCGACAAGATTACTCATGCGGAGGACTTTACACGCGCCGAAACGTCGCTCGCCAGCACAATGGTCAGTCGCAGCGCGATGGGATTCGACGTTCATAGGCTCGAGCTGGACGAGGAACTCTGGCTCTGCGGTGTCCTAATCCCCCATACCCACGGCCTGTCGGGCCATTCGGATGCCGACGTCGCGCTTCACGCGATTACCGACGCGCTGCTGGGCACAATCGGCGACGGCGACATCGGTAGCCACTTTCCACCAAGCGATCCTCAATGGCGAGGGGCATCGTCCGACCGTTTTGTGACGCACGCCCGCGATTTGATTCTGGCGAAGGGTGGCCGGATCGATCACGTAGATCTTACCTTGATCTGTGAGGCACCAAAGGTTGGCCCTCATCGCGAAGCGATGCGGGCGAGGCTGGGCGAATTGCTACGATTGCGACCTTCGCAGATCAGTATAAAGGCAACGACGACCGAGAGACTCGGCTTTGCAGGGCGCGGCGAAGGTATCGCCGCTCAAGCTATTGCGACGGTAACGGCGGGAATTGATTGATGAAAACGGGTTCTTTGCCGTTCGCTGTTACTGCGATGGCTATGTCACTGGTTCAAGCAGCAGGAGCGGCCACAACACCGTCGGCTGTTTGCATAACTTCCACCGAATTGCGCGCGGGAATGGCGTATCTGGTTCCGGCAATGATTCGCGGCGTCCGCGAAAAGTGCACAACCATCCTTCCACGCGATGCCTATCTGAACAAGCACGGCGATGAATTGATCACCCGTTTTCAGGCGTCACGGATGACCGATACGAAGGCGCTGCAATCGCTGGTCGGCAAAATACAACCCAATCCCGACGTCCCCGCTTCGGCAAACGGCGCGATGGCCGATGTGATCGCAGCAACTCTCGTCGCCAAAATGCAGGCCACGATAAAGCCGACGACATGCCCCGGCATCGATAAAACACTGGCCCTGCTCGATCCGCTGCCTGCTGAAAACGTCGTCGGCCTGTTTGAACTGATCGGATCCGCCGTTACCAAGGACGATGCGAGAAAGAGCAAAGCGAAGGGGCGTTTGCCCGATGTTCAACTTTGCGAGCACTCCAAGTGACCGACGCCAAGCCTACCCCTGAGCGGATCGATACGTTGTTGCCGGCTGAACTCGTCGACATGGCAAAAAGAGTTCTTGATGCCAACCGCTCGATTGGACGCACTGTTGCTGTCGCGGAAAGCTGCACCGGCGGACTGGTCGCGGCGGCGCTGACCGAACATCCAGGATCGTCCGACGTGTTTATGGCAAGCATCGTTTCCTATTCAAACGCGGCAAAGATTGCGCATCTGGGCGTTGGCAGCGACATCGTCGAGACGTTCGGATCCGTGTCGATTGCGACTGCGTGGGCGATGGCACAAGGAATGCTCAACCGCAGCGATGCCGATATAGCGGTCGCAATAACTGGCATCGCCGGTCCGGACGGCGGCGATGAGAAGAAGCCGGTTGGAACAGTGGTCTTCGCAGTTGCCCTGCGTGGCGGCGACCCCGAAGATATCCATGCGGACAAGAAATACTTTGCCGACAATGGCCGTGGCGGGGTTCGGCTTCAGGCCGCGCTTTGTGCGCTCGACTTACTGATGCCCGTCGCCGCGTAAAGCGTATAGGCGCGGGTTTCGAACGCGTTGATCATTTTGCGCAGGGCCGCATCGAACATTTGGCCAGCAATGGCTTCGAACACCCGGTTTTTGAATGCGAATTCCACCGAGAAGTCGATTGTGCAGCCACCAGGAGCGGCTGCGAAATGCCATTCATTGCGCAGAAATTTCAGTGGACCGTCAATATAGTCGACCTTGATGCAGACGGCGCGGTCCTTGGTTACCCGGCTGGTAAAATGTTCACGTAATGCGCGAAATCCGACGATCAGGTCCGCCACCATTTCCGTTGGGCTGTCCGATCTAACACGGACAGCACTGACCCAGGGCAAAAACTCCGCGTATTTTCCCACGTCGGCAACCAGATCGAACATCTGTTCTGGCGTATGTGGCAGAAACTTCTTTTCGCGATGGGCAGGCATTAGACGCGCGCCAACTTTGCCTCGCGCGCTGCACGGAGCTTCGCGAAATCGTCCCCGGCGTGATAGCTGGATCGGGTCAGCGGACTGGAGGCGACGAGCAGAAATCCCTTCGCACGAGCGATCCCGGCATAGGCATTGAAGCTGGCCGGGGTCACGAAGTCGATGACCTTGGCATGACGTGGCGTCGGCTGGAGATACTGGCCGAGCGTCAGGAAATCGACATCGGCAGAGCGCATATCGTCCATCACCTGATGCACTTCGAGCCGATCTTCGCCGAGGCCCATCATCATGCCCGACTTTGTGAAAATCGACGGATCGTGGCGCTTGACGCTTTCTAACAAGCGAAGCGACGCATAATAACGCGCACCGGGGCGGATGGTTGGGTAAAGCCGCGGCACGGTTTCGAGGTTATGATTATAAACGTCTGGTCGAGCAGAAACAATCGACTCTACAGCTGCTTGAGACTTATTTCTGAAATCCGGTGTGAGGATTTCAATCGTAGTATTCGGCGTTGTCCGGCGCAGCGCCTCGATCACCTTCACGAACTGCGACGCGCCACCGTCTGGCAAATCATCACGATCAACTGAAGTGATGACAATATGCTGGAGCCCGAGCTCAGCAGCGGCATCGGCCGTATGCTGTGGCTCCAGTGCATCTACAGCACGCGGCATCCCGGTTTTCACATTGCAAAATGCACAGGCGCGCGTGCACGTGTCACCCAGAATCATCACCGTGGCGTGCTTTTTCGTCCAGCATTCGCCGATATTCGGGCAAGCCGCTTCTTCACATACCGTGGAAAGATTGAGTCGCCGCATCAGATCGCGTGTCTCGGTGAAAGCTACACCCATCGGCGCTTTTACGCGGATCCAGTCGGGCTTACGCGCTCTGGGCGTAGGAACAGGCGCGGGAAATGCTAAAGGATCTGCTTCACTCATGGAATTCAGATAGCGATTGAGGCGGTGGGTTGCCACCCCTGGCGATCACCGACTAGGCAAACATTATGATCGATGCTCTTCTCGACGGCTATGGCCGCTTTCGCACGCAACAATGGGCGCATGAAAAGGAGCGCTGGGAACGACTGGCAAACGGGCAGAAGCCCCGGACAATGGTCATCGCCTGTTCCGACAGCCGAGTCGATCCGACGACGATCTTTGACGCGTCCCCCGGTGAGATGTTCGTTGTCCGCAACATCGCCAATCTTGTACCGCCATTCGAAATTGGCGGCGGCCGACATGGCGTGTCCGCCGCCCTGGAGTTTGCTGTAACGCAGATTGAGGTGGCGGAGGTCATGGTCATGGGTCACGGTGGCTGTGGGGGCATCGCAGCCGCTATGACGCGCCAGTTCGAACACAGTCGTGCGGGCGAAGGCGGCTTCATCGCGCACTGGATCGACCTGCTGGACGACGCGCGTGACCGGATCATTGCGGAATACGGGCACGGGCCAGAGGCGGTTCGCGCGCTTGAGATGGAGGCCGTGAAGGTCAGCATCGCCAACTTGCGGACATTTCCGTGCATTCCAGAGCGTGAGGCAGCCGGAACGCTCAAACTGCGCGGGAGCTATTTCGCAATTGCCGATGGCGTGCTGTGGTTGCTGGACGAAGCCACCGGAGCATTTTCGCCAGCTTAGATCTCGACCTGACTTCCCAGTTCGACCACTCGATTGGTCGGCAGGCGGAAGAACTCCATCGCACTTTCCGCATTCCGCAGCATCCATGCGAACAGCTTTTCGCGCCATATCGCCATTCCCGGACGGGCTGATGGCAGCAGCGTCTGACGCGCAAGAAAGAAGCTTGTGTCCATCATCTTAAACGCCGGGCCGCAGCCGGTTAGCCGGGCAAGCGCTGCCGGAACGTCGGGTTCCTGCATAAAGCCATATTTGACCACAAGACGATGAAATCCTTCGCCGAGGTCTTCGAGCCGACAACGGATCTCCTCCTCGACATAGGGAACATCCATGATCTTCACGGTTAGCAGGATGACACGCTCGTGAAGCACCTTGTTGTGCTTCAGATTATGGAGAAGCGCGTGCGGAACACCGTCCGGTGTGGAAGTCATAAATACAGCCGTGCCGGCCACCCGCGTGGCGGAGTTAGCTGCGGACGATACGAATACCTTGATCGGCATGGCGGCCTCTTTCATCCGCGCGATCATTAGCTGGCGACCCTTTGCCCAAGTGGTGAGCAAGGTAAACGCGACCAGTGCGACCAACAATGGAACCCAACCGCCATCGGGAACCTTGGTCAGATTTGAAGCCAAATACAGCGAATCCACGATCAGAAACAAAGTCAACGCCGGCACCGCAACCCATTTTGGCCAATTCCAGACACGGAATACCAGCACACCGAGCATACAGGTCGTAATGAACATCGTGCCGGTCACTGCGATCCCGTAAGCGGCCGCGAGATTGGACGATTCACGGAACGTCAGGACGAGCAGCCCGACCATAATCATCAAAGCCCAGTTGACCGTCGGTACGTAAATCTGGCCGAGTGCGGATGCACTCGTATGCTCGATCTTGAGGCGCGGCATAAGACCAAGCTGGACTGCCTGTTGGACGACCGAGAACGCACCTGTGATGACGGCCTGACTGGCGATGACTGTCGCGGCGGTGGCGAGGATGACCAGCGGCAACCGCCAGTCCTCATGTGCCATCAGAAAGAATGGATTTTCGACAGCAGACGGTGTGTGGAGCAGCAATGCGGCCTGCCCGGCATAGTTCAGAAGCAGCGCGGGAAAAACGAGCCAGACCCATGCCGCCTGGATGGGGCGGCGGCCGAAATGGCCCATATCGGCATAAAGAGCTTCGGCTCCGGTCAGCGCGAGTACGACAGAACCCAGCGCGAGGAACGCGAGTTTAGGGTCGTGTTCGATGAACCGCCACGCCCACATTGGATTCATTGCCCACAAAATGTCTGGTCGTTCCACGATGCTGAGAATGCCCAGACCTGCGAGCACAATAAAATAGACCGTCATGATTGGGCCGAAAAAGCGACCGATCATGTCAGTGCCCCGCGACTGGATCATGAAAAGCGCGATCAGGATACCGACCGAAATGGGCAGCACGAACGGCGCGAAGCCAGATTCGACTACAACCAGCCCCTCGACCGCGGAAAGCACCGAGATTGCGGGCGTGATCATGCAATCACCAAAGAACAGCGCGGTTGCCAATACGCCCAGCATCACGAGGCTGGCTCCCCAGCGCCCGCCACCCGTCCGACGCTGGATCATGGCGAGAAGCGCCAGGCTGCCTCCCTCGCCCTTGTTGTCCGCACGAAGGATGATGAAAATGTATTTGAGCGTCACCACGAGAAGCAGCGACCAGAAGATCAGACTGAGCACGCCGAAAATGTGGAGAGGATCAACCGCCAGCTTGTGGTGGCCGATGAAGACCTCCTTCATCGCATAAAGCGGACTCGTACCGATATCACCATAGCAGACACCAATCGCGCCAAGCGCAAGTTTGGGGATGCCGCCGGTGATATGATGTCCCTCACCGTGCTCACCATCATCGAAAGAAGGTTTGGACTGGGCGGGTGGGTTAGAAATGGCGCTAGTCGACATGCGGGTGTGAACCCAGCCTTTCGGAGGTTGCGCCACAGACGGCGACGATAGGTCGGGCGGGCCGCTAGCACTTCGGCAGGAGGCACGCAATTGCAAGACATGGTGTGTTCATGTCGTTATACCAACGCAATATTATTACGCTGGAGGTTGCAATGCGTGTCGGTGTCCCAAAGGAAATCAAAAACCACGAATATCGCGTCGGCCTCACCCCGGCATCGGTTTCGGAACTGACGGCGGCTGGTCATGTTGTAAATGTGCAGACACAGGCAGGCATGGGCATCGACTTTGCCGACGAAGATTATGTAACCGCGGGCGCCGTTATCCTGCCCGACGCTACTAAGGTGTTCGCCCAAAGCGACATGATCGTGAAGGTAAAGGAACCCCAACCCGGCGAGATTGCGATGCTCGAGTCGAGGCATCTGCTTTTCACTTATCTTCATCTGGCCGCCGACAAACCGCAGGCAGAGGGACTTATGAAGTCCGGCGCGACTTGCATTGCTTATGAGACAGTGACGTCACCGTCGGGTGCCCTGCCTCTGCTAAAACCCATGTCCGAAGTGGCAGGACGGATGTCGGTTCAGGTCGGCGCACATTACCTGGAGAAGGAACAGGGCGGGCGCGGTGTTTTGCTGGGTGGCGTTCCCGGTGTGGCTCCTGCACGAGTCGCGATCCTTGGCGGCGGTGTTGCGGGCGTGAATGCAGCACAGATGGCGGTGGGGATGCGCGCCGACGTTACCATCTATGACATCAACAACGACCGGTTGGCTGAACTCGACATGTTCTTTTCGAGCCAGATCAAAACCGCTTACGCGTCGAAAGCCGCGATCGCTGCAGCTGTCGCCAAGGCACATCTGGTCATTGGTGCGGTGTTGGTTCCGGGCGCGGCGGCTCCAAAGCTGGTGACGCGCGAAATGTTGAAGACAATGAAGCGCGGGTCGGTACTGGTAGATATCGCTATCGATCAGGGCGGGTGTTTCGAAACAAGCCATGCGACCACGCACGATGACCCCGTGTTCGTCGAGGAAGGTGTCATTCATTACTGCGTCGCGAATATGCCCGGTGCCGTCGCGCGAACGTCGGCATTTGCACTCAACAACGCCACTTTGCCTTTCGTGTTGCGACTGGCAAAACTGGGTGCCGAGGCGGCAATGCAGGCCGATCCGCACCTTGCGGCGGGCCTGAATGTTTCAGACGGGAAAATCAGGCACAAGGCAGTCGCCGAAGCACTCGATCTGCCATTTTTTCCTTAAGGAACCGAGATCGAAGACCGGGCGCGGAACCTAACGCTTGGGAACCTGTGGAACATCCGCTCCCGGAACCACGGGCCGGGGCGTCGGCATTCCCCCGATAGCGGTCAACCGCGCGACCAGATCGGCCCTCCAGGGCGCGTCCTTTGGCGTCCGCGCGAGCAGTCCGCGCCAAACATTGCCAGCCTCTTCGGTATTGCCCTGTTGAGCCAGCGCAAGCCCGTAGAAGAATGGCGGTCCGGGATGTTCGGGCGACAAGCTGGCAGCGTGCTGAAATGCGAAGGTCGCAGCCGGCGACATCAGGCCATCCCCATGCGCAACGAGCGCATTGCCAAGACCGACCCATAGATCAGGGCTATTCCGATGATCCCGAATCCCGCTGCGCATGGCGAGAACTGCCTCTTGCGTGGCCCCTACCCTACTCAACGCGTCTCCCATATCGAGCCACGCACCTTCGTCGCCCGCGCCCGTCCGCATCCTGCGCTGGGCGATCATGGCCTGCGTATCGACCTTTCCTGCAGCCTCGCGTGAGGTGACGGGCGAGCCGGGCTGTGTCGGACTGCCTTGCCACGCATAACCAGCGATCCCGAGCAACAGCGCTGCCCCGAGCAATTCCAGCGTAGTGCGCGGCAGTTTCCCAAAGCGGGTCAGCAACGCAAATGCGATTGCCACCAGCGCAACGAGAATGATCCAGCCCATCAGCGTTTTCTCTTTCGGAAACGACCGCGCGCAAGCCAAAGACCTGCCGCAATTAGCAGGAATGGAGCAATCCAGAGTGGCGCAGTCGCGGCGTCGAGCACCGGCTTATAGCTAACCCAGTCGCCATAGCGTTCGATCAACCAGTGACGGATCGCCTCGGGCTTTTCGCCTGCGGCGATCCGTTTCCGAATCATCGCGCGCATGTCAGCGGCGAGTTCGGCATCGCTGTCGGCGATCGACTGCCCCTGACAAACGAGGCAGCGGACCGATTCCATCAACGCGTGGGCGTCGGCCTCCTGTTTCGGGTCAGAAAGCTGAGTGTCAGCGTAATGAGCCTTCGGCATCGAAGAGTCGGCATGAGCCGGATTCGAAATCAGCAGCAAGGAAAGCATCGCAGCAGTCCATCCTGCTCTTTTCCTGAGCACAGTAGAGGGACTGCTTGCCGTAGGGCCGTCAGTCGACACAATAGTTCGGAAGAGAGTATCTGAAACTATCACCGCGCAGCGCTCAACGCTGCCAGAATTGCGGGCACGTCCTCAGCCGTAATGGCTCCGATATGCTGGTGCAGAATGACTCCCTTACCATCGATAACGAATGTTTCTGGAACGCCCGACGAGCCAATCGCCAACTGGATCGACGAATCCACATCCGATCCGATCGCATGATAGGGATTGCCGTTCTGCCGGAGGAATCGGTCGACGTCCGCAGGCCGATCACGGATTGCGACACCTTCGACAATCACGCCCTGCTGGGACAGTTGAGTCAGGATCGGGACTTCGGCGATGCAGGGCACACACCAGCTTGCAAAGACGTTGAGCAGTTTTGGCTGCCCGGTAAAGTCACGGGACGACAGTGCCGGACGGTCTGCCGCTGCAACAGGAAGGTCAAACGTCGGAAGCGGTTTCCCGATCATCTTCGATGGGTGGTTGCGGTCGTCGGGCGAATACAGTCCGCTCGCAACGACCCCGAAGAAGATCACGAACATCGCCAGCGGTGCCCAAAGCCAAAAACGCTTCATACCCCGTAAGCCTTGCGGTCATTCTGGCCCCATTCGCGCCGCATCCGCCCGATCAGCGACAACATGCCACCAAAGGCGATCATTGCGCCGCCCAGCCAGATCAAGGTGACCATCGGTTTCCACCACAGGCGCAACTGCCAGCGTCCAGTCCCATCGCCCTTACCGAAAACGAGGTAAAGCTGCCCATCAAGGCGCGTGGCGATGGCGGCCTCGCTGGTTTCAGTGGGCGGCGAGGAAAACATCCGGGCCTGGGGCTTCATCAGGAACGGCAAATTATCACCACGTTGGGCCTGCAACGTTGCTTCAAGCGCGGTCCAGTTTGGCCCGGCAATCGGTTCGATACCCAGGAATTTGATCTTGTAGGGGCCGACGTTCGCAGTGTCGCCGATGCGGGCCGCGACCAGCGTTTCCTTGATAAAGGCGCGCTCGGTCGACATGCCTGCCAACGCCACCGCGATGCCCAGATGCGAGACGACCATGCCGTAGGTAAACAGCGGAGTACGGCGCAGATTTCGCTTCCATAACGGCGCAAGGCTGGCCGCCCCGACGCCGATGGCCAACACAATGCCGAGAAACGGAAGTATACCGATGGGAGGCGCAAACGCCGCCATTGCCAACAGGGCGACCGCGCAAATCAGGACTGGCAAAGCGACACGCGAGACGACGGCCTTAAGGTTATCGCGGCGCCAGCGCGTGAGCGGGCCAAGCGCCATGACAATGACCAGCACAAGCGCGATAGGGCCGGCGGTGGCATTGAAATAAGGCGGTCCGACCGAAAGTTTGGTTCCCGAAATTGCCTCTGCTGCCAGTGGATACAGCGTGCCTATCACGACGACGCCGAGTATCGCGGAAAGAAGCAAGTTGTTCGCCACCAGTGCGCCTTCGCGACTGACGAGATCGAACTGGTTGCCCTCTTTCACCGTACCAATGCGGAGAGCGAACAGGGCTAACGCGCCTCCGATATAGAGCGACAGCAGCGCAAGGATGAAACTGCCGCGCGTCGGATCGACGGCGAAACTGTGGACGCTCGTCAATATGCCCGAACGCACAAGGAACGTGCCGACCATGCTCATTGAAAAGGCCACCACGGCCAGCATCACCGTCCATGCGCGCAGCCCGTCACGCGTGGCCAGGACCGTCACCGAATGGAGCAGCGCGGTCGCCGCAAGCCACGGCATCAGCGAGGCATTCTCGACCGGGTCCCAGAACCACCAGCCGCCCCAGCCAAGCTCGTAATAGGCCCAATAGCTGCCTGCGGTGATCCCGAGCGTCAGGAATATCCACGCTCCCAGCACCCAGGGGCGCATCGCGCGGGCGAACGCCGCATCAACCTTACGCGTGATTAGCGCCCCGACCGCGAAACTGAACGCGATCGACATGCCGACATAACCCAAATACAAAGTCGGCGGGTGGAACGCGAGGCCCGGGTCCTGCAACAACGGGTTGAGGCCAAGCCCCTCGATCGGCGCGGGGTTCAGGCGCGCAAACGGATTGGATGCGAACAGCAGGAAAGCGTAAAACCCGAACGCGATCAGTGCCTGAGCGGCGAGTGTGGCTACGAGCGTTGCATCATCCAGCCGCCGTTCGAATATCGCCACCGCCGCGCCTGCGATGCCCAGAACGGCAACCCAGAGCAGCATCGACCCCTCATGATTACCCCATGTTCCGGCGAACTTATAAAGCCACGGCTTCATTGAATGGCTGTTTTCGACGACCAGTTTCACCGACATATCCGAGCGTAGGAAACAGGTTATCAGCAGCCCGAATGCGAGTGCGACAAAAAGCCCTTGCACGACAGCGACCGAACGAACACCAGCGCGAAGTTCAGCGCGGCTGTCATTCAAACCCATCGCACCCAGGACAAATTGCAGCAGCGCCAGCGCGGCGGCAATCCAAAGGGCGGCAAGACCCGCTTCGGCGATCATTCCTTCAGCGTCTTTGTGACGTGTTCGGTCCCGGCAGCCTTTGGCGGCATATAATTCTCATCATGTTTGGCCAGCAAGTTGGTCGCGACGAACGTTTTGCCAACAAAGCTTCCTTCTGCGACGACGCCGGAACCTTCCTTGAAAAGCGCAGGCGTGATGCCACGGAAACGAACGGGTACGGTGCCGGTCTCATCCTTAACCGTAAAATCGATGGTAACGCCATCGGGCTGGTGCACGATACCGCCCATCGGGATCATGCCACCAAGCCGGATCGCACCCGCCGGAATGCCTTGGCGGGCGATATCGCCAGGTGCGTAGAAATAACTCGCCTGATCCTTCAGCGCCGACATCGCGAGCAGGCTCGATCCGGTCAGCGCAACGACGGCAACAACGGCGAGTATCAGGCGTTGATGCTTAGCCTTCATCGCTCGCCCTTCCGTTCGGCGCGGCGCATCGCGACATAGGCCCATAAAGTCATCGCGACGGTTCCTCCGATTGCGACGACATAGGCCGCCGTCACGAATGCCCACTGGTTCATGCGCGCGCCATCCGTGCCATGCGTGCTTCGGACTTTGCCTGCGCGAGGATGGTGCGCATCCGCATCAGGACGATGGCGGCAAACAACAGGGTGAAACCCAGCGTCGTGAGCCCAAGCGGCCAAAGCAGTTCCGGTGCAATCTTTGACCCCGACAATGTAATCGACGCGCCCTGATGAAGCGAGTTCCACCAGACGACAGAGAATTTGATGACCGGAATGTTTACCGCCCCGACGATGCCGAAGATCGCAGCGGCCTTGCTGACGCTGGTGCGTTCCTCGCTCGCGTCGGCAAGCGCGATATAACCGAAATACAGGAATAGCAGGACGAGCATCGAAGTCATGCGACCGTCCCATTCCCACCATGTTCCCCATGTCGGGCGACCCCAGATCGAACCGGTGGCGAGGCAAATAGCCGTGAAAACCGCACCCGGAAGGACGGTTGCCCGTGCAGCCACTCCGGCAAGCGGGTGCCGCCATACGAGTTGCGCAATGCTGGCTAGCGTTAGGCTCGACCAGCCCGCGATGCCGAGCCACGCTGCTGGCACGTGAATGTAAAGGATACGGACGGTTTCGCCCTGCAGCGCATCCGGCGGCGTGACGAACAGCCCGCCATAGGTACCCAGCGCGATCAGCACGGCACCTACGATGCCGCACACGCCCGTCAACGGGCGCGCGAGTTTCAGGAACCGCGTGGGATTAGCGAGGGCGTGCATTGAAAGCCTCGTCTAGCGAACCGCCTGAAATCTGCAACGGGCGTTCTTATGCGCGGCCGATCAATGCCTGAGCCATGCGATCCGCAACGCGGGCTGCGGTGTCGCCGGTGGCCGCGCTTTCAGCCCATATCGTCTCCAAACGACCGGGAATCCGATCAACGCGAGCCTCAACTTCTGCGCGGTCGCCCTGCCCCAGATATTCGAGCGCGACATTGATGATTCCGCCTGCGTTTATCACGTAATCAGGCGCAAACAGGATACCACGAGCATGGAGGCGATCGCCATCGTCAGGGGTTGCAAGCTGGTTGTTCGCCCCACCCGCAACGACCTGCACGCGCAATGCGGCAATCGTTTCGGCAGTCAGTATCGCGCCCAGTGCACAAGGACTTAGGATATCGGCTTGGGTGGTCAATATGTCAGCGGCGGCAACTGCGGTGCCACCAAGCTCATCCGCCAACGCCTTTGCGCGACCGGGCGATACGTCGGCGATCGTCAGCTTGGTGCCTTCCTTAGCCAGCAGGCGGGCCAGCCCTCCGCCGACGCTGCCCACGCCTTGAATGGCGACGTGAACGCCCGACATGTCATCGCTTCCCAGTGCATGCTTGGCTGCAGCCTTCACACCAAGGAATACGCCACGCGCAGTATAGGGACCGGGGTCGCCACCTGCCGCATTACCACCCACTGGCAGTCCTGAAACAAATTTGGTTTCACGCGCAATCGCGACCATGTCGGCGTCGTTCATGCCAACGTCTTCGGCCGTCACGTACTTACCGCCGAGCGATTCGATTGCGCGACCGAACGCAGCAATCATCTCGGTTGTTTTCGTCGCATTGGCGTCAGCAAGGATAACAGCTTTTCCGCCGCCCATCGGAAGTCCAGCCATCGCGTTCTTGTAACTCATCCCGCGCGACAGACGCAGCGCGTCGGTGATTGCATCGGCGCGATTCGGATAGTGCCAGAGCCGGGTGCCTCCTGCAGCGGGACCGAGAGCCGTGGAATGAATTGCTATGATGGCTGTCAGCCCACTGTCCCGGTCGCGGAACAGGTGAACGCCCTCATGATCGTCGAAATCGGCCAAATCCCAAACGGCGACCATGACGTGTGCCCTCGATACTATAAAAGAAATGGGGCGATCGACGGGGATTGAACCCGCAACCTCCGGTACCACAAACCGGCGCTCTAACCAATTGAGCTACGATCGCCACAAGGCGCTTTAACGCGGTCGTCGCCCTACGCGCGAGCATGTCATACCGTCAAGTCACAAGCGACCGGAAAGGTGCAGGACATATCCACCCGCGAGTGGCGCAAAGCCATTTGAAGCCAGTTTGGCGATGGTTGCCGGGTCAGTCGTGCGAACCGCCAGCACAGCACGCCACTGGCCCTGTCCTGAAATACGCAGGGTAAGCCGTTGCAAGGCAGACTGGCTGACCAGTGGCAAAATCAGCTCGCCCGCATCGCAGCGCGCGGTGCCGGTCAGTACTGCCAATTCCGTTCTTCCAAGTTCGCCCGAAAAAGTCGCCCGGACACGACCATCGGCAGATGCGCAACGATCGCCGCTAAACGTCACGGTGACTTCATTGAGACTGAAACTATCGAGTGAAAGCGGCGCAAAAGCCTGCGCAACATTAAGTTTAGCGGCGACTTGCGCAATGCCGGTCAGCCCATGTGCGGCGATCAAACGGCCCTCTCCCGCGTTGCCCGACATCCCAAATTCAGCGCGACCCGCCAGCAATGCCAGCGGTCGCAAACCCGTTTTAAGATCGCCGAGCGGGACGGGACCAAAACTGGCATCGGTGAGCGATCCCGACCAGATCGTCCCACTTGCCCCCGAGCAGTGAGTCCCGTTTTGTCGAGCCCCGACAGAGCGATACCGGCACCAAGAGGACACAGAACAATCAGCGCCACGATGAGTATGACACCGAACAAGCAGATCGCGCGGACACGGGTCATGGTCGCCGCAGCCTTAACGTCGCCTCAAAACTGAGGCTGGCGTCACTATTGGGTCGTATCGCCGATTTCTCGACAAAAATACCGCGCTGCGCGAGGGTGGCGAGCCACGGAAACAGAGCCTGACTTTTAGCCGATGATATTACAACATCGACGCGGTCATCTCCCTGCGGGTCCAGTCGCGATGGCGCGAATCCCGCCTGAGTCGCGGCAGTTTCAACGGCAACCTTCAGCGATGTCCCAAGTGAAGGCGGCGCTGTGCGGATTGCACGACGGAGAGTGTCAGCTCGTGCGGAAACCCGACCCGAAACGACCGTGGCCCGGTCTAGTCGGTCCTTCGCCTCGACCCGCGCGTTTCTCAGCGGTGCAATGACCCCAAACCAAAGAATAACCGCAAAAAGCAGCGCAAACATGATTGCAAGCAGAGCCTGTTCGCGCTCACTGCGAGCGGCCCAATAAACCTTCAACCGATCGATCATCGTGCCCGCACCGTATAGTCGCTCGTCGGGCGATCACCCCCGACAACACCCCGCACGGGCGTGACGATCAACCCCAAGGCCCCCATTCGTGTTTCGAATAAAGCGAGTTCAGCGGACGTGGTTGCATGGGCGCTGAAGTGCAGGCCCGCTGTGTCAAAGCTCATTGCGCCCACCTCGACATTCGCAGCAGCGCTAGCCGCCGATGCAACGGCATCGGCCAGTGGCAGGAAGCCGCCCCCCGCCCCACCGAACGCAGCCAAGCGTTCGTCGAGTTGCGCAAGCGGATCGGCGACCACAAGACCGACCGGAAGAACCGATTGCGCAACTCCAACATTGCGCGCTTCGATATTCCGCGCAGCCCCATTCAAATGGACAAGCTGGACGATCGGCGACACGATCAGCATCGCTAGGCAAGCCGCTGCCAACCATCCAATCCGGCGGAACCGGGCCGCATCCACCGCCCAGCGACGGCGAGGCGCAAACGAACCCTGTCGCAAATCGACTTCGGGAGCGGCCGCAGCAGCGATGATCGCAGCATCGATTTCGCCTGAGTCGAGCGTCACGATTTGCCCGCCCGTTAGCAAAGGCGTCAGGACCGGGTCGTCAGCAAATGCTCCATCCCGGCCCCGGATAATCGTTTCCCACCCCAGATCCGCCACAATGAAGCCGATATCGGGCCGCTCAACGATCAGGGGCGCTGCAATGATCGCATCGGGATCAATGCCCCGCGCACCAAGTTCACCCAAATATCCAGCTATCCGGCCGCTATCCAGCACGACGACGGTTCGTTCCCCGTCGATGCTTGCGCTGACGGCGACATGGAGCGTGGCGATGGGCGAAACGCTGTTCTCGGCGACTGCCAGCCGCGCTGCACCCCGGGCCTGCGGGTCGGTCAGATTGGGTAGGACAAGTTGATGCACGACGACATCGGACGCAGGAATGACCCCAACGATCCGCGTGCCTTCGTCAGGCGATGGAAAGCCCTCTCCACGACCGTTTATCCGACCGTCTGCGATGCTCGACCAACGTGTGGGCTGCCCCATGAAGATGACGACGGTCCTTCCCGTCACGTCGCTTCGCCATAACTGCGGCGAACGAGCTTCGCAGGCTGGAGCGCCGCGTCGATCAGCGCATTTTCTTCCAGCTCTGCGCCGGTCAATTCGATCAGCATATGCAACCCGAACCAGCGCGACCGCAGACCAAGCTGCTGCTTTGAGAAGTCCGAAGTTCCCCGAAGGTCGGACTGCTCCCAAAACTTGACGAGGTCGCTGTGCCCACCAGCCGGTCGCGCGTCGATGATCGCCTTTGCGCGTGCGGAGTCGAGGCCGGGCACCATCATGGCAAGCAGGGGTGCCTGAGCCGGCAGCAAGGTGTTGATATTGATCTGGGACATATCGGCCATTGGAAGCGCGCAGAGAAAAGGTCGAACGCGGGTGTAGAGCGCGGGCGTAACCCCGGCAACGGCACGCAACTCACTTGGGTCGACCATTAGCGTATTACCCGTTCGATACGGGATGGTAGCGGTTGCATAGCTCTCATCTTCGGCGCCTCCCGGCTGCGGCACGGAATCGCTGTCTATCCAGTCGGCGGTGGCAATCGAGACTCGGCGCGCATCCGCTGCTGGAATTTCCAGCAACGCCATCAAACGCGCAAACTGCGTGACGGCTTCCGGGCGAACGACATAGCTGTTTTCGGACTGTTTTTGGACCATTCCGTTCAGGTTGAAACAGTTGCCGCCATCGGTGAGCCGGGCCGAAGCAGAGCCGCCGTCGATCGGGAAATTAACGTCACGGTTCGCCCAATTGCCTTCCAGAGTGGTCTTTGCCGTGTCGCGTTGAAGCAGATCACCAATCCGATAGAGCGACACCGTTTCGGCCGACATCGCATAGGCACGCGCCTGATCGATCGCGCTGCTATTACCTGCCAGATGAGTGGCAAGTTTAAGTTTTTCGAGACTGGCAGCAGCCAACACTGCGACGATCGCGACCAGAAGCAGCACCGAAAGCAGAGCCGCGCCTTGTTCCTCTGGTGGAGCGGCGTGCTTCATGGATAAGCTGTGCCGACAAGGAACGCCGTCAGCAGCGCAGCATGGGCCTTGCGCTTTATCGTCAATTCGACCGCACGCGGCATCTGGTCCAGACGGCTGGTGTCCCAGGCCGGACGCCAGCCCGCTTTCTCGCGGTAGCGAAGACCGACACTTTCGACGTTGTCCGCGAGCAAGATAGTAGTTGCAGGCATCGTGCCGTCCGTCATCGGATAGGCACGTCGCTCGATGCGTCCCTTGTCCAACACGATATCGACGCGCTGAATACCGGCGCGGGCGCTACTGTCAGGATTGCTCCAGCCTGCGCGAACATATCCCATCAACAGCCCGTCTCTGCTGCCATCGGTCCCCGCGAACGCGCGAACCGGATCACCATTCAGGGCACGCGAAATACGGGGCAGCGCCTGTGCCAGATCGCTGGTAAGTAACGCCGACAGCCGTCGGTCCTGCGCCATGTCGTCCAGTCTTGCTGACGCCGAAGCCTGAGCGCGGACACTGAACGTCAGAAGCGAAACACCCGCCACAGCGATCAGCCCAAAGATGAACAGCGACACCATAAGCTCTACGAGCGTGAAACCATTTTCGGCGGATTGGGGGGCTGCGGGAAGCGTCATTGCACCGCTCTCGCCAGCGAAAGCTTCCCACTTGCCCGCCCCCTGTCATCGACCACGGTGAAATCGACGCGGGCAATTCGAACGTCATCGGTGCGGGTAACGACGCGGGTCCAGCTCCATTCGCGGCCACCATTGATGACCGAACCCGTGGCGCGACCAAAGCTTGGTGCCGATGGGTCGCTCAGCACTTCGACGGCCAGATTTCGAACGACTGTCTGTGCAATCGAGCGATCGGCCAATAAAGCCGTCGAGTTCATGGTCACCCCCTCAAGCCGGAGTAACGCGAGCGCCGCAAGGCTGAATATGGCGAGTGCGACAAGCATTTCGATAAGCGTGAAGCCGCGTTCACGATCCGACACGAATGACTCCATCCCCGCTGATAGAGACAGTGGCCCGGTCAGAATTTCGAACAATGGTGAATGTTACCGGGTTAACGACCGCGCCCGTAGTGTCGAACACCGCGCGCTTTGTACCGTTGGCGTCGACAATCGCGGTCGTTCCCGGTTTCCATCGCCGCGCATCGAATGGCCTGACGTCGACAGCTTGCCAGCCCCCGCGTCGACGCCGGGATGTGCCATAGCCGTCGGTCGTCACCCACACGCTCATATCGCGCGATTCCACGATGGCATCGTCGCGCACCGCGATGGCACGTGCCGCAAATGTCTCCGCCTCGACACGAGCACGTCCGCCCGGATCGGGCATCGCAAGCACGACGGCACCCGACGCGATACCGATGATCGCGACGACGACCATCAACTCGATCAATGTAAAACCCTGTTCGGGGATGCGAACTTTACTGCCAGTTGCCGATATCGGCATTTTCGCCCGTCCCCCGGCCACACCATCGGCACCAAGCGTCGAAATATCGAACGCCCCATGCTGCCCCGGAAATGTATAGATATACGGTCGCTTCCAAGGGTCGTTTGGAAGCTTTTTGATATAACCACCCGTCGTGCTGCTATTCGGCGACGCAACGAGTGCTTGAAGCCCCTGCGCACCGGACGGATATGCATTATTGTCGATCCGGTAATGTTCGACCGCTTGGTCCAGCGTCGCAATGTCGGTCTTTGCAACCTGCGCATTCGCCTTGCCGAGACTCGGTAACACATTAATCGCCACGATCGTCGTAAGCAGGCCGATAATCACGATCACGACCATCAGTTCGACAAGCGTAAAGCCGTTTTCGGAATGATGATGTGGAGGTTGGAAGTTTCGTTGACGGTTCATGTGCCGGCCAGTGTTTCGAGTTGAAGAATGGGAAGCAGGATCGATAGCACGATCAACGCAACCACAGCGCCCATGATGACGATGATCGCCGGTTCTAACAGCGACAATGCGGTTGCGGTGAAACCGTCGAACTCACGTTCCAGATAATCGGCTGCGCGCTCAAGCATGGTGTCGAGTTGGCCCGAAGCCTCTCCAGACGCCGTCAGATATACCAATAGTGGCGGAAACAACGCCGTGCGCTTGAAGGCGGCGGAAAGGCTGCCGCCCCCCGAACGCCCTCGATTATTTCTTCCGAAGCCTTGCGCAAACGGCGGTTGCGGATCGTTTTTCCGGTGAGGACCAGCCCTTCCAGCAGAGGCAATCGACTGGCAACCATGGTCGACAATGTGCGAGCCATACGCGCGGCGTGAAGATCTCGCGTAAGGCGACCGATCAACGGCAGCCGGAGCCATGCGGTATCGACGCGCAGGCGGATTTGTTCATCCTGCATGGCGCGCCAACCGAGCGCGAAGGCTGCGACGATGAGCAGCAACAGCACCCACCAATAACTGGCGAGGAATCCCGAAAATCCCATGACGATGCGAGTCAGTAAGGGAAGTTGCTGACCCACCGAGTCGAACTGATCGACGACCTTTGGAACGACGAAGACCATTAGCGCCATGACCACGAAACCAGCAACGACTGCCAAAACGATCGGATAAGCCAGCGTGGTGGTAATCTTTGCGCGAATGGCAGCCTGCCGTTCCTGAAGATCGGCCAGCCGTTCGAGAATTTGCGGCAACGTGCCTGCGCTTTCGCCAGCCGCTATCATCGCTCGATATAGCGGCGGAAAGCTTTTGGGCTCACGCGCCATTGCATCCGACATTCGTCGCCCTTCGACAACGCCAGCATGGACGCGATCGAGTACGAAACGGTGCGTGTCTGCCTCGCTTTGGCGCGCGATCGTGCGCAGCGCCTCTTCCAGCGGCGTGACCAGCGCCAGCGTCGCAAGTTGCCGGGTAAACAAGGTTAACTCCTTGTTAGACAATCTTTTACGACTGACTCTTCCAAGAGTCAGCAGAGGCTTAGGCCGCGTCGCTTCTGGTCCCGAAGGTTCGAGGCACACGACATAAAACCGCTTCCGATCGAGCCGCGACCGCGCATCTTCCACGCTGACGGCGGCAATAGACCCACGCCGTTCGCGACCCGCGCTGTCCAGGACGAGAAAGTCGAAGTCAGCCATCGTCAGACCCGTGGCGCGATATTCGCACGGCTTCCTCGGGCGTCGTCAGCCCTTGCCGAACCAGCTCCCGCGCCGCCGCCCCCAGGCTTGGGGCATTGGCAAAGGCGTGACGGGCGATCACCATCTCATCTCCGCCTTCATTGATCAGGCGACGGATCGTTTCGTCGATGCGGATTGCTTCGAAAACGCCGATACGCCCCTTGAACCCACTGCCGCCGCACTGTGCGCAGCCAACCGGTTCGCAAATGACAGTGCCGACTTCGAACCTCATGACCGCTGCAACCGGTGCACTTGCCTCAATGGAATTGCAGCAAACGGGGCACAGCCTCCGCACCAGTCTTTGAGCAATCACGGCACGCAGCGTCGAAGCCAGCAGAAACGGCTCGATCTTCATGTCGCGCATCCGGGTGATCGCGCCAACGGCATCGTTCGTGTGTACCGTCGACAGCACTAGATGCCCGGTCAGCGAGGCCTGCACCGCAATCTCGGCCGTCTCACGGTCGCGGATTTCCCCGACCATCACGACGTCGGGGTCCTGACGCAGAATGGCGCGCAGTCCGGCAGCAAACGTCAGCCCAACCTTTGGATTAACCTGCGTCTGCCCACCCCGTCCGCCGCATATTCGACCGGGTCCTCGACCGTCAGGATGTTTCGCGTGCCATCGTTCAGCAGCCGCAACCCGGCATAAAGCGTAGTCGTCTTGCCCGACCCCGTCGGCCCGGTAACGAGGATGATGCCATTGGGTTCGGTAAACGCATCGCGGAGCAGCGCATTCAGAGCTGGCGCCATCCCCAGCCCATCCAGATCAATGCCTGCATTCTCCTTGTCCAATATGCGCAAAACGACCCTCTCACCCGCCCGGCTTGGCAAAGTAGAAACGCGGACATCGAGCAGTTT
Organism: Sphingomonas paeninsulae; assembly: GCF_003660165.1. Lineage (NCBI taxonomy): Bacteria > Pseudomonadati > Pseudomonadota > Alphaproteobacteria > Sphingomonadales > Sphingomonadaceae > Sphingomonas > Sphingomonas paeninsulae. Next base: position 238,021 of record NZ_CP032829.1, read on the forward strand.
GCCCCCAAGCGTCAGCGAAATTCGGCCGTCCTGCGGCACTCGTCGTTCAGCAATATCGAGCCGCGCCATCACCTTTATCCGACTAACGATGACGGGCGCGACATGGGGAGGCATCCGCAAAGTCTCGCGCAACAGCCCGTCGATCCGCATCCGCACGACCAGGCCGGTTTCATAGGGCTCGACATGGATATCGGAGACGCCCTGCCTGACTGCATCCGCGATGATCCCGTTTATCAGCCGGATCGCCGGCGCGTCATCGGCGGTGTCGAGCAAATCGTCGGCACTTGGTATCCCACTCGCCAGCGCGTCGATGTCGTGCGAGCCCATCGCCATGGCGGCAGCTTCACCGTCCATCTTGTAACTGTCGGACAAGAGCCGATCGAACGCAGGCGCATCGGCAAAAGTCACGTCGAACGACTGCGCAAGGTAGCGGCGCACTTCGAGCAAGGCACGGGGATCGGCCCCTTCACGCAGCGCCACCGACATTCGCCCGTCAGCGCCAGGTTGCAGGACGACGCCGAACTTGCGCGCAAAGCCATATGGAATGGCTGTAACCGGCAAGGTTAGCACCTCTGTCATCTTTTGCGCCGAGCTGGCGGAACGGGCAACGGACTGATCGTGGTGGTCGATGTTGTCGACTGAACCACGACAGGCTGGGCGGGGTCGATGATCGCTGCCGGCATCAGCGGCGGCTCGACGCCCATATATTCACGCAGCAGCTCATCGATCGACGGCTCACTATCCGGGTTTTGCAACAGTTGCTGATTCCGGACCGTCGCATAACGCCGCGCAGACAGCGCCTGCGCATCACTTGCGGTTTTCAGGATCGTCGGTCGGATGAATACCATCAGATTGGTCTTCCCGCGCGATTTGGTCCGAGAACGGAAAAGCTCGCCCAACACAGGAATATCGCCCAGCAGCGGCACCTTCTCGATGGTCCGCCGTTCATTGTCGTCGAGCAAACCGCCGATCGCCATGATCTGCCCGTCGTCCACCGTCATCGTCGTCTGAATTTCACGTTTGTTGAGGATAAGATCGGACGAATTCGTCGCGACCGGTCCCGAGATCGAGCTAACCTCCTGACGCAAGAAGAGTTTGATTGCGCCGCCTGCGCCGATTTGCGGCTTTACTTCCAGTTGGATACCGACGTTCTGGCGCTGTACCGTGCGAAATGCGTTGTCAAAATTGCCCGACAAAGCTTCTCCCGTCGTGATCGGAATTTCCTGCCCGACGAGGATCTTGGCCTCCTGATTGTCGAGCGTGACGACGGATGGCGTGGACAGTAGATTCGACGTGCTATCCTGCGACACAGCATTGATGATCGCGCCAAGGTAATTGCCGTTGCCGATCGGCGCTACGAAGCCGCCGGTCCCACCGGTTGCCCCGCCAAGCGAGGTCAGGCCATTCTGGATCAGCGCCTCACTGGTCGTGTTGCCACTCGATGTGGTGGTGGTCGTGCCGTTGACGGTTGTGGTGGTCGTTGTTCCACCGCTCAGCCGATTGGATAGCAGTGCCGATCCGATCGAGACAATGCTCGGCACAACGTTGGAATATGTGGTGAAAGCGCCCCCGTTCGCGCCACCGGCAAGCAATTGTATGCCAAGTTTGCGCGCCGTCGTGTCCGATATTTCGACGATGATCGCCTCGACCAACACTTGTTCGCGGCGCGAATCAAGTTGGCGGATAACTTCGCCCAGTGTGCGCTGCGTCTCTTTCGATGCTGAAATAATGATCGCGTTGGCACCTTCGTAGCGCGCGATGATTGCAGCGGACCGGCCATTCCCACCACCGGTAGTCCCCGAACTACCGCCATTGGTCGCTATCGGGGCGGCAGGCGGAGCACTCGTACCCGGCAGCGCTCGCGATTCGGTGGACACGACATGTTGAGTCACCGAAGTTGCCTGTCCCACCAATGTCTGAAGCACTGGAAGCAGTTTTTCAGCGTCGGCGTGTTCCAGAAAGATAACGCGAATTTCCGAACCTGTCGCGGCATTGCGATCGAGGTCGGCAGCGATCGCTGTAAACCGTGCCACGCTCTGCGGATCACCACGCAATGCGATCGAATTGGAGCTATCGATGGCAACGATCGTTACATTGCCCCGCACATCGGCCCCCGCTCCAGCCAGCGTCTGGAGCGACGACGCAATCTCTCGGGCACCAGCGTTTTTCAGCAGGATCACACGGGTTGACGCGCTGTCGGTGTCCAGCCGCCCGATCACGCTGCGGATACGGCGGATATTGTCGGCATAATCGGCGACGACCAGACTATTGCCGGACTTGTTGGCGGTGACAGACCCTTCTTTGCTCACCAGTGGCCGGATCGTTTCGACTACATTTGCGCTATCGACCGACCGCAACCGGAAAATCTCTGTGACGAAGCTGTTGCGCGACGCCCCCAGCGACCCCACGCGCCCCGGCTGCGACGATGCCGTGTCGATTGGCTGGATGCGATAGGCTCCATTGCCCGTCGGCACCGCAACCAGTCCATTGGCGCGAAGGGTTGACAGGAATACCTCGAAATATTCCGACCGGCTAAGCGCCCGGTCGGTGACGACGGAAACTTTACCGACCACCCGGCTGTCTATGATAAAGGTCCGTCCCGTGACCCGCGCGGCATCCTGAATGAATGCGCGTATATCGGCATCGCGCAAATTCAGAACCTGTTGCGCCGGGGCGGCGGTGGCGAGCGCGATAGCTAACAGTGCTGCGTATCGCCTCACGGGCGCGACTTCAGAATGAAAGCCATGGTTTTTCCCGCTCTCTGGACAGTGACAGCAATCGGCGCCCCAGAGGGTAACCCGGCTATCGCGCGTTCTGCGGCTTGTGGAGAATCAAAGCTCGCCCCGTTGATCTGCGTCACAATATCCCCCGGTAAAAATCCTGCGGCGTGGAATGGCTCGATAGATCGCCTGGGCGCAACGGCAAATCCGGTGATAATTCCTTTTTCGAACCGCGGCGTGAAAATGAAATCCGATTGTGAAGCGGGAGTGCCCGTGTCCAACACTGGCCGATCGGATGAACCGTTATTGGCACCGAATGCGGGCTGCGCAGTCGGGGCAGGCACTGACTGATCCAGAAACAATTGCTCGGCCGATCCGCCACGGTCGATTGTCACATTATCTCGCGCTACCGATTTCAGGCGTATCCCCGGCATCACCTCATCACCGATCGCAAAACTTTGCTGAACGCCGTCAGGAGTGGCGATAATAGCCGATCCGTGACCGGTCGCTTCGTCCAACCGTACACCATATAATTTCAGGGGGAGGCTAGTGATGACTGCATTGCCCGACTGGGCTGACATCCGAAAAAATGGATCGAAAGTTTTGAGCGCATCGGCTTTATTGGAATACGAACGCAACGACTGCGCTTCCCAGTTTCCCACCGGTCCCAATGGCGCAAAGGCAGTCCAGATCAAGCGTGCGCACTGAATCGCCAATATCGCTGTCAACACCGCCTCGATCCAGCCGTAAGGGAACTGGCGCGACATTTTCGGAATCATCCGGGCGCGCCACGCTGCCAGTGTCAATTGCATTCAATATGCACGGTTGCGTCGTCCCCCAGTCGTCTGCCTGTTCGTTTAGGTCGGAACACGCCAGTGCGCGATACACAATTATCCGCGTCGGTGGATTAAACGAGCATCAGTGCCGCGAGTAGCGCCAGACCAAATGAAATCAGCGTCGCAACGATCACGGGCACCGATGCACGCCAGCCCTGTTCGAGCAAAAGATTCATAGGTGATCGAATGCCGGTGGCTGTTACCGCCAGCAACAGCAGTGCGGTGGTCGCGCTTTTTGCCCCGACCAGCGCTGGCTCCGGCACGATAAAGAGCGAATGAATCGCGCACAGGATCAGGAACCCGAGGACGAACCACGGCAAGCCAATCAGCCCACGCTTGGTTTCGCCTTCCGCCGGAAAGGCCAGCGCGACCACCGTAAGCGCCGGGGCAAGCAACGCCACGCGCGTAAGCTTCACGATCGTCGCTGTCTGACCTGCTTCCGGCGAATATGAATAACCCGCGCCAAGCGCCTGTGCTACATCATGAATCGATGCTCCCATCAGGAAACCCGCCTGCTTGTCGCTGAGATGCAGTGAGTGTGCGAGCGCGGGGTACAACGACATCGCCACCGCACTGGCAGCCGATACAGCCACCAGAACCAGTGTCAGTTGCGCCTGACTTGCTCGCTTCTCGCCAAGCACGGATGCAATCGCCAATGCCGCCGACGCCCCACATATCGCCACCGCGCCCCCGGCCAACGTACCGAACGCAGCGCCACGTCCGATCGTTCGCGCAGCGGCGGCTCCTGAAAGCGTTACGATCGCCACCATGGCTACAATTGCGCCAAGAGCGACCCAGCCAAGACTTGCGATTTGTCCGAACGTAATTTGAAGGCCGACCAGCACGATGCCCCAGCGCAACAGCGTTTTCGACGCAAAGCCGAGGCCGGGATGCAAGCGGGCATCGCCGTTTGCGAAATTGAACGCCAGGCCGATCAACAGGCCCATGAGCATCAGCGGCGCGCCATAATGTTCGGACAAGTAAGCAGCGGCCAGCGAAGCAAGCACAGTAATTGCAAGACCGGGGAAATATGCGCTCAGGGGGTAGCTGACATCTGGCACGGTTTCGAGCAGATCACCGTAAAGATCTGCCACGGCCGGAACTTTGTGCGATGACACCATAGACGACGCTATGGCAAAAAAAAATTGATCTGCCTACGCTTGCCGTTAACCCGGCTCGCGCGCCGAACTAAACAGCGCAAAGCGAGGGATCAAACCTTAGCGAACGTCCACGGCGCTCGATTTTCCGCGAACAATCGATAATATGCGCGGCATGAAAAAACGCTTCCTGCTTCCCTTAGCGCTAATCGCCCTCACTGGCTGCGTGAGTACGGTAAAAACGGTCGTGACCGCGCCCTTCAAGGTCGCTGGCAAAGCGGTCGATTGGACAACGACCAGTCAGGAAGAGGCCGACCGAAACCGCGGGCGCGCCGATCGCAAAGCCGAAAAGCGCGAAAAGAAAGAAAGACGGGCACGAGAGAAGGAGCAGCGGCGGGAAGACCGCTCGCTCTAGCCCGTGGTGGGCGCGGCAGGGATTGAACCTGCGACCCCACCCGTGTGAAGGGTGTGCTCTACCACTGAGCTACGCGCCCCCGCCGATCAGGGCCAGAAACATGGCCCGTCTAAACGAGGTCGGGCAGCGTTTTCGCGCCGCCCGACGCCACGCCGCTAGCCGCGACGGGGACCCATTGTAAAGGACCTTAGTTGCAGGCGTCCTTCAAACCTTTGCCCGCTTTGAACTTCGGCTGCGTGGAAGCCTTGATCGTCATCGGCTCGCCGGTGCGCGGATTGCGCCCTGTCGATGCCTTGCGCTTTGTCACCGAAAATGTGCCGAAACCCACCAGCCGCACTTCGTCGCCACGCTTCAGCGATGTCTGAATCTGCTCAAAAACGGCTTCAACCGCCTTGATAGCATCGCCTTTTGATAGGCCCGCAACATCGGCAACCGACGCAATAAGTTCCTGTTTGTTCATCCGAACCCCCAAATTTCATGTACAATTACGGAATCGACTTTGATCGGCGCGCAGTAACGCTTTCCGGGCGAGTGTTGTCAAAACAAAAAACCAGGACGCCTGTTAAACAGCACAGACGCCCCAATTCGTTACAAGGATCAGTGCCGCACGGCCTCTTCAGTTAATGGATGAACGTGCGGGGGTTGTGCCGCCAATTCATCAGCTTCGCTCCATTCGATCGCCAGCAACGGTTCGGTTAACGCGAGCGCCAGCACTTCATCGACATGGCGCACCGGGATAATCTTTAACCCCTCGCGAATATTTGGAGGAATCTCGACCAGATCCTTTTCGTTTTCGTGCGGGATCAACACCGTGGTTATCCCGCCACGCAGCGCAGCGAGCAGCTTTTCCTTCAAGCCGCCGATAGGAAGCACCCTGCCCCGCAACGTAACCTCGCCGGTCATCGCCACGTCGCGACGAACCGCAACGCCCGTCAACGTCGAAATCATCGCCGTGACCATGCCAATACCCGCCGATGGACCATCCTTTGGCACAGCACCTTCGGGCAGATGGATGTGGATATCTTTGCGCGCGAACAGGCTCGGTTTGATGCCGTATGAAGGAGCGCGCGCCTTTACGTAACTGAGGGCCGCCTGGATCGATTCGGTCATTACCTCGCCAAGCTTACCCGTCGTCCGAACCTGCCCTTACCGGGCACGGTGACGGCCTCAATGGTCAGCAATTCACCGCCCACTTCGGTCCATGCCAGCCCCGTAACGGCACCGATCTGATTCTCTTCCTCGCCCAGCCCATGCCGATATTTCAGCACGCCCGCGAATTCGGACAGATTCTCTGGCGTGATCGTAACCGCAGTGACCTTTTTCTCTAGAATTTGACGCAAAACCTTCCGAGCCAGTTTCGCGATCTCCCGCTCCAGCGTCCGCACCCCGGCTTCGCGCGTGTAGTTCTGGATCAGCGCGCGCAGTCCTTCATCTGTCAGTACGAACTCGGTCGGCTTCAAGCCATGCGCCTCGACCTGCTTTTCGATCAGATGCCGCTTGGCGATCTCGACCTTCTCGTCCTCGGTATAACCGTCAAGCCGGATGATCTCCATGCGGTCGAGCAACGCCTGTGGCAGGTTCAGCGTATTCGCAGTCGTCACGAACATCACGTCCGACAGGTCAATATCGACCTCCAGATAGTGATCCTGAAACTTGCCGTTCTGTTCGGGGTCGAGAACCTCAAGCAAAGCCGACGCCGGATCGCCACGGAAATCCTGTCCCAGCTTGTCAATCTCATCCAGCAGGAACAGTGGATTACTCGTCCCCGCTTTCTTCAGATTGGTGACGATCTTACCCGGCAGCGACCCGATGTACGTCCGCCGATGTCCGCGAATTTCAGCCTCATCACGTACGCCGCCCAGCGACTGGCGCACGAACTCACGCCCGCAAGCCTTGGCGATCGAGCGGCCAAGCGAAGTCTTACCCACGCCCGGAGGACCGACGAGGCACAGGATTGGCCCCTTCAGCTTGTTGGTACGCGCCTGAACCGCCAGATATTCGACGATCCGATCCTTGACCTTCTCCAGCGCATAATGGTCATCGTCCAGCACAGCCTGAGCCGCAGCGATATCGCGCTTCAGCTTCGACTTCTTGCCCCACGGCAGGCCCAGCAACACATCAAGATAGTTGCGCACCACCGTCGATTCGGCCGACATCGGCTGCATCGTCTTCAGCTTTTTCAGCTCCGAAGTCGCCTTTGTCCGCGCTTCCTTGCTCAACTTCATCGTGGCGATTTTCTGGGTATATTCGGCGATCTCATCGCCTTCACCATCTTCGCCCTCGTTACCGAGTTCGCGCTGAATCGCCTTCAACTGTTCGTTGAGATAATATTCGCGCTGGGTTTTCTCCATCTGGCGCTTTACGCGAGTGCGGATCTTTTTCTCGACCTGCAACACACCCAGTTCGCCCTCCATAAAGGCAAACACCATCTCGAGTCGCTTGGCCGGGTCGCCCTCTGCCAATAGCGCTTGCTTGTCGGCGACCTTCACCGAAATATTCCCGGCGACAGCATCGGCCAGACGGCTCGCGTCCTCGATCTCGCCAAGTTGAACCGATGTTTCGGCGGGCAATTTCTTGTTCAATTTGGCGTAATTGTCGAACTGATCGACCACCGACCGCATCAGCGCCGCAGTCTCGACACTGGTCGTTTCCTGCTCCTCGACCAACGCCACGGTCGCCGTCAGGAATTCGCCGCTCTCATCAAGCGCAGAGAGCGTCGCCCGCGCCCCGCCTTCGACGAGCACACGCACGGTGCCATCGGGCAGCTTCAACAGCTGCATAACGGTTGCCACGACACCAAGGTCATAGACATCGTCACGGCCCGGATCATCGTTCGCAGGGTCAAGCTGCGCCACAAGGAAAATTTCCTTGTCGGCCTCCATCGCCGCTTCGAGAGCGGCAACCGATTTATCACGGCCCACGAACAGGGGGACGATCATCTGGGGGAACACGACAATGTCGCGCAACGGAAGGACGGGATAGTTCTTGCTCATATTCGCCATATGGGCGGTGCAAAGCCGGTCTGCAATCCGCAGAACAGCGCAGCCCCGTCCCTGATTAACAGATTGGTTATGCTTCGCGCCTAAGTTCACTCTGCAACGAGCAGGGAACTCGCCGGTGAATATCGCGGACATCATCGACATGGCCACGCTATTCGCATCCAACCTTGTCCATCGCGCGCTCGGCACCCTGCTTGCACCCGCTTCCCATTTTTCGCTGTTGTCGCTGTTGTCGGCACTCCTGATCGCTGCGGCATTCCTCATTGCAAGACGGCCCGCGCACCGCCCCGTCCCGCTACGCGTCCTGATGCGCGCCCTGATCCCACGCCGCTGGTTCTTTACACCCTCAGCCCGCGCCGATTTCGGCATGATGGCGCTCAACCTCTTCGTCACCAGCGCGCTCGTCGGATGGGCTATCTGCTCGGCGGCAACCGTCGAACACCTCCTGTCCACGCAACTCGATTCACTCTTCGGCACCGCTCGCCTGATCACCGCCCCGGCAATCGTCGGAAGCATTTTCATGACCGTGGCGATCTATCTGGCCTATGAATTCGCTTACTTCAGCAATCACTATCTCAGCCATCACGTGCCATTGTTCTGGCAATTCCACCGTACACATCACACCGCCGAAACACTGTCACCGATAACGAACTTCCGCGTCCATCCGGTCGATACCGTGTTGTACTTGAATACCGTCGGCCTGTTTCTCGGCGCGACATCGGCAATCGTTCGACACGTTTTCGGTATCGCCGCCACTCAGTTCGAAATCGTCGGTACGAACGTACTGTTGCTGTCGATCCTCTACCTGCTCACCCACCTTCAACACTCGCATATGTGGATCGCATTCACGGGACGGCTTGGTCGGGTGATCCTCAGTCCAGCCCATCATCAAATCCATCATTCGTCGGACCCGAAACACTATAATCGCAACTTCGGAAACACGCTTGCGCTGTTCGACTGGATAGTTGGAACGCTGGCAATTCCATCCAAAAAGCGGGAATTACTGATCTTTGGCGCGGGCCCGCTACCCTATGATCCGCACACGGTAACGGGCACGCTCATCATGCCATTCGTCGATGCCGCCAAACTGACAGAACGGTCGCCGGTCAGCGATGATTACGGGGTCGCACAACGAAACGCGCCTGCCTGAAGCGCGACGTTACCAGCCGCAGCTTCGTCCCTTATTCTGCACTTGCAACCACGTCATCAACGGCTTGAAATAAGCGATCATCGACTTTCCGCTCAGCTCGCGGGTGCCAGTGAAGGCCTGCAAAGCTTCGGGCCATGGCTTGGACTGTCCCATTGCCAGCATCGTGTTTAGCTTCGCGCCGACCGCCTTGTTCCCATAAAATGAGCAACGGTGGAGCGGCCCCTTCCACCCGGCCTGCTTGCACGCAGCCTCGTAAAACTGGAACTGGTAAAGCCGCGCGAGGAAGTAACGCATATACGGCGTGTTTCCCGGAATATGGTATTTCGCGCCGGGGTCGAAGTCCGCCTCGGTCCGCGCAACCGGCGGCGTAATCCCCTGATATTCCAGTCGCAGATCGGTCCAGGCCTTGTTATAATTTGCAGGCGTAATCTTTCCTGAAAACACGCCCCAGCGCCATTTATCGACCAGCAACCCGAATGGCAGGAACGCCACCTTGTCCATCGCCTGCTTCAACAACAGGCCAATATCCTTGTCGGGACTCGGCACCTTCGACGCATCCAGCAAACCAATCTGCACCAGATATTGCGGCGTGATCGACAAAGCGGTCGTGTCTCCGATGGCCTCATGGAAGCCATCGTTTGCGCCGTTTTGATAAAGGGGCGACTGCTTATTATACGCGCGCTGGTAATAATTATGACCAAGTTCGTGATGAATGGTCACAAAGTCGTCGCCATTGACCTTGGTGCACATTTTTATGCGAACGTCGTTCAGATTATCGATATCCCACGCGCTCGCATGACACACCACTTCGCGGTCGCGTGGCTTTGTGAATTGCGATCGTTCCCAGAATGTTGCGGGTGGCTCTGCAAAGCCGAGGGACGAATAGAAATTCACACCGGCATGAACCATTTTCAGCGCGTCATAGCCCTTTGCAACCAGCAACTCGCCAGTGTCATACCCCAGATCGCCCGCTCCCTTCGGCGCAACGATGTCATAGATATTGCCCCATTCCTGCCCCCACATATTGCCGAGCAGATCAGCACGGATCGGGCCGGTCGTCTTTTGCACGGCGTCGCCATATTTCGCATTCAGTTGCGCTCGCGTGTAACAATGAAGCTCATCGTAAAGCGGTTTCACCTCCGCCCATAATTTATCGGTCAGCGCCGCAAATTCGTCGGCGGGCATATCGTAACCGGACCGCCACATCGCACCCACATCGGCGTAACCCAGTTCAACCGCGCCTTTATTGGCGATCTCTACCATCCGCGCATAATCGGGCCGCATCGGCGCACCGACCTGCGTGTGCCAGCTTGTCCACATTTCCTGCAATTCGGCGGGATTACGGTCGCTGCCCATCTTCGCTTCGATATCCGACCCGTTGATCGGCTGACCGTTCAGCGTCCCCTTACCCTTGCCATAGGCAGAATTCAGCCGCGTCGTGATGACGTTCAGCTCATTCGCCGCTCCGGGCGTGGATGGGGCCGGGATCGTCAGGCCATTACGGAGAAAGTCCAACTTGCGCCTGGTATCGAACGACAGGCCCGCCACTTTTTGAAAGCGCGCCGCCTCCTTGGCAAAACGCACGCCCATTTCAGTACCCTGCGCGCCGACTCGGGCGGCGACGGCATCGGTATCATCGGTAATATATGTGTTATTGATCCACGAAACTTGCGCGTTGAACACGTTGAAATCGGCTTGTTCCGCTTCTGCCGCAGCAACAAAAGCGTCCGCGTTGGCAACTGTTGCCGCAGGTTCGGGAGCGACTGCCCCTTGAGCAAGCGCTGGCGTAGCAATGGCCAGCGCCAATGCAGAAACGAGTATTTTCATGATGGCGAACCCCTTACGCAATTTTATTGCGTAAGAGTGCCGATGTCGTTTTGGCGGGTCAAGGGTGGAACTTCTTAAATCCACTTCCTGAGACTGTCGAAAAGCTGCCCTTCGACAAGCTAAGGAAAGTGGAGAACAAATTTTTAGTTCGTCAGAAATTTCGCAATCGCTACGCCCATTTCAGGGCTTGTGACTGACGACATATGCGTGCCCGGTACAATTGCCAGCCGCGCATTGGGCAGCACCGCCTCCAGCGACTCCGCAGAGCCGTTATCGTCATCCTCGCTGCCGCAGACGAGCAGCGTCGGCATGGTCAGCACCGTCAGCAAGGAGGGATCAGTGTCGGCAAACGTCTCCAGCAACAGCCCTGCGGCAACCGTATCGATCTTCATCGTCTTCATGAACTGGATCGACAGCCAGTGTGGGTCGCCGCGCTTTGCGGTTTCAGCCATCGCAATGGCTTCGACGAAAAACCGTTTCCGGTTTCGCCATCCGGCCAAACCTTCCAGCCCCACACCTCCCAAAACGATCCGCCGCGGCGTCATCCCTCGGATAACAGCCCGAACGGTCGTCCGTGATCCGAGCGAAAATCCGCCAAGATCATAATCGTCCAGCCCGAGATGCGCGATTAAGGCTTCCACATCGCAAACCAGCACATCATCGAAATAAGCGGCCGGATCATGGGGAGCGGCGCTGTCTCCATGTGCTCGCAAATCGGGCATGATCACCCGAAATCCAGCGTCGGCGATCTGCTTGGCCGTTCCGAATTTGATCCAGTTCACATAGGCGCTGGAAAACAGGCCATGCAAAAGAACGACCGGCCGCCCCGCCCCCATCTCGCGCCACGCCAGTTCGACACCGTCGAACGATGCGAAACGATGAACGGGAAGATCGGGAACGGCCACCCGGACTGCCCTAAGCCGCTTTCTTCAGATGCCGGCGACCGAGCAATTCGGCGATTTGCACGGCATTCAGCGCAGCCCCCTTGCGGAGGTTATCCGACACACACCATAGCGACAGGCCGCTATCGACCGTGGGGTCTTCGCGCACGCGGCTGATGAACGTGGCATAATCGCCAACGCACTCGACCGGGGTGACATAGCCACCATTCTCGCGCTTATCGACCAGCATAATACCGGGGCTTTCGCGCAGGATCGACTGAGCCTTTTTCGCAGAGATTTCGCGCTCGAATTCGATGTTCACGGCTTCCGAATGACCGACGAACACCGGCACGCGCACGCACGTTGCGGTCAGCTTGATTTTCGGATCGAGGATCTTCTTGGTTTCGACGACCATCTTCCATTCTTCCTTGGTCGAACCGTCGTCCAAAAAGTCATCGATGTGCGGGATCACGTTGAAGGCGATCTGCTTGGTGAACTTCTTGGCTTCCGCGCTGTCACCAACGAAGATGTTGCGCGACTGCTCGAACAGCTCGTCCATGCCTTCCTTGCCCGCGCCCGAAACCGACTGATAAGTCGCGACGACGACGCGCAGGATCTTGGCATAGTCATGCAACGGCTTCAGCGCGACGACCAACTGCGCGGTCGAGCAGTTCGGGTTCGCGATGATGTTCTTCTTGGTATAGCCCGAAATCGCCTCAGGGTTCACCTCTGGCACGATCAGCGGCACGTCGGGGTCCATGCGGTACAGCGACGAATTGTCGATCACGGTGCAGCCCGCTGCGGCAAAGCGTGGGGCGTGAACCTTGGTGGCTTCCGAACCGATTGCGAACAGCGCCATATCCCAACCCGTCGGATCGAAATTCTCGATGTTCTGAACCTTCAGCTTTTTGCCGGTGTCGCCGAAATCGACCTCAAGGCCCTGACTCCGCGACGAAGCTACGACTGCGATTTCATCGGCAGGGAATTCACGTTCCGCCAGAATGTTGAGCATCTCGCGCCCGACATTGCCCGTGGCGCCTGCGACGACGATCCGGTAACCCATTACTTCTGTTCCTTATTTACAACCTGGCGGTCCAGAAACCCCAGTATCGTCTTCCATAAATGGGCAGAGATGCCCGGTCCGGCAACCCGGTGCGTTTGCCCCGGGTAGACCATTGTTTCGAACGGATGTGCTGCCGCCTGAAGTTTTGCCATCAGCGCAGTCGAATTTTCGAAGACCACATTGTCGTCCGCCATGCCGTGGAGCAGCAGCAACGGATCGGCAATCGCGTCGGCATGGCCCAGCGCATCCGACTGCATATAAGCCGCAGCCTCAGTCGCGGGATTGCCCATGTAACGCTCGGTATAATGGGTGTCGTAAAGCTCCCACCGTGTAACCGGAGCACCCGATACACCCGCCGCGAACACGCCCGGCTTCCTCTCCAGCAAGCGCAGGGTCATGTAACCGCCATACGACCATCCATAAACCGCAATGCGCGCCGGATCGACAAAGTTCTGCTTCTTAAGCCAGTCGACTCCCGCAATCTGGTCATCGACCTCGACCGAGGACATGGCGCGATAGATCTGACCTTCGAATGCCACACCACGATCCGGCGTTCCGCGACCGTCGATCGAGAACACGACCCAGCCCTGTTGCACCAGATACTGCTGGAGCGCACCGCCCCAGGCATCGGTCACCTGACGCCCCGCCCCCGGGCCGCCATAAACCTGCACGAACACCGGCGCGCGCTGGCCCTTCGTCAGTTGCGGCTTCAACAACTTGTAGTGCAGCACCGATCCATCCGCCGCCGTCAGCGTACCGAACGTCGTTGCGACATGGGCCGCGAGGTACGGCGCATACGGATGCGTCGCGTCGATCCGGTTTTCCTCGACCCAAGACAGTCGCTTACCAGTCGCGTCCGCCAGATAGGTCTGCTCGGGCTGACTGGGATTGGAGCGCGTCACGATGACATGACTGGCATCCCTGCTCATCACGGCCGTATTCCACCAGCCTGCCTCAGTCAGCAGCGTAACCGCACCACCAGCCAGCGCCACCGAATACAGGTTCTGGTCGATCGGCGTTTCACGGTTGCCGGTAAAATAGACCAGCCCCTTCGCTTCATCGACACCAACGACGCCGCGCACCATCCACGGTCCATGCGTCAATTGCGTCCACTGACCCGCCTGCCAGCGATACAAATGGCTGAACCCGTCACGCTCGGACGACCACAAAATACTGCCATCTTTCAGACCGCGGAAATTGTCATGCAGGTTGAGCCACGTCTTGGCATGTTCAGTGAAAACCACGGCTGATTTACCAGTGGCCGGATCGACCCGCAGCAAGTCGAGTGCCTTCTGGTCGCGGCTCTCACGCTGTACAAACAGCGTCTTGCCATCTGCTGCCCAGTTCACGCGCGCCAGATAGATATCGGCATTGGTGCCAAGGTCGACCTTTACCTGACCCGACCCATCGACGTTCATCACGTACAAATCGACGACCGCGTTTGCAGCACCGGCGCGCGGGTAACGCTGATCGTAAACCTTCGTCCCATCGGCGCCGATGGCTGCGCGACTGACAATCGCAACGCCACTTTCATCGACGCGAGCAACGGCAATGCGCTTGTCGTCGGGCGACCACCATGCTCCCTTGGTCCGATCCATTTCCTCTTGCGCGACGAACTCCGCCAGCCCCCAGCTCAGCGTTCCACCGCCATCGCGGGTCAGCTTGCGCTCGGCATTGGTTTGGAGATCGGTGACGAACAAATTCTGATCCCGGACGAACGAAACAAAGCCGCCCTTGGGGCTTGTCGTCGCGTCCAGTTCGGCTGTCTTGGTGGCGGTCAGCCGGCGAACCTTGCCGTCCAGCGTCGCCACGAACAAATCGCCATCAAGCGGCACCAGCAACGACTTGCCATCAGGTGCCCAGTCATAAGCAACGATGCCGCGCGTGCCACCGATGCGCGCACGCTCGCGCTGCATCTTTTCGGCTTCGGACAGTTCCGCGCCGCTTCCGATTTTCGCCGAATCGACCAGCATCCGGGCCACACCCGTCCGCGTATCGACCGCCCACAGATCATAACGCTCACGATCGTCGGCACGCGGCCGCAAACTGGTGAGCAGCGTCCCGTCGGGCGACAGTTTCAGCGCACGCGGAGCCGCACCCGTCAGCGTTGGGCTGGCGAACACGCGTTCAAGCGTCAATTTTTGTGGTGGTGTTTTGTCAGCCATAGCGGGAGTGCCGATAGCCGCTAACGCCAAGGATGTGGCAAGAAAACGCAACTGGAACCTCCACCGCGCACGTCACCCCAGCACAGGCTGGGGTCTCCGGCGGATGGAGATGCCAGCCTGCGCTGACATGACGACTGGTATTTAGCTGGCTTTGACGTCGCCGCGTGTATCGCGACGCTCGGCAATACGTGCCGATTTACCGCGACGACCGCGCAGGTAATAAAGCTTCGCACGACGAACGGCACCCTTGCGGACAACTTCGATCGAATCGATGTTCGGCGAATACAGTGGGAATACGCGCTCGACGCCTTCACCGAATGAAATCTTGCGAACCGTGAAGCTCGAACCCATGCCACGATTGGAACGGGCGATGCAGACGCCTTCATAGTTCTGAACGCGGGTGCGCTCACCTTCCACAACGCGAACGCCGACCTTCAGCGTATCACCGGGACGGAATTCAGGAATCGCGCGCTTTGCAACGTGCTTGGCAATGTTTTCAGCTTCAATCGTCTGGAGGAGGTTCATGCCCTCGGTCCCTTCTTCTTTTCGTGCGCGCCAGAGGGCGACTGGACCCGAGCGTCAAGATGACGCTCCCAAAGATCCGGCCGCCGTGACCGTGTATCGGTTTCGGACATCGACTTTCGCCACGCCAAAATCGCCGCATGATCCCCCGATCGCAACACTTGCGGGATCATCCGTTCCTCCCATATCGCAGGGCGGGTATATTGCGGGTATTCCAAAAGCCCCGTTTCGAAGCTCTCATCATCCCCACTGGAAGCCGCGCCCATTACGCCGGGAAGCAGCCGGATGCAAGCATCGAGCAGCACCATCGCGCCGATCTCGCCACCGGACAAAATGAAGTCGCCGATAGAAACCTGTTCGATGTCACGAGCTTCGAACAAACGCTCATCAAAACCTTCGAACCGGCCACACAGGATCGTCACACCGGGACCGCTTGCAAGCACCCTGACGCGCGCCTGGGTGAGCGGAGCGCCGCGAGGCGTCATTGCCAGCACAGGAGCGTCGGGATGGGCCGCACGGGCATGATCAACGGCAGCAGCCAGCACATCCGCCCGCAAGACCATCCCCGCCCCGCCACCCGCCGGAGTATCGTCCACCGAACGATGCTTGTCGGTCGCGAAGTCACGGATCTGGATGGGTGTACAGGACCATTTATCCTCCGCCAGCGCACGACCGGCCAGCGACGTGCCAAGCGGACCCGGAAACATCTCAGGATAGAGCGTTAGAATCTGAGCGGCAAAAGTCACGTCGTCCAGTTCTCTACCTTCAACCCCGGAACATCCGCAAAGTCGGCTTCATTGTTGGTAACGACAACTGCTCCGATACTCAGCGCATGAGCGGCAAGTAGGCAATCGAACCGGGCGCGCTTAAACGGCAACCGCGCATATTCGCGTGCTGCGGCTTCGTTGAATTCCAAGATCGGGATGACGCTCACAAAAGCTTCTAACACATCAGATGGCGGTGGCTTGCCGATCTGCGAACCAAGCGCGATCTCCGCAAAGCTGATTGTGGAGATCGCAATATCCCCTACCTCGCACTGAGCAATCCGCTGCGTGACTGGCGATTCAGCATCAATCATCGCAAAGATCGAACTGTCAGCATCAATCAGGTAGCGGATCACGTCTTGGCCGCCGCCTCATGCGCAGCCGCTTCGCGCGCAGCGATTGTGCTTGGCCGCTCTTCGAATTCACGCAACTCGCGCGGCAGCGGTTTCAGCCAGGGAACCTTCCCCGCAAACCCGCTGACGTCGATCTTGCGCTTCGGAGCAACAGCCGGTTCAACCCTGAACGACATAGGCGCTTCCTTCACCAGACGAACCTCGGTTCCTTCTGGAATGCCAAGCCCTTTGGGCAGGCGCAGCGCGACCGAATTGCCCGACTTGAACGTCTTGCCCAGATATTCTTCGCCCATCACCGTTTCCGTATATACATCATGTATATACTAAACCGCAAAGTCCGTGTCAATTACCACCCGCTCGCCCCATTCGGGCACGGCTTCGGCGTTCATCGGCACCATGAAACGTTTACCATCGGGCCGCTCGATTTCCAGCACGTCCCCGCGCCGAAATTCTCGATCGCAATAACACGGCCAAGGTCTTCGCCGGCACCACTTACGCAGGGCAAGCCGATCAGGTCGGTGTGGTAATACTCACCCTCGGGCAGCGGCGGCAGGGAGTCGCGTGGCACCGTCAATTCGGTCCCGCGCAGACGTTCCGCGGCGGTGCGGTCGGGGATTTCGGTAAACCGCGCAATCGCGCCGTTGCTGCCGTGTCGTATCGATTTCAGCGTGAAAGCGCCGCCATTGAAACTGGCGTGCGCCTTCAGGCTGTTTTCGTCTTCGGCAAATATCTTCAACCGCACCTCCCCGCCCACGCCATGCGCGCCGATGATTGCGGCGAGGGTGACGGAGCGGGGGGCGGTCAAGATCAGGCCTGGGTTGGCGTTGGTTCAGCTTCGGCTGCACCCTCGGCAGGAGCAGTTGCGCTCTCGCCGATAGGAGCTTCAGCAGCGGCATCGACAGCGCCCTCAGCAGGAGCTTCAGCCGAAACACCTTCGTTGGTCGGCGCTTCTGCAGCAGGTGCTTCTGCGACTGGAGCGGCTTCAACTTCAGCAACCGGAGCAGCTTCGGCTTCAACCGCAGGTGCTTCGGCGGCTGGCGCTTCTACAGCAGCTTCTTCAACGACTGGCTCGGGAGCAGGCGCAGCAGCGGCGGCTGCAGCAGCTTCTGCGGCATCGGCAATGCGCTTCTCATTCTCTTCCTTGCGCTCGACGGCCTTTTCGCCGGGCTTACCCTTGTTCGGGTTGTTGCGAGCAGCGCGCTCAAGAACGCCAGCAGCATCGAGAAAGCGGGCAACGCGGTCGGTTGGCTGCGCACCAACGCTCAGCCAATGCTTCGCACGGTCAGTGTCGAGCACGACGCGCGCAGCATCATCCTTGGCGAGCAGCGGGTTATAGCTGCCGATACGCTCGATAAACGCACCGTCGCGTGGCGAACGGGCATCGGCGACGATGATGCGATAATAAGGGCGCTTCTTCGAACCACCGCGCGACAAACGAATTGCAACTGCCATCTGTATTTTCCTTCTTTAATTACGTTAATTCGTGAAACTGAAAACTATTTGCGGGGAAAACCGGGGGCATTCCGCCACCGCCGCCCAACATTCCGGCAAGCCCGCCAAGGCCACCGCCAGCACCGCCGCCCATCATGCCCATGAGCGCCTTCATGCCGCCCATCTTCTTGAGCTTTTTCATGGCGGTCGCCATTTCCTGATGCATTTTCAACAGCTTGTTGACGTCCTGCACCGTCGTCCCCGACCCCTTGGCGATCCGAATCTTGCGCTTGGCCTGTAGCAGCTCGGGCTTGGCGCGCTCCTTCGCCGTCATCGACCCGATCATCGCGTCCATATGGATCAGCATTTTATCGCTGACCGCACCGGACGCCATTGCCGCCTGCGCCTTTTTCATGCCGGGGATCATGCCCGCCAATGCACCAAGACCGCCCATTTTCTGCATCTGCGCTAGCTGCTGACGAAGGTCGTTCAGATCGAACTGCCCCTTGGCCATCTTGGCGGCCATCGCCTCGGCATCTTCGACCTGAATACTCTCAGCAGCGCGCTCGACCAGCGAGACGACGTCGCCCATACCGAGGATGCGCCCTGCAACCCGGCTTGGGTGGAACAGTTCCAGCCCGTCGAGTTTTTCGCCCGTACCGACGAACTTGATCGGCTTGCCGGTGACAGCACGCATCGACAGCGCAGCACCGCCACGCGCATCGCCATCCATACGCGTCAGGATAACGCCGGTCAGCGACACCTGATCGGTAAAGCTTTTCGCGACGTTAACCGCATCCTGTCCGGTCAGCGCATCGACGACCAGCAAAGTCTCTGCTGGCGACGACACATCCGAAACCGCGCGCATTTCGTCCATCAACGCCTGATCGACATGCAGGCGGCCTGCGGTGTCGAGCATCAGGACATCATAGCCCTGCAATCTGGCGGCATTCAGCGCGCGACGGGCGATCTCGACTGGCTGCTGACCCGCCACGACCGGCAAAGTCGCAACATTGATCTGCGACCCCAGAACCGCCAATTGCTCCTGTGCAGCAGGGCGATTGACGTCCAGCGACGCCATTAAGACCTTTTTACGGTCTTTTTCGGTCAGTCTTTTGGCTATTTTGGCCGTTGTGGTCGTTTTTCCCGACCCCTGAAGACCGACCATCATGATGATCGCGGGCGGCGTTACGTCCAGTTCGAGGTCCGCCGTATCGCTGCCAAGCATGTCGACCAGCGCATCATTGACGATCTTTACGACCTGCTGACCCGGCGTGATCGAGCGCAGGACGTTCTGGCCCACCGCCTTTTCAGTGACGCTATCGACGAACGAGCGGACAACCGGCAACGCGACATCTGCTTCGAGCAGCGCGATCCGCACTTCACGCATGGCGGCGCGAACATCGGCTTCGTTCAACGCACCGCGACCACGCAACGCGGCAAAGACACCGCCCAGACGATCGCTCAGTGAATCAAACATAAGTCGTTCAAACTCCAACGCAAAAAACGCCAGCGGACGAAACCTCGTCGGCTGGCGCGCATCCTTGGACGCGTTTCAATGTTGGTGCCGATAGGTGAAAGCACCCGTCCGGTCAACGCCTTACGCGCAGTTTAATATGTTCTTCACCCGTATTCGCTAGGCCGACATCTCGGAATTTACCTGGGGGCCAAACCAAGTGATCAAGGCTAATGCCAATAGCGCGAGCTCGAAGTCGCGCACGATCAATGCAAGAAACGATGTTCTCACGGGCGGCCTCGTCGTCGCTGCCCTCGTCCTGTTTGTCGGCACCGGCAGCCAGGTCGTTTCCAGCGTGCTCGACACAGTATCGGGGGTCGGCGGTGGAGTGGACCGTATGCTCTCGATCGCACTCATCCTGAATATTGCCCTGATCCTTTTCGGATGGCGCCGGTATCGCGACCTCTCTGACGAGATTTCAGAGCGAGCCACAGCGGAAGGCCGGGCCAACACACTTGCCCTGCGCGACCCGCTAACCGGGTTCTACAATCGCCGCGCCCTCACCGAACAAGGGGCCGAACTCTTTAATAAAACGATCAAGCGTCAAAAGTCGCTGGCGATGCTGATGCTCGACCTCGACCACTTCAAGAACGTCAACGACGTCCACGGCCATGCCATCGGCGACGCATTGTTAAAGTCGGTCGCTGCCGAAGTTGCCAAACTAATGCCACCCTCTGCCGTCGCGGCGCGATTGGGTGGCGATGAATTTGCCTGCATGTTCGCCTTCGATAGCGGCAGCCCCGAAGTGGTGGAGCGGGTCGCCCAGGCCATCGTGTCCCGCTTGTCGCTGCCATTCGATGCCGATGGCGCCCACGTTCATATTTCGGTTTCGCTGGGCATCAGCTTCTCGGACAGCACCTGTGAAAACATCGATGCGCTCACAAGGCGCGCCGACATCGCGATGTACGCGGCCAAGCATCAGGGGCGGAACCGTTATGCCTGGTTCGATGTCTCGATGGAGCGCGAACTGCAGGCGCGCAACGACGTTGAGTCAGGCCTGCGCATCGGCATTCCCAAAGGTGAATTCGTCCCTTATTTCGAACAGCAGATAGATCTGACGACCGGGCGCCTCCACGGTTTCGAAATGCTGGCGCGCTGGGAACATCCAACCAAGGGTTTAATCCTGCCCGATCAGTTCATCGGAGTGGCCGAAGACACCGGCATGATTGCCGACCTATCAATGTCGGTGATGCGACAGGCAATGATCGAAGCGCGGAACTGGGATCCGTCGATTACGATCTCCGTCAATATCTCGCCAAGCCAGTTGAAAGATCCCTGGCTTGCACAAAAATTGGTAAAGCTGCTGACCGAAACAGGGTTTGCACCAAACCGGCTCGAAGTTGAAATCACAGAGACCTCCCTATTCGAGAACCTAGCACTCGCGCAGTCGATTGTCGGCAGCCTTAAGAATCAGGGCATCAAGCTTGCCCTCGATGATTTCGGCACCGGATATTCGTCGCTCGCCCACCTTCGGGCGTTGCCGTTCGATCGCATCAAGATCGACAAGAGTTTCATCCTGTCGATCATCGACAACCCGGAAAGCGCCGCGATCGTCAATGCGATAACGCGCCTTGGCGACAGCCTGGGCCTGCCCGTTACCGCAGAGGGTATCGAGGACGCAGCTATCGAGGAACGCCTGCGTCAACTCGGCTGCCACAAGGGGCAGGGCTGGTTGTATGGACGCCCCCTACCCATTCCGCAGGCCCGTGCGCTTCTGGCCGAACGTAACCTGTTGCCAAGCGCCCGCGCCTCGATAACCGCGCCCGAAGTTTTTGCCCAAAACGCGACACAGCCCATTCGTCGCGTCGGCTAAGTGGACTTGCGGGCCGCGCGTCCCTAAATCGCGCGGCTCATGGCAGACCATTTTCATAAGATGCACGGACTCGGAAACGACTTCGTGGTTATCGATGCGCGAGAAAAGGCCGTCTCGATGACGGCTGCCCGCGCCCGGGCAATCGCGGACCGGCACAATGGGATCGGCTGCGACCAGCTTATCCTACTGGAACCCGCCGACGATGCCGATGCCGTCATGCGGATCTTCAATGCCGACGGCAGCATCGCCGAAGCGTGCGGAAATGCGTCGCGCGCTGTTGCTTTACTGATCGGCCGGAAAGCCGAACTCATAACGGCTGGGGGCCGCATTACCGTCGAGCCCTTCGCGGATGGCGCTACAGTCGAGATGGGCTTGCCACATTTTGGCTGGGACGAGATCCCACTTGCCTATGCAATGGATACGTCAGCAATGCCCGTTGGATGGGAAGGTCTGTCCGACCCCGCCGCAGTCAACGTTGGTAATCCGCATCTGATTTTCTTTGTGGACGATTGTGACGCAGTTCCGCTCGACAGGCTTGGGCCTTTGATCGAGAACGACCCACTTTTCCCTGAACGAATCAACGTCAACGTGGCGACTTTGACTGGGCCGAACGCTATAAAATTACGCGTTTGGGAAAGGGGTGCCGGGTTGACGCTTGCTTGCGGTACAGGCGCCTGCGCCACTGCCGTCGCGGCGATCCGCAGCAAACGAGTAACTTCTCCGGTAGAAGTCTCACTCCCCGGCGGCATCCTCACGATCGCCTGGGCTGGAGGCGAACAAATCACGATGACCGGCCCAGCCACGCATGTTTTCACTGGTGAAACCCACTGGGCAAATTTCGACTGATGGGAGTCGAGGTTCACAATTTCGGGTGCCGACTGAACATCGCAGAGGGAGAGGCTATTCGCCTCGCCGCGGCAGACGCTGGAGCCATCACCGTCATCAACAGCTGTGCCGTGACGAACGAGGCAGTACAAAAGGCGCGGCAGGCCGTCCGCCGCGCAGCACGGACACGGCCCGGTGCGCGGATCGTCGTCACCGGGTGTGCCGCGCAGATTGACCCCGCCCGCTTTGCCGCGATGCCCGAAGTGGCCGCAGTGATCGGCAATCGAGAAAAGCGGTTGGCCTCCGCTTATTCAGGCGCTGGCGAAGTGGGTGACATATTCACAGTCGCCCCTCTGCTCGCCCCCGTCGTCAGCGGGCGCGACCATGCACGAGCGTTCGTCGAGGTTCAGACCGGCTGCGATCATCGCTGCACCTTTTGCATTATACCGTTCGGGCGGGGGAACAGCGCATCGGCTCCGGCGTCTGCGGTGATCGAAGCCATTGGCGCGGCGGTTGCGCGGGGGCAGCAGGAGGTGATCCTGACCGGCGTCGACCTGACCAGTTACGAAGGCGGACTGGGCCTGCTCGTTGCCCGCATCCTGAAAGACGTGCCCGAACTTCCTCGCCTACGGTTGTCGTCACTCGACCCTATGGAAGTCGATCCGCTCTTGTTCGAATTACTGACGACCGAACCACGGATGATGCCGCACGTTCACCTTTCGCTTCAAGCTGGCGACGATATGATCCTGAAGCGCATGAAACGCCGGCATTCGCGCACTCATGCGGTCGATCTGGTGCAGAATCTCAGGACCGCCCGACCGGAAATCGCCATCGGAGCAGACATTATTGCAGGCTTCCCGACAGAGGATGAGGCAATGTTTGCGAACAGCCTCGCGCTGGTCGATGACTGCGATATCGTTTTTGGTCACATCTTTCCATTCTCCCCGCGCGCCGGGACGCCAGCCGCGCGGATGCCCCAAATCTCGGCCACCCTGGCTCGGTCGCGGGCAGCCACGCTGCGGCTTGCAGTGGGCGCGCGAAAAGCGGCATGGCTGGCTTCGCTGGTCGGTTCCAGCCAGAAAGTGCTGGTCGAACGCGACGGCGTCAGCGGTCACGCCGAAAACTTCGCAAATGTAGCGTTGAACCCCGCAACGCCGGGTAGCATCATCACCCTTCGTATTGCCACCAGCGATGGCGAGCGGCTTTTGGAAAGCGCGCAATGACCGAAACTTCCTGGACGCAAAAGCTCGCCAACGGGCTAAAACGCACGTCGTCCAAACTGACCGACAACCTCGGCGGCCTGCTCGGTAGCGACCGACTGGACAAGGCAACGCTCGACGATGTGGAGGATGCCCTGATCGCGTCCGACCTCGGCCCCACCACGGCTGCGCGTATCCGCGACCGTCTGACGGACGCCCGCTTCGATCGGGGTGTCGATGAAAAAGCCGTTCGTGTGGTCATGGCGGATGAAATTGCAAAGGTGCTTGGCCCTGTCGCCAAGCCGTTGCGGATCGACGCATTCCCCCGACCTCAAGTGATACTTGTCATTGGAGTCAACGGATCAGGCAAGACGACGACAATCGCCAAGCTGGCCCATCTGTTTCTGGAGCAGGATTACGGCGTGATGCTGGCGGCGGGCGATACGTTCCGCGCCGCCGCGATCGGGCAATTGAAAGTCTGGGCTGAGCGACTGGGTGTGCCGATCGTCACCGGTCCCGAGGGCGGCGATGCAGCAGGCGTCGTATTCGACGCCGTGAAACAGGCGACTGCGACCGGCATAGATGTGTTGATCGTGGACACCGCGGGTCGGCTGCAGAACAAACGCGAGTTGATGGACGAACTTGCCAAAGTCCGCCGCGTTCTGGGCCGTCTGAACCCAGCGGCTCCGCACGATGTCGTGCTCGTGCTGGACGCGACCACCGGCCAGAACGCGCTATCGCAGATCGAGATTTTCAAGGAGGTTGCAGGGGTGACCGGACTTGTCATGACTAAGCTGGACGGCAGCGCGCGCGGCGGTGTGCTGGTTGCGGCGGCTGAAAAATTCGGACTGCCGATCCACGCGGTCGGGGTCGGCGAAACCATTGACGATCTTCGCCCGTTCGACGCGAACGAACTGGCGCGTGCCATTGCAGGAGTTACCAATTGAACGTTCCTGACCAGACTGTGCCCGCACCTGCGCCAAAATCGCACCCGGGCTGGACGCTTGCCATCGACTATGGCCCGCTGGTCGCCTTTTTCGTGGCTTATAAATTCGCAGGCATCTTTACCGGCACCGCAATCTTCATGGTCGCTATGATCGCTGCGCTAGTCATTTCGCGCTGGAAACTGGGGAGAATTTCGCCAATGCTGTGGCTGTCGGCGATCCTGATCCTGGGCTTCGGGGGTCTGACCGTCTGGTTTCACAATCCGAAATTCATCCAGCTAAAGCCAACGATCATTTACCTGTTGCTCGGAGGATTGCTGGCGATCGGGCTAGCGACCGGACGGCCATTGCTAAAATATGTGCTCGAGGCGGGCTATGACGGTCTGACCGATCGCGGCTGGATGATCCTGTCGCGGAACTGGGCAATATTCTTTTTCGCGATGGCTGGCTTCAACGAAATCCTACGTCATACGCTTGATTTCGATATGTGGCTGACTGTGAAGGTCTGGGCGCTGCCGATACTTTCGTTTGCCTTTGCGCTTGCCAACATTCCAATTTTGACAAAGCACGGTTTCGGCGAGGCGGTTGCTGCTAAGCCCCCGAGGGTTGATACATTCGATTGGCCGCCCCCTCCCCGGTTAAAGGGAGAAGGCACCGGGATTATTTCTGATCCGCGCGCAATGCACCGTTGCCGTCGAGATTCTGGGCAACGAAGTCCCAGTTGATGATATTGCCAAGCACTGTCTCGGCGTACTTCGGCCGCGCGTTACGATAGTCGATGTAATAGGCATGTTCCCACACATCGAGAACGAGCAGCGGTTTGGGGCCTTTATCGGCGGGTGTGTCCGCATCGTGCAGCGAAGTGATCGCCAGCGTGTCGCCATCAAGTACCAACCAGGCCCAGCCACTGGCAAAATGGCCGACCGCTTCCTTCACCAATGCTTCGACCAGCGCCTCTGTCGATCCGAACTTCGCCGTTATCAGGTCGGCCAACTTGCTGGTCGGTTTTTGACCTGCGGGCGCAAGGCACTGCCAGAAAAAGCTGTGGTTCCAGATCTGCGCTGCATTATTAAATAAAGCTTTGTCACCAGCGGCCCGCGCCGTCGCTATGGTTTCAATCAGTGACTGCTGCGCACTGCCTTTGTCAGCGATCAGCGAGTTCGCTTTGTCGACATAGGCTTTGTGATGTTTGCCGTGATGATATTCAAGCGTTTCCGCCGACATGTGCGGTTGGAGAGCCGCGGGGTCGTAAGGAAGCTCGGGCAATACGAAAGGCATTCTAATCTCCGTGAAAAGTAGAAAGGGGGTTAGGTGTCGGGCCGATAACGCATGAAACTCGTAAAATGCTACGTCAGATCGCAGCTTTTTTCTCGAGCAGACCGTGCTTGCGCAAACAGTGGCGTAATTGATCGTAACTGAGAGAAAGAGCCCTCGCCGCGTCACGCTGATTGAAGCGGCAACGGGCCAACGTGGCTTCGAGGATCGCGCGCTCATGCGCATCGACGGCGGCGCGCAGATCGCCGATGTTTTCGGTGACGATACGCAGCGGCGCATCAATCGCGACTGGCACCGGCCCGGTAGCGGCGGCAACCTCGACGGGACGCCAGGGGGAAGCAAACGGGTCGAACTCGATGTGATCGACTGGGAGGTCGGGACTGTCCCAACGATAGACCGCACGTTCCACCACGTTACGAAGCTCGCGGACGTTTCCGGGCCAGCCATGCCCTTGAAGCAATCGGTGCGCATCGTTGGAAAAGCCGGGCCAGCTATCCCAGCCAATTTCGGAGGCCATACGCCGACCGAAGTGATCGGTCAGCACGCGCACGTCGCCCTCACGCGCACGAAGCGGCGGTAGGGTCAGCACTTCGAACGCGAGACGATCGAGCAAATCGGCGCGAAACCGCCCCTTATCGACCAAGTTAGGCAAATGTTCGTTGGTTGCGGCAACGATGCGGACGTCGACGCGCACCGCGTTGTTTGCGCCGATGCGAGTAACCTCGCCATATTCAACGGCGCGCAACAGGCGTTCCTGCGCGGCAGCCGACAACGTTGCCAGTTCGTCGAGAAACAGGGTCCCGCCATCCGCTTCCTCGAAACGCCCGGCTCGCGCCCGCGTCGCGCCGGTGAAGGCACCGGCTTCGTGTCCGAATAGTTCAGCTTCGATCAGGCTCTCGGTCAGCGCGGCGCAGTTCATCGTTACCAGTGGTCCCGCCCAGCGCGGGCTGAGGCGATGGAGGCGTTCTGCGACGAGTTCCTTGCCCGTTCCCCGTTCACCGATAATGAGGACAGGGCGATTGAGTGCTGCCGCTCTGCTCGCTCTTTCAATGCTGTCGAGAAATGCGCCCGACTCTCCGACGAATGCTTCGTTTCTTTCCATTAACAATTAATGGCGTAATTTGCTAATATTTAGCAAGTTATATCTGCGCCACAAATCGGAAAACCACGGAAATCCGGCGTTTTTTAAACTGGCACGGTCCCTGCAAAGTCATTCACATTCCCGCCGAATGGTTCGCCGGGAGCCAGATAACGCCAGGTTCAGGGAGACTTTCAATGTTCAACACAGCCATCATCAGCAACGTTGCCACCTCAATCGTCGGAGCAGCATTCTGCAGCGTCGCCGCACTCGCCATCGCGGTTCCATCGGCCCACGCCGCGGCACCCGCCGGCTTCCAAAAAGCGGTCGAAGCCAGCATCGACAACAACCTTCGCCTGCCAGTGAATACCGACAGCAAGGGTGTCGCAACGGTTGCAGTCTCGATCGACGGCAATGGTTCGGTCAGCGATGTGAATATCGTCCAGTCGAGCGGCCATATCAGCTTTGACCGTGAAGCGATCCGCACCGCTCATGCTGTACGCTATCCAGCGACGGGCAAGCCCCGCACGATGGCGATGGTCCTGGGCTTTAATCAGCCCGCCACCAGCCGTCAGGTTTTACACGGCAAGCAACTGGTCGATGCCTATCGCACCGATCGCCGCCAACTGCTTGCTAACAAGACGACTGCTCAGCCCGTTGGCTGAGCCATCGTGGTCGGGGCGGCTGGGCTAACCCCTTGCCCATGCCGCCCCGGCAAACGACAATAGAGTAAGCACACAGGAGTTTTGACATGGGTATTTTTTCCCGCACCCTCGACATCTTTGCCGCCAACATGACCGACATGCTGGATCGCGCCGAAGATCCGGCCAAGATGATCCGAATGATCATCCTGGAAATGGAGGAGACGCTGGTTGAAACCCGCGCCTCCGCTGCTCGTCTGATCGCAGATCAAAAGGAAATGCGCCGCCACATCATGAAGCTTTCGTCCCTTGAAACCAATTGGGAGGAAAAGGCCGAACTCGCTTTGTCGAAGGGCCGCGAAGACCTTGCCAAAGCAGCATTGGTCGAGCGCCAGAAGGCAACTGACCTGGCCGAACAACTGGCTGGCGAAATCGCCACGCTGGAGGAGTCGCTCAAATCTTCGGAACAGGACATCGCCAAGCTTCAGACGAAGCTGCGCGAGGCGCGGACACGGCAGAACGCGATTGCGAACCGCATGGAAACGGCGAACAACAAGCTACGGGTTCGTGAAGCCTATGCCGGCGAACGCGCTCAGGATGCATTCTCGCGCTTTGAATTGCTGGAGCGCCGCGCCGATCTGGCTGAAGGCCGTGCAGAGGCAGCCAGCCTCGCCGGTGAGCCAAAGTCGCTGGAGGAAGAAATTGCTGAACTGAAATCATCGGAAAAAGTCGACGCCGCGCTTGCCGCGATGAAGGCCAAATCCGCTGTAAAGGAAGCCTGATATGGAAGACGTACTTGTTCCCGTAATGGTCGTCGGGATGCTCTTCATCGGGCTTCCGTGGCTGGTGTTTCACTACATCACCAAGTGGAAGCAGGCGAAGACGCTGACCGTCGATGATGAAAATCTGCTCGACGATATGCACGACACCGCACGTCGATTGGAGGAGCGGGTAATCACGATCGAACGGATCCTGACCGCCGAGAACCCCAATTGGAAAATGAACGGCTGAGGCCGGATATATTTAGGAGACCTGCCATGACTGCACGTCGTACTTCGTTCTACCTCGACAAACAGAATGCCAAATGGCTGGGCGTTTGCTCGGGGATCGCCGACTACACGGGCCTCGAACGGACATGGGTCCGCGTCGGTGCCGTCCTGCTCACCATCATGGGCGGTTTTCCGTGGACGCTGATCGCCTATCTCGTAACGGCCTGGGTTGCCAATCCAAAGCCGTTCGGACTGTACGAAAGCGCCGAGGACGCCAAATTCTGGCAGGGCGTGCGCCAGTCGCCGACCCGTTCGACCCGGGACGTTCGTGCCAAGTTCCGGGACATCGACCGTCGTCTTGCCGATGTCGAAACACATTACACCAGCCGCAACTCGAGCCTCGCCAACGAGATCGACAACCTGCGCTGAACGAAGGGGACTTGAAATGAACGACCCAGCAAGCTGGATCTGGGTGCTAATCCCCCTCGCCGCGATCGGGATTGCTCCCTTCAAGATGTGGATAAAGGTGAAAGAGCGCCAGCTCGACAACCAGACCCATCTAACCGCCGAAAAGACCGCACAATATGCGG
Organism: Sphingomonas paeninsulae; assembly: GCF_003660165.1. NCBI lineage: Bacteria > Pseudomonadati > Pseudomonadota > Alphaproteobacteria > Sphingomonadales > Sphingomonadaceae > Sphingomonas > Sphingomonas paeninsulae. The sequence continues at coordinate 267,114 of NZ_CP032829.1, forward strand.
CGCATACCGAACGGCTGGAGGCGCGGATGCGCGTTCTGGAACGGATCATCACCGACAAGGGTATCGATCTTTCCGATGAAATCGAAGCGCTACGCGACAAGCCGCTCAACTAAAAAAACGCTTCAGGGAGATATAAAATGAACCTCTGGGAAATGATCGTAGTCGTGGTGGTCATCGGCGCATTCGTGAAGATGTACCTGGCCCGACACGGAATAGTCGAAGACAAACAGGGCAATCATGTTTCGATGAGAGACCCCGATGCAGATCGCCTGCGCGAAGAGGTGAGGATGTTGAAGGAACGCCTCGCCGTCCTCGAAAGGATTGCCACCGACAACAACCGCGCCGTCGACCTCGACCGTGAGATCGACAAGCTGCGCTGAGGAGAACAATAATGGACCAGCTTGTCCTGTATTTCGGAATAGCGCTGACCGCGCTGGTGGGAGCGACCATATTATCGCTGATTGGTCTTAGAGCGTTCGCTGGATGGCTCGATTTCAAACGAGCCGAACTCGACAGGGGCCGAGAACCGGGAACGCCTAACACGGTGGCCCGTATCGACATCGCCGATATGAAAGAACGCCTCCGCAAACTGGAAGCGATCGCTGCAGGGGTAGATATTTGAAGCCGAATCGGTAGAGCGCAGGCCATGCCCCTGCCCGCACTCTCCGACATTCTCGCCGAATATGAATTCCTCGATCCCGACGATCGCTATCGTCTGCTGATCGATCTGGGCCGCGATCTGGAACCGATGCCCGACCCGTTGAAGACCGACGCGACATTAGTGCGCGGGTGTTCGGCAAGCGTTTGGGTTTACCCGACCCGGATGGACGATGGGCGGCTCCACTTTCTGGCCGATTCGAACGCCGCGATTACCAAGGGAATCATCGCGCTGGTCCTGACGACGGTTCAGGATCGAACACCTGCCGATATCGCCGCGACCGACATTCAGGCCGAACTTGCACCCTTCGATCTGAAGGCACAGCTTAGTTCGAACCGCACACAGGGCATTCCGAATATGATCTCACTGATCCGTTCCACTGCGGAACGGTTGATGGCATAAGGAGGCAATGCGCACTCTCGCTCTTGCGGCCCTGCTGGCCTATCCCGCTATGGCGATCGCGTCGACGCCTGCCGATCTGCTAACGATCGGGGGCGCGGCTTTCCCTCAAACCGATATTCTCGATGCGCGCGCAACGTCGGATGGTACGGGTATGCCGAACATTTTCGTCACGATGACACCTGCTGCGGCAAAACGGCTGGCGTCGATCAGCAAAGCCAATATCGGCAAGCCCATCGCAATTGCGATCGGTAACACGGTGTTGATGAACCCGGTCGTACGTGACGAAATTACCGGCGGTGTTATCGAGATTTCCGGTATTGCGAGTTTCGACGCTGCGGCATCAATGGCACGGCGGATTTCGGGGAAAGACCCACTACCCGAAAGTACCGACGAATAATCACTCAGTGAGCAGGGCTTTTACCTGAGCGATCGGTGTTCCTGCGCGAACGACCATCCATTCGCCGGGTTTACGCGAATCGATGACGGTCACTGCATTCTTCGGACACACACCGAGGCATTTGACCTCGACGATGCCAAGCGCCGCTTTCCGCCCCTTGCCGATTTCTTTCTTCAGCGCTTTTACAAGACGGGTCTTGCCCTTTTCACCAAAACCACCGTCGATCTTTTTCGAACATTTCGCACAGACGAGAACAGCGCTGCCCCAGTTCGAGGAAACGCGCTTCAACATCAGAACGCGACGGTGCGGCGATCTTCGGCGGTGCGCAGAACGTCCCAAGCAGCCTGAATACTCCGGAATTTTTCCGCGGCGACAGGGTCGTTTTGCTTGATGTCGGGATGGTTGGCCTTTGCAAGACGCCGCCATGCGCCGCGCGCATCCTCGAACGTCGCATCGTTATCGAGTTCGAGGATGCTCAGCGCGCGCATTTCATCGCGCGACCGGGTGCCATCGCCGGGACCGCCCCAGCCATAATGCGACGCCGCCTGAAAAGCGGTCGCGTCGCGTGTTTCCTCAGCTTCGCGAGCGGCCGCATCTTCGGCGCTCAACCCTTCGAAATAATTCCAGCCCCGGTTATATTCGGCGGCGTGCATCTCACAGAAATACCAGCGTTCGGGGCTGTTGGGCGATTTCGGGGCGGGCCGATCGCCCTTGTTTTCACAATTATGCCGGTCGCAAAGCTTGACCTGCGTGGCTTCGCTGGACGTGCCATAGCCGCGCCAGCGTGGGAAACCCCAGTCGAGATTGCGTGAAGATCGAGTCATTGAAGGCTATCTAGGGCGGAGCAGCCCTAAACGCCACATCCGTACTGGAAAAAGCACATCGTCAGTCGCTGAGTGCTGATACTGCTCGTTCTATCCGCCGCAGACTAACCGCGCTGGGCGAGCCATTCATTGCACCAGCGGCCGCATCCATGAGCTTTCGCGCACCGAAACTTGCCGCCAGACCTTTCATTCGCTCAGCCGCCGCACGCCAATCGTCCCGCGACTCGGCGCTACGCAAGGCGGCAAGATACGACGACGCGCTCTCGAAAAAGACACCGCGCAATTCGGCCATCAAACGAGGTTCATCACCAACCACTGCGGCAAGGGCCGCTTCGAGTGCTCCGAGGTCATATGCCATGACCAGTTCTTATGCGACGAACGGTTAACGCGGCGTTGCACTGTTCGTTCGCGTTTCAGAATGAGTATGGTAAACACTCGTCATGAACGGGGGATCGCAAGTGGTCGGGCTCTGGCCCAACCGAACGCCGGACGCGCGCACCGAAGACGGTACGCCCGACCTTGCCGCAACCGATATGGAGGTGGGCTTTGATGAAGCCCCGCTGGATGAAGAGCGATCTCGTGACTGGCCGCGCACGATAGCAGCAGCGATTTGCGCGATAGCTGCCGTTGGTTGGGTAGTTTTCCTGCTGGCGACGCGCGTGCCCGTTTGGCTTGCAACGCCACCAACATCGGACCAGATCGCCAGCGCTATCGCTGTCGGCTGTGCGCCATTGGCTGTAATCGGCATCCTCTACAGCCTGATCATGCGCGGCGGCAGGGCGGAAACCAGCCGGTTCGGCCTGGTGTCTGCCCAAATGCGAATCGAGAACGAACGTCTGAGCGCGACCCTGTTGCGTGTGTCCGATGAGCTGGCTCGACAGCGGGTCCTCCTTGGCGAAACGAGCGAACATCTTTTGTCCCTTGGCGAAGACGCGACACATCATGTGCGTGCGCTTGGTCAGGCGATGGGCGGAGATGTCGATATGATCGTCCGCCATACGCAAGCGCTGAAACAGTCCGCATCGACGGCGCGCGCCGAGGTGGCGGTGTTACTCAGCGATTTGCCGAAGGCTCTGATTGAAACGCACGAGATGGTCGTTGCTCTGGAACGCGCAGGCCTTTCGGCGCACGAACAGGTCGGGCAATTGGATGCCCAGCTATCGGTGCTGACGGTCAGGGGCCGGGAAGCCGATGAAGTTGCCGGAAACGCGGCGCAGAAGCTGGCGGCTCATCTCGGTCGGATCGAAGGCGTCAGCGCAACTGCGGGAACGCGGCTGAACGAAGCTGCGACGACGATGACCGAAGCTGTCGATCTGGCATTGAACCACGCAGCGCGTGCGGGCGATGCAGCGCGACAGGGAATGGAAGCACAGGGCGCGGCAATGATGGCACTCGTCGATCAGGCACAGGCAGCACTTGCCCGAACCGGCGCGGATTCGGCCCATGCGATTGCTGTGCGGATCGACGACGCCGGGGAGCGCGTGGAAGCGATGGGCGCTCTGCTGGCGGGCCAAAGCGAGGCGACGGCGCTGTTGATGGCGTCGCTACGCGAGGGGCTGGACAGTCTGGATGGCCGATTTGCGGCCCTCGACGAACGCGGAACGGCACGGAGCGAGCGACTGGCTGCTACCCTGTCTTCGCTGTCCGATCATGCGGGAACGCTGACCGGCGCGCTTGAGCGCGGGGCCGGTACCGCCGATGCGCTGATTGGCCGGACTGAAAAACTGATGACGGCGCTGGATGCTACGACGCGTGAGATCGACGAGGCCCTGCCCGCTGCGTTCGATCGGTTGGACAAGCGCGCGCTGGTCAGCAAGGATGTCGTGACGCGCACCTCGCCCGAGGTTGAGGCGCTCGAACGTAACGCTGCATCTGCGCTCGATAGATTGATGGAGGCCGAAGCACTGCTCGCCAAGCAGCGCGTGCTGCTCGACGATTTTGCAGAGCATACCGATGGACGTCTGGCGGCGAGCGGTGACACTGCACGTGCCTTGCTGAGCGAGATCGAAAAGGCCGATGGTGCAGCGCGTGAGCTTGCCAATGGTGCGAGTAGCCAGTTGGTGGAGGCTCTGATCCGGGTCCGCGAAACGGCGCAGGCCGCCGCAGATCGGGCACGTGATGCAATCAGTCGCGTGATCCCCGAATCCGCAGAGAAACTGTCGGAAGCAAGCCGCGATGCGTTGACCAAGGCAATTTCGGAACAGGTCGAGGTGCACATCGCTGAACTTGGCGCGACTGCGGAACGAGCGCTGGAGACCGCGCATAAGGCGAGCGACCGGCTCATGCGCCAGATGCTCACGATTGCGGATACCAGTGCTGCTGTGGAAACGCGGATCGCCGAAGCGCGTGCCGAGGTTCAGGACAATGATTCAGACAACTTTGCCCGCCGGGTGGCCTTGCTGATTGAATCGCTTAATTCCACTGCGATTGACGTGACCAAGATTCTGTCGAACGAAACCACCGATGCGGCCTGGGCATCCTATCTGCGCGGCGACCGAGGTGTGTTTACCCGTCGCGCGGTGCGGCTGCTCGATTCAGGCGAAGTGCGGGAAATCCTGCGACACTATGACGGCGAGGCCGAGTTCCGCGATCAGGTGAACCGCTACATCCACGACTTCGAAGCGATGCTGCGCAATGTACTGGCGACGCGCGACGGGTCGGCATTGGGTGTGACATTACTGTCATCGGATATGGGCAAACTGTATGTAGCGCTGGCGCAGGCGATCGAGCGGCTGCGGGCTTGAAGTTCGTCACCCTGAAACGATCAGGGTGACGGAGTTTCTGGAAACATCAAGCAGGCTTGAACACCGTCAATTGGTCAACGCTCAGCCAGCCATAGATGTAGTTGCCATAGAATAACGCAAACAGGATCGTGGCAAGGATCGTCATTCTGATCAGCACCCGTTTTGGCCGAAAATTGGCAGGCGCACTTTCGACCTGCCCCGGTGTCTTTTCGACACCAAGTTCCTCGGGCGTTTTTACTCCGAACGGCAAGACGATGAACGCGCTCATCACCCAGAACAGGACATAGATGGCGAGCGCGGACTTCCAGTTCATGTCATTGTTTCCCCGGTCAAACCCGAACCACCAGAACCTCGATCACCGGCTTTTTACCGGTCCACCGCGTTGCGGTCTTGCGCACGGCAAGACGAACAGCTTCCCGCACCCGATCAGGCTCACGCTCTTTTCGTGCAGCAGCGGCGGCATCGTCACATGCTTCCAGCGTGAAGGCTTCGCGATCCTCCTCAACAGGCAATCCCTGAATACGCACTTCGGGCGTTCCACGAAGTTGACCATCTGAGCCGATAGCGACTGCCACCGAAACCACACCGTTGACCGAAATCCGGCGGCGCTCATTAATCGTAATGCCCTCGGCTGCGAGGATCACATCGCCATCCAGCAACAGCCGGCCAGTACGCTCATGACCGATGATTTTCGGACCATTAGGAGCGAGCCGCACAACATCGCCGTTCGATTGAACAATGGATTTCGGCACGCCCTGCTCAAGCCCGAAACGCGCCTGTTCGGACATATGGCGACGTTCGCCGTGGACGGGAATCAGCATTTCCGGACGAATCCAGTCATACATGGTCGCCAGTTCAGGACGACCGGGATGGCCGGAAACATGCACATGGGCCTGCTTTTCGGTGACCATCAGGATGTCTTTGCGGGCCAGGGCATTCTGAATGCGCCCGATCTGCACTTCATTTCCGGGAATTTGCTTCGATGAGAAGATGACGGTGTCGCCGTCCTTCATCTTGATCTGATGCTGGTCGAAAGCGATCCGCGCCAAGGCCGCGCGGGACTCACCTTGCCCGCCAGTCGCAATGATAAGCGACTTATGTCCCGGCAATTTCATCGCCGATTCGAAATCCACGGTTTCCGGAAAGTCTTTCAGATAGCCATTGGCGCGCGCTGCACCGATGATCTTGTCGAGCGAACGGCCCGCGACTGTCAACGTCCGCCCGCTCGCCTTGGCAACCTGACCCAAAGTCGCGAGGCGCGCCGCGTTCGATGCGAAACTGGTCACAACGACGCGTCCCTTGGCCGCGGCAACTGCCTTCATCAAGCCATCGCGAACACTACCCTCGCTGCCCGATGCTTCGTCGTTGAAAGCGTTGGTGGAATCGCAGACCAGCGCGAGGATACCGCTATCGCCGATCGCCATCATTTCGTCGGCGTTGGCGGGTTTGCCCATAACGGGCTCGGCATCCAGCTTCCAGTCACCGGTATGAAAAACGCGACCATATGGGGTGTCGATGATCACTGCGTCCATGTCCGGTATCGAATGTGCAAGGCGGACGAGTTCGATGCCAAATGGCCCGAGGTCGAGCTTATCGCCCGGCTTCATGATGTTGAGCTTAACCTGCTTGGCGATACCCTCTTCCTCCAACTTGCCCTTGATGAGCGTCGCGGTGAAAGGATTGGCATAGAGCGGCACGCCAAGATCGGCAGCAAGATAGGGTATCGCGCCAATGTGATCCTCATGCGCGTGCGTCAGAACGATGCCGACCAGATCCTTGCGCCGCGCCTCGATGAATTCAAGGTCGGGCAGGACCAGATCGATGCCGGGATAGTCGGCACCCGCAAATGTCAGGCCGAGATCGATCATCAGCCATTTGCCGTCGCAACCGTAAAGGTTGACGTTCATGCCAATTTCGTCCGACCCGCCGAGCGCGAGGAAAAGCAGTTCTTTGCCGGGCTTTGTCAAAATTAGTGGGTTCTTTCTTCAGGTCTTGGTTCGGCCAACGCCGGAGAGTTGCCGCGCCTTAGCACGAATGATGCCGGGGATTGCGTCGAAAATGTGAAATTAGCCGTCGTTTATTTCGACGGACTATTTAGCCAGGCGATGCCACATTATCGTCAGCCCGCGGATCGTCAGATCGGGTTCGATCATGTCAAAGACTTTACTGTGCCGTTCGAAAAGCGTGGCAAGGCCGCCGGTCGCAATAACCTTTACCGGACGGCCGATTTCAGCCTTGATCCGGGTAACCAGCCCTTCGATCAGGCCAACATAGCCCCAGTAGATACCGATCACCATCTGCTCTTCGGTCGTGCGCCCGATCACCGAGGTGCTTTCCGGTGTCTCGATGGCGATCCGGGGAAGCTTCGCCGCGGCAGCAACCAATGCATCGAGTGACAGGTTGATGCCCGGCGCAATGATGCCGCCTTTATACGCTCCGGTATAATCGATCACATCAAAGGTGGTAGCGGTACCAAAGTCGATGACGATCAGGTCGCCACTGTGCAGCGCATGGGCGGCAATCGTGTTGACCACACGGTCGGCACCCACCGTCGAGGGTTCGACGACATCGAGATGGATGCCCCATTCCAAAGGTGCGCGACCGGCAATCAGCGGGGTTTGCCGGAAATATTTTTCAGCAAGCACCGTCAGATTGTGAAGCGCACGGGGCACAACGGTCGCGATAACGACCGCCGTAACGGATTTCGGGTCTTGACCGCCCAGTTGCATCAACTGGTGTAGCCATACCGCATACTCGTCGGCGGTCCGACGCGGATCAGTAGCTATCCGCCAGCGCGCGACGATATCATCGCCTTCGACAAGTGCGAAGACGACGTTGGTATTTCCGGCATCGATGGCGAGTAGCATAAGGGGCCTTCAAATCAGGAAAACATCGCCCGCGTGAATGACACGCTGGGAGCCATCCGCCAAGCGCAAGCGGAGAGCACAGTCCTGGGTCAAGCCGTCGAACAGGCCATCGACCCGGCCGCCGTCCGGAATGGCGGCGGAGAGCGCAGTGCCGATGGGGTGCGCACGTTCTGCCCATGCGGTCCGGATCGCGGCAAGCCCCTCCCCCCTCCAAAGCAAAAGCCAGTTGGCGAATACTTCGGTGAGAGTTTCGAGAAAGGTTTTCGGATCGGGCGGCGATACCCCAAGAGCAGCCATGCTAGTGATAGCTCGGCCAAGATTTGGTTGATTGAACGAAAGGTTCACTCCCGTACCGACGATAATTGCGTCATTGGTACGCTCCAGAAGGATACCCGATATCTTTGCGCCGTCGACTAGAATGTCATTCGGCCATTTGATGAAAAGCGGCTGCGTCGCAGTCCATATTTTCAGCGTGTCGTACACCGCTATGGCAGCGACCAGCGCCAGCGTGGCAGCTTCAGGATCGCTGTGCCTGAGAGTGACCAGTCCGCTGGCGTAGAGATTTCCGGGTGGCGATGCCCAGTCGCGGCCAAGACGTCCACGTCCGGAAGTCTGGCGATCAGCGTATAGCCAATCGCCATCAGCCACCGATCCGCTTGCTGCCAATTGAAGCATATCAGCGTTGGTCGATCCTGTTTCCGCGACGTGGTGGATCGTCAGAACAGTGCTCCGGCAGCAGCATTGGACCATGCGCCGAGCCACGGAATAGCCAGATAGCCCAAGACGATGAACGCAGCGAACACGGCGATCAAACCGTTTTCAATGCGGCTTGCCGCTGGGGCGAAGTCAGTCGCAGGAGGATCGAAATACATCGTTTTGATGATTTTGAGATAATAGAATGCGCCGATTACCGAGGACGCGATACCGACGGCGGCGAGCGGGGTTAGGCCCGCTGCAACCGCGGCGTCGAAAACCACGAACTTAGCCCAGAAACCGAACAACGGCGGGATACCTGCCAGTGAGAACATGAAAATCGCGAGCGCAGCGGCCAAGCCTTTTCGACGTTGCGACAGACCCGACAGGCTGGCGATGCTCTCAACATGGTTTCCGTTGGTATCGCGCATTTGCAGGACGCACAGGAACGAGCCGAGTGTCATCACGACGTAGATCGCCATGTAGGTCAGAACAGCCGATGCTCCTTCGCGCGTTCCTGCTGCAAGGCCGACCAACGCGAAACCGACGTTGTTGATCGACGAATAGGCGAGCAGGCGTTTTATGTTGGTCTGGCCGATTGCTCCGACTGCGCCAAGGATGATCGAGGCGAGCGAGGCGAAGATAACGATCTGGCGCCAGTCGCCCGTTGCCGAACCCATTGCCACCATCGACACGCGCACGAGCAACGCGACGGCCGCTACTTTCTGAGCAGTGGCAAACAGCATCGTGACCGGCGTCGGCGCGCCTTCATAAACGTCGGGGGTCCACATATGGAATGGGACTGCGGCGATTTTGAAGGCGATGCCGGCAAACACGAACACGAGGCCAAAAAGTTGGCCGGTCGTCGTCATCGATCCTGCGCCGAATGCCCGCGCGATGCCCTCATAGCCGGTGGTGCCGGTGAAACCGTAAACGAGCGAGATGCCGTAAAGCAGGATGCCGCTGGCGAGTGCGCCAAGGACGAAATACTTAAGGCCCGCTTCGGCCGAACGCGTGTCGCGGCGCATGAAGCTGGCAAGGACGTAGGACGCAAGGCTCTGCAATTCGAGGCCGATGTAGAGCGTCAATAAGTCGGTTGCCGACACCATCATGCCTGCACCCGCGGTCGCCAGGAGGATCAGCACCGGATATTCCGCACGCAGGCGTTCGTGGGCGACGCCGTTGCCCCCGAAAAAGCGTGGGGCGACAATGATGCAGACTGCGGTTGTGGCGTAGATTAGGATTTTGGCAAACGCTCCAAAAGCATCGGCGCGATACAGGCCGTTAAAGGCAGTCCCACCATCGCCGGCCGGCCCCAGCAGCGCAAATCCGGCAGCCGCGAGCAACGCAACCGCCCCGATACTGATCGCAGGAGTAGCTTCATCGCCACGCCATGCCGCGACGAGCATCAGGACAATCGCTCCGATCGACAGGATCAGTTCGGGAAGCGTGAAAAGGAGCTGGTTCATTTTGCGTGCTCCGCGCCGGTTTCATGTCCGACAGCGGCCTTTGTATGGGTCGAGACGGCGAGTTTGGCGTCACTGCCTGGATTGGCGCGTTCGATACGCGCGACCAGAGTGCCCACATCGCGGCGCATCGGTGCCATAAAGCTTTCAGGATAGATACCCATCCACAGAACCGCGAGGGCAATGGGGAGGAGAATCGCTACTTCGCGCCTGGAAAGATCGGGCATCGCGGCGGCGTCCGGACCAGCAGCAGTGCCATAAATGATCCGACGATAAAGGTAGAGCATATATGCCGCGCCGAGGATGATACCGGTGGTCGCGACGAATGCGACCCAGCTCGAGATCTGATAAACACCGATCAGGCTGAGGAATTCGGCAACGAAACCGCTGGTGCCGGGAAGGCCGACCGACCCCATAGTGAACAGCATGAAGAAAAGCGCATAGCCCGGCATATTGTTCGCCAGCCCGCCGTAACGTGCGATCTCGCGCGTGTGGAGACGGTCGTAAATCACGCCAACGCACAGGAACAAGGCTGCGGAAATCAGACCGTGACTCAGCATCATCATCATCGCGCCTTCGATACCCTGACGGTTGAAGGCGAGCAGGCCAATGGTCACGAACGCCATGTGGGCGACGGACGAATAAGCAATCAGCTTCTTCATGTCGGTCTGAACCAGCGCGACAAGCGAGGCATAGACAATGGCGATCATCGATAGGCCCATGACGAGCCAGAACCAGTAAGCCGACGCTTCTGGAAACATCGGCAGCAGGAAACGGATGAAACCATAGCCACCCATTTTGAGCAGCACGCCCGCGAGGATGACCGAACCGGCTGTCGGTGCCTGTACGTGTGCGTCGGGCAACCATGTGTGGACCGGCCACATCGGCATTTTGACGGCGAACGATGCGAAAAAGGCGATCCACAGCCATACTTGCGCTTGCGGAGAGAAGTTGAACTCCATCAGCACGGGAATGCTGGTGGTGCCGGCTTCGCGCGCCATCCACAACATCGCTATCAGCATCAGAACCGATCCGAGCAACGTGTAGAGGAAAAATTTATAGCTGGCGTAAATGCGGTTTGCGCCGCCCCATATACCGATGATGAGATACATCGGAATAAGGCCAGCTTCGAAGAAAATGTAAAACAAGAACAAATCCTGGCTCACGAAAACGCCGATCATCAGCGCCTCCATCAGCAGGAATGCCGCCATATATTCCGGCACGCGATCGGTGATCGCTTCCCATGATGCGGCGATGCAGACCGGCATCAGGAAGACGCTGAGCATGATGAGCATCAGCGCGATGCCGTCGATACCGAGCGCCCATGAAAAGCGCCCAAACAGCGGAATGTTCTCAACAAACTGCCACTGGGCACCCGCCAGATCGTAATCCGCCCATAGGCCAATGCCGAGGCCAAGATCGGCCAGCGTTGCGATGAGGGCAATCCAGCGCGCGGTGTTCGCATTGGTATAAAGGCACGCCACCGCTGCAAGGAGTGGGAGTGCGATCATGATCGTGAGGATAGGGAACCCGTTCATCGTGTCATCGCCCAGGTCGCGGCTGCGGCAAGGCCCAGCAGCATGACCAGTGCATAGGTGTAGAGATAGCCAGACTGAAGTTTCGCAGCGAGTTTGCCGCCACCGACCACCACCGCCGCAGCGCCGTTCGGGCCGAAGCGGTCGATCGTTTTCTCGTCACCGCGGTGCCAGAAGAACCGGCCAAGGGCAAAGGCGGGAACAACGAACAGCAGGTGATACAGCTCGTCGAAATACCATTTGTTGAGCAGGAATTTATAGAGGCCCTGGAACGTGTCGGTGAACTTCTTCGGGATGCTGGTGTCGGCAATATAGGCCCACCAAGCAATTCCAAACCCTGCAAACATGGCGATCGTAGCCGATAGCTTCACCCACAACGGCACGCCCTCCATCGCTTCCATCAGGTGAGCATTGAATGAGAGGCTCCCATTCCAGAACTCTGCGCCACGTTCAGCACCAAGAAACTGGTGGTGGAACAGATACCCGGCAAAGATCGCTCCGAGGCTCAACACGACCAAGGGAATCATCATGGTCAGCGGGCTTTCGTGCGGGTGATAGCCTGCGGTGCCTTCGACGGTCTTGACGTGGTGCGGGCCGGAGCCTGCCCCTTCTGCGGCGTGGTCGTCATGACCGCGTGTGTCATGAACCGCGTGCTGAATATGCTCGCTGCCTGCCCAGCGGGGTTTGCCCCAGAAGGTCAGGAACATCAGGCGCCATGAATAGAAGCTGGTGAGCAATGCGGCAAATACACCGACTGCGAAAGCGATGCCGCCCGCTTCGCCACCATGGGCGTAGGCGGCTTCAATGATGGCGTCCTTTGAATAGAAACCGGCGAACCCGAACACTTCCTCGAAACCGAGGCCCGTGATCGCAAGAGTTCCGGCCAACATCGCATAGAAAGTGTACGGGATCTTCTTCCGCAAGCCACCGTAGAAGCGCATGTCCTGTTCATGGTGCATCGCGTGGATGACTGACCCTGCGCCAAGGAACAACAGCGCCTTGAAGAAAGCGTGGGTGAACAGGTGGAACATGGCGGCATTGAACGCGCCCACGCCCGCTGCAAAAAACATATAGCCGAGCTGCGAACAGGTCGAATAGGCAATGACGCGCTTGATGTCGGTCTGGGTCGTGCCGACAGTCGCGGCAAAAAACGCAGTCGCGGCACCAACCAGGGTGACGACGGTCATTGCAGTCGGGCTAACCACGAACATCGGCGACAGGCGGCACACCATAAAGACGCCTGCCGTGACCATCGTCGCAGCATGGATGAGCGCGGAAACGGGCGTCGGGCCCTCCATTGCGTCAGGAAGCCATGTGTGCAGTCCGAGCTGTGCCGATTTACCCATCGCGCCGACGAACAGCAGCAGGCAGAGCAATGTCATCGTATCGACGCTGCCACCGAGGAAGCCGATGGTGGTTCCGGCCATGCCGGGGGCAGCGGCGAGGATCGCTGGAATCGAAACCGTGCCGAACACCAGGAACGTGCCAAAAATACCGAGCGAGAACCCGAAGTCACCAACGCGATTGACAACGAATGCCTTTATCGCAGCCGCGTTGGCGGTCGGCTTTTGATACCAGAAACCGATAAGCAGATACGATGCCAAGCCGACGCCTTCCCAACCGAAGAACATCTGGACGAGATTGTCGGCGGTCACGAGCATGAGCATCGCAAAGGTGAACAATGAGAGATACGCAAAGAAGCGCGGCTGGCTGTCGTCCTCAGACATGTAGCCCCAGCTATAAAGGTGGACGAGCGCAGAGACAGTGGTGATGACGACGAGCATCACCGCAGTCAGCGTATCGACACGAAGGCTCCAATCGACGCTGAGATTACCCGAGCGGATCCAATCAAGGACTGGAATGACCTGAGCGACGCCAGTGCCGTTCAAATAGGTTGCAAACGTAATCCACGCGATGATGCAGGAAATGAACAAGCCCGCCGTGGTGACGATCTTGGTCCCGAACAGTCCGAGATAATTGCGTCCCAGACCGCCGACGAGCGCCGTCAGCAGCGGCAGGAATACCATCAGTTTTATAAGCATCAGCCGTGCATCCGATTGACGTCATCGACCGCGATTGTCGCACGGCTGCGGAAATATATGACGAGGATGGCAAGGCCGATGGCCGCCTCCCCCGCAGCAACAGTCAGCACGAACATCGCGAAAACCTGACCAACAAGGTCATTCAAAAATGCGCTGAAGGCGACGAAATTGATATTCACCGCGAGCAGGATGAGTTCGATCGACATCAGGATGATGATAAGGTTCTTGCGATTGATAAAGATGCCGAGCACCCCCAGCACGAACAAGATCGCGCTGACCGCGACGTAATGATGCAATCCAATCACAATTCCACCCCTGAGCCGACGCCCTGCCCCTTGACGATCCGAACTGCATCCTGAGGACGACGACGGACCTGCGACGAAATATTCTGCGGCTTGGTGCCCCCACGCGCACGATGCGTAAGGACAATGGCACCGATCAGGGCAACCAGCAGGACCAAACCTGCGCCTTCGAAAATATACAAATAGCGTGTGTAGATCAGCAAGCCGATCGCTTCGGTATTCGGTACCTCTGCAATGATCGGCGAGACGCGGTTGGCGAGGACGATACCGCCCGCTTTCCAGGCGAATGTCGCGATCAGGATTTCGGCGATCAGCACAACGGCAATAAGCAGCCCAAGCGGCAGATATTTCGTGAATCCCGTCCGCATTTCCGAAAAGTCGATGTCGAGCATCATGACAACGAAAAGGAACAGCACCGCAACCGCGCCTACGTAAACGATGACGAGCAACATCGCGATAAATTCAGCACCGATAATGAGCATCAAACCCGCGGCGTTGAAGAACGCGAGAATCAGCCACAGCACCGAATGGACCGGATTGCGCGCGGTGATTGTCAGCAGCGCCGAAAGCACGACGACAAATGCGAACAAGTAAAAGGAGAGTATCTGGATCACTTTGCCGCGCCCCTATCGATACGGCGCATCGGCGGCAAGGTTCGCGGCGAGGACGCGTTCCCAGCGGTCGCCGTTATCGAGCAGCTTCGATTTGTCGTAGATAAGTTCCTCGCGCGTTTCGGTCGAATATTCGAAATTCGGCCCCTCGACGATGGCATCAACGGGACAGGCTTCCTGGCAGAGGCCGCAGAAGATGCACTTGGTCATGTCGATGTCATAGCGCGTGGTACGACGACTGCCATCTTCGCGAGGTTCGGCCTCAATCGTGATGGCCTGCGCGGGGCAAACTGCCTCACACAGCTTGCACGCAATGCAGCGTTCTTCGCCATTCGGATAACGACGCAGCGCATGTTCACCCCGGAAACGCACCGACAACGGGTTCTTTTCGTAGGGGTAGTTGATCGTCGCCTTAGGCTTGAAGAAATACTTCAGGGTCAGCCAATGCGCCTTCAGGAACTCCCAAAGCGTGAACGATTTGATGAGGTGCGCGATCATGCCGAATACCTGAAAATCATGAGATAGCCCGAGATGATGACCACCCAGAGCAGCGAAAGTGGCAAGAAGATTTTCCAGCCCAATCGCATGAGCTGGTCATAGCGGTAGCGGGGAACGGTGGCTTTGATCCAGCTGAAGATGAAGAAGAACAGCAGGATTTTCGCCAGCAGCCAGACGATGCCGGGAACGTAATAGAGCGGTGCCCAGTCGATCGGAGGCAGATAGCCGCCCCAGAACAGAATCGCGTTGAGCGCACACATCAGCAACACGTTGGCATATTCGCCGAGCCAGAACAGCGCAAAGCTCATCGACGAATATTCGGTCTGGTAACCGGCGACGAGTTCCGATTCAGCCTCTGTCAGATCGAAAGGCGCGCGCGCGGTTTCGGCCAATGACGAGATAAGAAAGACAACCGCCATCGGCAGGAACAGTGGATTGAAACCAAAACCGTTGGTGATCCAGAGGTGGTGGCGCTGCGCCTCGACGATGCCCGACAGGTTGAATGTACCCGACCAGAGCACGACCGAGATCAGAACGAAGCCAATGCTGACTTCGTAGCTGACCATCTGGGCGGCGGCGCGCAGGGCGGAGTAGAACGGATATTTCGAGTTGGACGACCAGCCTGCAATGATCACGCCGTAAACGCCCAATGACGATGCCGCGAGAATGTAGAGCAATCCGACGTTGATGTCGGCCAGCACGACGCCAGCCTGCCACGGAATTACCGCCCAGACGATCAGCGCAACGGTGAAGGTCAGGATCGGTGCGAGCAGGAAAAGGCCGCGATTGGCCGAGGTCGGGATGATCGTTTCCTGGAGAAAAACCTTCAGGCCATCGGCGAAAGATTGCAGCAGGCCAAACGGCCCGACGACGTTAGGACCTTTGCGCAGAGCCATCGCCGCCCAGATCTTGCGATCGGCGTAGATGATCATGGCGACGGCGAGCATCAACGGCAGCGCAATCACGAGGATGTACGCGACGTGTGCGACCAGCCAACCGAAGTTGAAGCCGAGTTGGTTTTGAAGCCAGACGGTCACTCAGCTGCCTCCAAGATGTCGGCACCATGGACGATTTCAGCCGAACATTGCTGCATCGTCGGACTTGCGCGGCAAATCGCGTTTGTCAGGTAGAAATCCTTGATTGGATAGCCCGCGATCGTGCCGGTTGGCTTGGCGGGCAATTTGGGTACGGACCAACCATAGTTCGCGAGACCTTCGACTGCCAAGGCAGGAACTTCGGCAAACATCGCGGAGCGGAGAGCGTCGTATGTGTCGAACGGCAGTTTGTGACCGAGAACATCGGACAACGCACGCAGGATCGCCCAGTCTTCACGCGCGTCGCCCGGTGGGAACACCGCGCGCTCACCGCGCTGGACCCGGCCTTCGAGATTTACGTAGGTGCCGGGCTTTTCCGCGTAGCTGGCGCCGGGAAGGACAACGTCCGCCGCCGCTGCGCCTGCATCACCGTGATGGCCGATATAAACTTTGAACGACACCCCGAATTGACTCCAGTCGACTTCGTCTGCGCCGAGCGCGAAGACGAGTTTGGCCGAGGTTAGCGCGGCGATGCCGGTCGATTGCGCGTAGCCGAGCATCAGGCCACCCATACGCGCGGCGGAGAAATGCAGGACGTTGAAACCGTTCCAGCCTTCACGAACTAAGTTAAACTGGCTGACGAGTGCGAGTGCGGCACCATGAACACCGTCGATCTTCAACACGCCGCCGCCGACAATGACTGCCGGGCGCTCAGCTTTCGTGAGCGCATCGGCAAGAGCGGCGGGAAGTTTAGTAAGGATGCCGGTATCTGCTCCCAGCCATGTCGCCTTGTAAGTCAGGTCGGTCTGTGGCCCGATGGCAAAAACCTTGGCGCCACGCTTGATCGCTTTACGGATACGGGTGTTCACGAGCGGCGCTTCCCAGCGCAGGTTTGTGCCGATCAGCAGGATGACGTCGGCGCGCTCAATACCCGCTATGGTCGTGTTGAAGTTAACCGCGCTGAGCGAGGACGTATCGTAGGTCAGGCCGGTTTGGCGACCTTCGAGCAACGACGACCCCATCGACCGAACGAGCGCCTTGGCCGCGTACATCGTCTCGCAATCGAGCAGATCGCCAGCAACGGCGGCGACACTGTTACCAGCGTTCACTGCTGCGATTGCGCCGAACGCTTCTTCCCAAGTCGCTTCAACCAGCTTGCCGTTGGCGCGGACGAACGGACGATCGAGGCGCTTGCGAACCAAACCATCGACCGCATGGCGAGTTTTGTCGGAGGACCACTCTTCGTTCACATCTTCGTTGATACGCGGCAATGAGCGCAGCACCTGACGACCGCGAGAGTCGAGCCGAATGTTGGTGCCAACCGCGTCCATCACGTCGATTGCGGTTGTCTTTTTCAACTCCCAAGGACGCGCTTCGAACGCATAAGGTTTGCTGGTCAGCGCGCCAACCGGACAAAGATCAACCACGTTACCCGAGAGTTCGGACTGGATCGCGTGTTCCAGATAGGTTGTGATCTGCATGGATTCGCCACGACCGATTGCACCGATATCCTCGACGCCAGCAACTTCTTCGGCAAAACGGATGCAGCGCGTGCACTGGATGCAGCGCGTCATCACCGTCTTGACGATCGGCCCCATGTATTTTTCGGTGACCGCGCGCTTGTTTTCCAGATAGCGCGAGTTGCCCTTGCCGTAAGCAATCGACTGATCTTGCAGGTCGCATTCGCCGCCTTGATCGCAAATTGGGCAATCCAGCGGGTGGTTGATGAGGAGGAACTCCATCACCCCTTCGCGCGCCTTTTTAACCATCGGCGAATCCGTGCGGATGTCCTGACCATCGGCAGCCGGGAGGGCGCACGATGCCTGTGGCTTCGGCGGTCCGGGCTTCACTTCGACAAGACACATCCGGCAGTTGCCCGCGATGGACAGCCGCTCATGATAGCAAAAGCGCGGAATTTCCTTGCCCGCGGCTTCACAAGCCTGAAGCACGGTTGCGCCAGCGGGGACTTCGACTTCGACGCCGTCGACTGTGAGTTTAGGCATTACGAGTTACCCACTGAATTCAGAAACAAAGCCATCACTCCGCCGCCTCCAGCAAAGCCGGACCGCCACGCTCAATGATGCGACGTTCGATCTCAGGGCGAAAATGCTTGATCAGCCCCTGAATCGGCCACGCAGCAGCATCGCCGAGCGCGCAGATCGTGTGGCCTTCGACTTGCTTGGTGACTTCCTGAAGCAGATCGATTTCGCTGATGTCGGCATCACCTGTCCGCAGGCGTTCCATGACGCGCCACATCCAGCCTGTGCCTTCGCGGCAAGGCGTGCACTGGCCGCAGCTTTCGTGTTTGTAGAAGTAGGATAGACGAGAGATGGCGCGAACGATGTCTGTGGACTTGTCCATCACGATCACCGCTGCGGTGCCGAGCCCGGAACCGACAGCTTTCAGACCGTCAAAATCCATTGGCGCATCAATGATTTGCGATGCCGGAACCAGCGGCACCGACGATCCGCCGGGGATGACCGCGAGCAGATTGTCCCAGCCACCGCGAACACCACCGCAATGTTTTTCGATGAGTTCGCGGAACGGGATGCCCATAGCGTCTTCGACGACGCAGGGTTTGTTCACATGGCCCGAAATCTGGAAAAGCTTTGTGCCTTCGTTCTTCGGGTTGCCGATACCCGCAAACCATGCCGCGCCGCGCCGCAGGATCGTTGGCACGACCGCGATGCTTTCGACGTTGTTGACCGTCGTCGGGCAGCCGTACAGTCCTGCACCCGCCGGGAATGGCGGTTTCAGGCGGGGCTGGCCCTTTTTGCCTTCGAGGCTTTCGAGCATCGCGGTTTCTTCGCCGCAGATGTACGCGCCCGCGCCACGATGGACAAACACGTCAAAATCATAGCCCGAACCGCAGGCGTTCTTGCCGATGAAACCCTGATCATAAGCTTCGGCGACAGCGGCAAACAACACTTCGGCTTCGCGGATATATTCGCCGCGAATGTAGATGTACGCGGCGCGCGCGCGCATCGCGAAACCGGCGATCAGCGCGCCTTCGATCAACTTGTGCGGATCATGGCGGATGATCTCGCGATCCTTGCAGCTGCCGGGCTCGGATTCATCGGCGTTGATGACGAGGAAGTTCGGGCGACCGTCCTTCGGCTCCTTGGGCATGAACGACCATTTCATGCCGGTCGGGAAACCCGCACCGCCGCGACCGCGCAGGCCAGATGCCTTCACGTCCTCGATGATCTGGTCCTGCCCGCGCGCCATAATTCCCTTGGTCCCGTCCCAATCGCCGCGTTTTTGCGCGGAGGGGAGGTTCCAGGGCTGGAAGCCGTACAGGTTGGTGAAGATGCGGTCCTTGTCGTCAAGCACCGGCCATCTCCTTCAATGTCGTCGGGCCACCTTCGGGGCAGCTCGTCTTGCGGTCGATCTGTGGACCCGGCTTGGTCGGCTGATCATGGAGCAGCGCGTCGAGCACAGCGATAGTCTTATCGTAATCGAGGTCTTCGTAATTATCGTCGTTGATCTGAACCATCGGCGCGTTGGCGCAGGCACCAAGGCATTCGACTTCAGTCAGCGTGAACATGCCGTCGGGGGTAGTCTTGCCCTTCGACAGGCCTTTGTTCTTGCACGCGGCCAACACATCGTCCGAACCGCGCAACATGCACGGCGTCGTGCCGCAAACCTGCACATGATAACGTCCAACCGGCGCGATGTTGTACATCGTGTAGAAGGTCACAACCTCATAGGCGCGCATATAGGGCATACCGAGCAGTGTCGCGACGAACTCTATTACGGGCACAGGGAGCCAGCCCTGTGTCCTGGTTTCGGCACCGACCTGACGCTGGGCAAGGTCGAGCAGCGGCATGACCGCCGATTGCTGACGACCGGGCGGGTAGCGCGCGATGATGCCGTCGGCGATCGCGACATTCGCTTCGGTCCACGCGAAATTTCCCCAGCGTGCGCGGGTTTCGGCTTCGTTGGGAATATGGGCTGCGTCACTCATCGGTCACACTCCCCGAACACGATGTCCATGGCGCCGAGAACGGCGGTGGCGTCGGCGAGCATGTGGCCTTTGAGCATGAAATCCATTGCCTGAAGGTGGCTAAAAGCGGTTGGGCGAATTTTGCAGCGATAGGGTTTGTTGGTGCCGTCGCTGACCAGATAGACGCCGAATTCGCCCTTGGGGCTTTCAGTGGCGACATAGACTTCGCCTGCCGGCACGTGGAACCCTTCAGTATAAAGTTTGAAATGATGGATCAGTGCTTCCATCGAGCGCTTCATTTCGGCGCGCTTTGGCGGCACGACCTTGCGGTCCTCGCTGGCAATCGGGCCTTCGGGCATCTCGTTCAAGCACTGTTTCATGATGCGTGCCGACTGACGGACTTCCTCGACGCGGACCATGAAGCGGTCGTAGCAATCGCCGCGCGTGCCGACAGGAACGTCGAAGTCCATTTTGGCATAGGCGTCATAGGGCTGCGACTTACGCAGATCCCATGCGATGCCCGAACCGCGCAACATCGGGCCGGAGAAGCCCCATTTCACCGCGTCGTCCTTGCTGACAATGGCGATATCGACGTTGCGCTGTTTGAAGATGCGGTTGTCGGCGACAAGCGAGATCGCGTCTTCGAACAGACGCGGCAGGCGGGTGTCGAGCCAGTCGGCAATGTCAGTCAGCAGTTTCAGGGGAACGTCCTGATGGACGCCACCGGGCCGGAAATAGGCGCTGTGCATCCGTGCGCCGCTCGCGCGTTCGAAGAAGTTCATGCAGTCTTCGCGGATTTCGAACAGCCACAGGTTCGGCGTCATCGCGCCGACGTCCATGACGTGACTGCCGAGATTAAGCATATGGTTCGAGATGCGCGTCAGTTCGGCGAAGAACACGCGAAGATACTGGGCACGGGCCGGGACTTCGAGGTCGAGCAATTTCTCGATCGCGAGGACGTAGCTATGCTCCATGCAGAGCGGCGAGCAGTAATCGAGACGGTCGAAATACGGCAGCGCCTGCAGATACGTCTTATATTCAATCAGCTTTTCGGTGCCGCGATGGAGCAGGCCGATATGCGGATCGCAGCGTTCGACGATCTCGCCGTCGAGTTCCATGACAAGGCGGAGAACGCCGTGCGCGGCGGGATGCTGCGGGCCGAAGTTGATCGTGTAATTCTGGATCGCGACGTCGCCCGGAGTCGGGTCGGCAGCATCGGATTCATGCATCATTGCTTGGATATGGTCAGCCATTACGCCTCACCCTTTGGCTTGCGAACACGCTTTGGTTTGGCGGTTTCGGGCGGTGGCACGGCTGTACCTTTGGTCGCGCGGGGCTTGGCGGCTTTTTCAGCAGAAGTCCCTGCCCCGGTTTGCGCTGGCGTGTCGGTAGTTTTAGGCGTCGACGATGGAGGCGCGGCCACCACGGCGTCGGCTTTCTTGATCTCGTCAGCCTTGAGTGGCGTGGGTGCGCCCTTTGCTTCGGGTACGGCTGCTTTCTCATCGCCCGGCAGCGCGTACTCGGCCCCCTCCCACGGTGAAAGGAAGTCGAATGTTCGGAAATCCTGCGCCAGCTTCACAGGCTCATAGACGACACGCTTTGCTTCTTCGGAATAGCGGAGCTCGACATAGCCAGTCAGCGGGAAATCCTTGCGCTGAGGATGGCCGCGGAAACCGTAATCCGTGAGGATGCGACGGAGGTCGGAATTGCCGCTGAACAACACGCCGTACATGTCGAAAACTTCGCGCTCCAACCAGCCAGCGACCGGCCATAGACCGGTTACCGAAGGAACGGCCAGCGTGTCGTCGGTAAGGACTTTGACGCGGATGCGGTGGTTTTTCGTCAGCGACAGGAGATGATAGACAACCTCGAAGCGCAGTTCGCGCTCAGGGTAATCTACGCCTGCGATCTCCATAAGCTGCTGATAATGTAGCTCATCGCGCAGGGTGGTCATTACGGCCACGAGTTCATCACGGGCAACGGTCAGCGTAACTTCACCGACGAGATCGACGGCATCAGTCATCGACGCGCCAAGCGCAGCGCGTGCGGCGTCGATTACGCCAACATTGGGGGCATAAGCGGGAGCGCTGCTAATCACCGTTCGATCGTCCCGACACGCCGGATTTTCCGCTGCAACTGCATAATGCCATAGAGCAATGCCTCAGCCGTGGGCGGACAACCGGGGACATAAATATCCACGGGCACGATCCGGTCGCAGCCGCGAACGACGCTATAGCTATAGTGGTAATAGCCGCCGCCATTGGCACAACTGCCCATCGAGATGACGTATTTCGGTTCCGACATCTGGTCGTAAACCTTACGCAAAGCGGGAGCCATTTTGTTGCAGAGCGTGCCCGCGACGATCATCACGTCCGACTGACGCGGTGATGCGCGGGGTGCCGCGCCAAAGCGTTCGAGGTCGTAGCGCGGCATATTCACATGGATCATTTCAACCGCGCAGCACGCGAGGCCGAACGTCATCCACCAGAGCGATCCGGTACGTGCCCAGTGAAACAGATCCTCGGTCGAAGTGACGAGGAAGCCCTTGTCGGTCAGCTCGCCGTTCAGGTCATTGAAAAACCCAACGTCGGCGCCCTTGGAAGGCTGGTTCGCATACGGCACCCCGGTGGGCACCGCTGGGGTGAGTTCTACTCCCATTCGAGTGCGCCTTTCTTCCACGCATAAGCATAACCGAGCATTAGTTCGGCAAGGAATACCATCATCGCCGCCCAACCTTCCCAACCGATGCCGTGCAACGATACGGCCCAGGGAAACAGGAAGGCGGCTTCGAGATCGAAAATGATAAACAGGATCGCGACCAGATAGAAACGCACGTCGAACTGACTGCGGCTATCCTCGAAGGCTGGGAAGCCACACTCGTACTCAGTCAGCTTTTCCGGGTCGGTTTGTGCGACCCGGTGAAGCGCGACGCGACCATTGGGAGAAATACAAACGCGCTCGACAATAGAAGCGCGATGCCGAGAAACAGCAGGATCGGCAAATATCCGGCTGCGGCTCCGAAAATCGGCGATGCCATGAAACGCGACTCCGTGGGTGGGCAGATGCGCCCTTCAAGCGGCGGCTTTAGGCCAGCGTTTTCCCCTTCGCAAGCGCAGCAGGCGAGGTTCCGCTACAGTCGCGGCATTGATCCGTTTCGTGAGTTCAGCCACTCCTTAGCTGAGGGAGTATGAGTAATGATTCGTGCAATAATGACTACAGTGGTCACGATGACTGCATTTACGGGGCAGCGCAGGCCGAACAGGTCGCTGCAACCAATCCAACCGCCATTGTACAAGCGCTTCAGAGTGCGGGATATCAAGCGAAACTGGGCAAAGATGGCACCAACGATCCGCTGATCCGCAGCAGCTCTTCAGGGAAAGCGTTTCAAGTTTATTTTTACGGCTGCACCAAAAATATCGCATGCAAGTCGGTTCAGTTCAGCGCGAGCTATGACGACGGCAAGCCGCCTCTGTCGCGTATCAATGAATGGAACGCCAGCAAGCGTTGGGGACAGGCCTTCACGCAGGACAGCGGATCGGCGCGCATTCAGATGGACGTCGATCTGGAACAGGGCGGCATGAGCACCGCGCTGTTCGTCGACAATCTGGAATATTGGGTCGCGACGATGGCTTCGTTCGAAAAGTTCATCGCGGAGGATTAGAGGGAAGTGGGGCTTCGCGCCTTAGCGCAGAGCCCCGCCAACAATTTGTGCAGCTTGGAATGCATGACATCGTTGGCAGCAAGGAACTCGCTGCGTTCCATCGAACGATCGCCACCACGGAAATCGGTGACGAAACCGCCAGCTTCGCGGACGAGCAACATTCCGGCGGCGACATCCCAGGGTTGGAGGTCGCTTTCCCAAAACCCGTCGAAGCGACCGGCAGCAACCCATGCAAGGTCGAGCGTCGCCGCGCCGAAGCGGCGGATACCAGCGACTTCGGGAGCAATGGCGCCGAAAATGCGGCTCCATTGCGCGCCGTCACCGTGACCGAGAAAAGGAATGCCGGTTGCGATCAGGGAATCAGCGAGGTCGCGACGTGACGAAACACGCAGACGTCGATCCATCAGCCAGGCACCCCTGCCCTTTTCAGCCCAGAAACTTTCGTCGGTCAGTGGCTGGTAAATCAGCCCGGACGTAATCTCGCGCTTACCGTTCAGCATAGGCTCTTCGACCGCGATCGAGATCGAAAAATGCGGGATACCATGCAGAAAGTTGCTGGTGCCATCGAGCGGATCGACAATCCAGCGCGGCTTGGTCGGATCGCCGGGGATTTCACCGCTTTCTTCCATCAGCAACGCCCAGTCGGGGCGCGCGTGGTTGAGTTCCGTGTAGATCGCATCTTCGGCCCGCTTGTCGGCCATCGACACGAAATCGGCTGGCCCCTTACGGCTGACCTGTAACTGCTGGACTTCATTGAAATCGCGACGGAGACGTGGTGCAGCCTTGCGGACTGCGCGGTCCATGATCGTCATTAAGCCGGAATGGGATACCATGACTCAGCCTTCTGCCCGCTTCACATAGGTCTGCTCATAAACATCAACCACGATCCGCGTGCCCGCACCAATGTGTGGCGGGACCATGACGCGGATGCCATTCTCAAGCACCGCGGGCTTGTACGATGACGACGCCGTCTGCCCCTTAACAACCGCATCGGCTTCGACGATCAGCGCCTCGATCGTGTCCGGCAACTGAACCGAAATCGGTTTGTCGTCATAGGTTTCCATGACAACATCCATACCGTCCTGAAGGAACGCCGCCGCATCGCCAAGGATACCGCGATCAAGCGTGACCTGATCATAGTTCTCCTTGTCCATGAACGTCAGTGCGTCGCCATCGGCGAACAGGAACTGGAAATCTTTGGTGTCGAGGCGAACTTTCTCAACCGTCTCTGCGCTGCGAAAGCGGATGTTGTTCTTGCGCCCGTCGATCAGGTTTTTCAGTTCGACCTGCATATACGCGCCGCCCTTACCCGGCTGCGTGTGCTGGATTTTCACCGCGCGCCACAGACCATTTTCATATTCGAGGATATTGCCGGGACGGATTTCGACCGCGTTGATCTTCATGGATTACACCTATGGCCCGGGATGCGGGAGCGTTGGAACTTCAAAGAGCGAGCGCGCGCCTCTAGCGGGTCGGCGCTTTTCCGGCAAGGTATGGATATGGATCGACCGACGTGCCCTCGTACCATTTGTCCGTCGGCGTCATATTATGAATGGCGAAATGCAGATGTGGCGCACCCCGATCGGCATCGCCGGTACTCCCAACGAAAGCGATCATTTCACCCTGAGCAACCACCTGTCCCTCGCGCAGCCCATCAACATAGCGATCGAGATGGGCGTAATAATGTGACTGTTTGCCGTCTAGCGTGCGCACATAAATCGTGTGGCCGCCGTCTTTGCTGTCAAACAGTTTTTCCACTCGGCCCGCGCTAGCGGCCAGTACCGGCGTGCCCTTTGGAGCCGTAATGTCGATCGCCCGATGATCGCGCGTTCCGCCTGCGCGGGGATCGGCATAGGTTTCGGTCAGGGCGCTGCGAGCAACCCCGACCACGGGGATCACCAACGACCGCGCGCCACCATTTTCGACAGAGGCGTCTGCCGCTCCGCTGTTCGGCGTGGTCCATTTAACGGGATGCACCAGAAACAGGAAGCCGCCGATGACGACCGCAATGACTGTCAGAAACAGCCACCCGATACGGTTCACAGTGAGACCTCGATCATGGTTGGAAGACCGCCGGCACGCCCGATTTCACCATTAGGGCAAGGCGGGCCGCATCCCAGTTGGTCAGCCGAATGCAACCATGGCTTTCTGCACGACCTATCGTTTCCGGTGACGGCGTACCGTGGATACCGTAATGCGGCTTTGACAGGTCGATCCAGACGACACCTACAGGACCGTTGGGACCGGGAGGCAAAGTCGCCTTTTCGTCTTTGTTATCGGCGTCCCAGAACAGCGACGAATTATAATGGAATTTGGGATTGTAGGAGATTCCCTTGATCGTCCACTTGCCGATCGGCAGCGGATCATGGGTCGATCCCATCGTAGCGGGGAATTGAGCAACGAGCCTGTTGTTATCGTCGTAAACCTTCAACACGCTTTCGGATTTATCGACCACAATCCGCTTTGCCCTGGGCTGAATCGCACCAACGTTCAGAGATTTGAGCGTTGCGAGCCAAGTCGCATCTTTCACATCATAAGCGCGCGACGTCGGCAGCGCGTTGGGGAACACCATCCGGGTACCAACGCTTAGCTGTGTGTCGGGCGCATTGAGCGCGACCAGCGTGGCGGGGGTGGTGTGAAAGCGTTCAGCCAGCGCTTCGATCGCGTTGCGATAGCCCAGCGCAGGAAGCTTTGCCTGTTCAAGCGGATCCTTGGGCAGCGGATTTGCAAATGGTCCCGCAAGCACATCGGCGTTGAGGGGCAACGTGACGGTTGGCCGCCAGTTTCGATACGGGTACAGAGCTTTCAGAGTGGCGGCGTCAACCTTGCCCGTGATTTTCAGGTTGTTAGCAGTCTGAAATCCTTTCAGTGCCGCGACGAGCGACTGACCGCCCTTTCCATCCAAAACTCCCGGCGCGAAGCCAAGCTTGTCGAGGATCACCTGCACATGAAGTACGGACCGATCAAGCGCCGGCTGCTGGACCACAGGCGGTGCCGCGCGACTGACAGTGGCAAGAAGAAGTGCGCCAAGCGCAATGACGATCTTTTTCACGAAATCCCCTGAACCGAAGTACAAGACTGCAAACGATCGATTTCGGATTTCGTTTCGCGACAGAAGGAAACGACGCGTCGGTTTTGTCCAAGACACGCCCCAGCGAAGGGATATTTTGTCGATTATGGATATTTCGCCCGCCAGGAACGATCCTCACGAGGCATTGGCCGCTGGTCGCTTCGGCGAAACATGCGCACTTGCCCGTAAGCACGGTGCGATGCCCGATCCCCATGCCTTTGCGCAGCGCTTTGTCGCCAGCTATCGTTATGCCAGCGAGGGCTGTGGTGAATCAGCCCCGCATGACAGCAGCAAATGCGCGGACTCGCTCAGCAGGGTCGCCTGACCAGATCGCACTACTGACCGCAAGGAAGTCGGCACCCGCCTCTACCAACGGGCGGGCGTTGTCCGGGGTAATTCCACCAATTGCCACGCAGGGCGCACCGAACAAAGTCTGCCACCATGTCAGGATCGCGTGGTCGGGACGATGCTGAGTTTCCTTGGTCGTCGTTGGATAGAATGCGCCGAAAGCGACATAATCCGCCCCCGCCTCTCCCGCTTCCATCGCGAGGTGGCGGCTGTCATGGCATGTCACGCCGATCTGCGCTTCCTTGCCGAGTATCTCGCGAGCTTCGCGGGGGTCGCCGTCGTCCTGCCCCAGATGAACCCCATCCGCACCAAGCCGCTTTGCAAGGCCGATGCTGTCGTTGATGATGAAAGCCACTTCGGCGTCGGCGCAGGCACGCTGGAGCGGTGGCGCCAGCGCAGCGATCGCGTGGTCGTCGATACCCTTCAGACGGAGCTGGAACGCCGCGACCCCGCCTTCACCAAGCGCACGGATAAGTTGCTCGGTAAAAGCGGCATCGATCGTCGGTGGCGATATCAGATAAAGCTGGCAGGCCGGACGTCGCTCACGCGCAAAACGCTCACCGAAATCGGCTCCGAGCGGCGGCAGGTCGTCTTCGTTGCCGCTTTCTTCGATCACTCTTCGCCCTTGTAGATACGAACAAGCTTATCAAGCATTGCAAGCGCATCGGCACGGGGCCGCTGGAAAGTGTTGCGACCGATAATCGAGCCATTGCCGCCGCCGTCGCGGATGTCGCGCGCGTCCTGGTAAATAGCGTCTGCTCCCTTGGCAGCACCGCCAGAGAACACCAGGATCCGGCGACCGGCAAAGCTGGACTGCACGACATGGGCAACACGCTTGGCCTGAGTCGACCAGTCGCCGTCTTTATAGGCGGCCTTCGCCTCTTCCTGTTCGATATGGTCAGTGGGGAGCTTAACCTTGATGATGTGCGCGCCGAGCAATGCTGCCATGTGCGCGGCATAGGCACCGACATCGAGAGCGAGTTCGCCCGCCTTGCTCAGCTTGCCGCCGCGTGGATAGGACCAGATTACCGTCGCGATGCCAACGGCCTTTGCCTGCGCCGACATTTCGCGGATTTCTTCCATCATCTCGAACACGTCATCCGAACCCGGATAGATCGTGAAGCCGATTGCAGCGCAGCCGAGGCGCAACGCATCGTCGACCGTGCTGGTGACTGCCTGATCGATTGCTGAGGCCCAGCTGTTCGATGAATTGACCTTCAGGATCGTGGGGATCTGGCCGGCAAAAGTGTCGGCACCCGCTTCAAGCATTCCCAGCGGAGCGGCATAGGCGGACAGCCCTGCGTCAATCGCAATCTGATAATGATAATGGGGGTCATAGGCGGGAGGATTGATCGCAAAGCTGCGGGCAGGGCCGTGTTCGAAGCCCTGATCGACGGGCAGGATGACCAATTTGCCTGTGCCGCCGAGCTTTCCCTGCATCAGGATGCGCGCAAGATTGCCCTTCGTACCCGGGTTGTCGGATTCGTAGTTCGCCAAAATGGCTTTGACAGTTGGCGTCATCGTCGTTCCTCGGAATATGAATTGGATCTCGGCGCGAATAGCGAATCCATTGCTGCGCCGCAACTTGGGGCTAGGTTCAGGTCAATGCCGCCACTCCGGGAAGCTCGCGCCCTTCCATCCATTCGAGGAAGGCACCGCCCGCGCTCGACACGAAAGTAAACTCGTCTGCACACCCCGCCTGATTGAGCGCGGCGACGGTATCGCCCCCACCTGCAACCGAAACCAGTGATCCGTCCCGTGTAAGGGCCGCCGCAGTACATGCGAGCGCAACGGTGGCGGTATCGAACGGCGGGGTTTCGAAGGCGCCCAGCGGGCCGTTCCAAACCAATGTACGACAGTTCTTCAGAACATCGCCAAGCGCTTCGACTGCCGCAGGTCCAATGTCCAGAATCATCTCGTCGGGTGCAACTTCGTGGACGTTGATCGTCCTGATCGGCGGATTGGTGCAAAATTCTTTTGCTACCACGACATCATAGGGGAGATGAACGGTGCAACCGGCTGCATCTGCTGCGTCGAAAATGCGGTTTGCGGTATCAATCAGATCATGCTCGCACAGGGACTTACCGACATCGACACCGCGCGCTGCCAGAAAGGTGTTCGCCATTCCGCCGCCGATAATCAGGTGATCGACCTGCTTCACAAGATGTTCGAGAACGGCCAGCTTGGTCGAAACCTTTGCCCCTCCGACGACGGCGGCAACAGGATGCTCTGGCTTACCAAGCGCCTTTTCAAGCGCGTCGAGTTCGGCTTCCATTGCTCGTCCGGCAAACGCGGGCAGCTTGTGAGCAAGGCCTTCGGTCGAAGCGTGAGCGCGGTGCGCCGCCGAAAATGCGTCGTTGACGTAAAAGTCGCCCGATTTTGCGAGTTCATCGACAAATGCCGGATCATTCGCTTCCTCGCCGGCATGGAAGCGGGTGTTTTCCAAAAGCGCGATGGCACCGGGTTGCAGCAACGCCAACGCAGAGGCCACGCTGTCGCCGATACAATCGCTGACGAACATCACTTCGCGACCCAGCAAGCTGGCGAGGCGATTGCACATCAGCGCGGTCGAAAGGCGGGGATCACCGCCGGGTCGAGGGCGACCGATGTGCGTCAGAACCAGGACAATCGCCCCCGCATCCGACAGCTCAGCCAGCGTTGGAACAGCAGCACGCAACCTGCTGTCATCAGTGATCTTTGCGCCATCCATCGGCGCGTTCAGATCCTCTCGAACGAGCACCCGCTTGCCACGAACATCGCCGATGTCGTCGAGAGTCCTGAACGCTTTCATAGTCAGATCAACTTGCCGATTGCGCCTGCGGTATCGACCATGCGGTTTGAAAAGCCCCATTCGTTGTCATACCAGCTAACAACGCGAACGAGCTTGCCGCCGATGACTGCGGTTTCGAGGCTGTCCACCGTCGAAGAGACGGGGTTGTGGTTGAGATCGACCGAAACGAGCGGTTCATCGGTATAGGCAAGAATGCCCTTCAACGGGCCGGATTCGGACGCAGATTTCAGAATCTGGTTGACCTCTTCCTTCGTCGTCTCACGCGATGGCACGAATGTCAGGTCGATGAGGCTGACGTTGGGCGTCGGGACGCGGACAGCGGAACCGTCTAGCTTGCCCTTCAATTCAGGAAGAACCTCGCCAACTGCACGGGCTGCACCCGTCGTCGTCGGGATGATCGACATGCCTGCGGCACGGGCGCGGCGCATATCGGGGTGGATCTGATCGAGGATTTTCTGATCGTTTGTATAGGCGTGGATGGTCGTCATCAGACCGTGTTCGATACCAACCGAATCGTTCAGCACCTTGGCGACAGGTGCAAGGCAGTTCGTGGTGCATGATGCGTTCGACACGATAACATGCTCGCCGGTCAGCTTGTCATTGTTGACGCCGAACACAACGGTCAGATCGACACCCTTGCCCGGAGCCGAGATCAGCACGCGCTTTGCGCCAGCGTCCAGATGCTTCTGAGCATCGGCACGGTCTGTAAAAAACCCTGTGCATTCAAGAGCTATGTCGACGTTATTTGCAGCGTGAGGAAGGTTTGCAGGGTCACGCTCAGCCGTAACTTTGATGCGCTTGCCGTCGATGATGAGATCATTGCCATCGGCTGCGACGCTGCCGGGATAGGCACCGTGAACCGAATCCCGCTTGAACAGCATGGCGTTCGATTTCGCGTCGGCAAGGTCGTTGATCGCAACGAGTTCGAGGCCACAATCAGGCCGCTCTAGGATGGCACGTGCGACGAGACGACCGATGCGCCCGAACCCGTTGATCGCAACTTTAACCGTCATCAGTTGGTATTCCCTTCGAGTTTATTGATAATCTGCGGCGTGATCGCATCTGCGGTCAGACCAAAATGCTTATATAGGTCTTCGATCGGCGCCGATGCGCCGAAGCTGTCCACGCCGAAGCGCAGGCCGTCACGAATATAGCGTTCCCAGCCAAAGGTGGTGCCCGCCTCGATCGACACACGCAGGGGACCGTCCGGCAGCACTTCGTCGCGATAAGCCTGTGATTGCGAATGGAAATTCTCCCAGCTTGGCAATGAAATCACATCGGCACCAATCCCATGTTCTTCCAGACGGTCGGCAATTTCGATCGCCAGCGAAACCTCAGACCCAGTGGCAAGCAGCAGGACACGCCGCGCCGCATTGGCACGGCGGAGTACATAACCCCCCTTGGCACACAAATTTTCCTCAACGTTGACACGCAGTTGCGGCAAGTTCTGACGCGACAGCGCGAGGAGCGAAGGGCCGTCTTTGCGCGCTAATGCCAGCGCCCAGCACTCCGCGACTTCCACTGCATCGCAAGGACGATAGACATGGAGGTTCGGGATCATCCGCAACGACATGACATGCTCGATCGGCTGATGCGTCGGGCCATCCTCGCCCAACCCGATCGAATCATGCGTCATCACATAGACGACCCGCGTCTCCTGCAACGCCGACAACCGGATCGCGGCCCGGCAATAATCAGAAAACACCAGGAACGTGCCGCCATAGGGAATGAGGCCCCCATGAAGCGCCATGCCGTTCATTGCTGCAGCCATGCCGAATTCGCGGATGCCATAATAGATATAGCGGCCAGAATAATCGTCTTTGGTCAGTGGCTTGGTCGCCGGTGTTTTGGTATTGTTCGAACCCGTAAGATCGGCCGAACCACCAATCGTTTCAGGCATTGCAGCAGTAATCGCCCCAAGCGCCATCTCCGACGATTTGCGTGTCGCCACATTGGCAGGCTTGGCGATCAATTCGGCAAGATAAGCCTCTATTGCAGGAGCGCCAGCAATCTCGCCGTTCATACGACGTGTGAACTCGGCAGCATTGGTATCCGCGGCGAGCCGCGCTTCCCATGCCGTGCGCGCATCCACGCCACGCTTTCCGAAACTGCGCCATTCCTGCAAAACATCGTTAGGAATGACAAACGGTGCGTCGGGCCATGCCAGCGTTTCGCGAGCGGCGGCAATTTCCGCCGCACCCAATGCGGCACCATGCGTTGCCGAAGTGCCCTGCTTATTTGGGGCACCCTTGCCGATGATCGTGCGGCAAGCGACCAGTGTAGGCCGTGGGTCAGCAATTGCGGCGTCGAACGCGCGCGCGATATCGATCGAATCATGGCCATCGCAGCTTTCGACATGCCAACCGCTTGCCCGGTAACGCGCCGGTATATCTTCGCTTGTGGAAAGGCTTGTCGCGCCGTCGATGGTTATGCGATTATCGTCCCACAATACGATCAATCGTCCAAGTCCGAGATGCCCGGCCAGCCCAACCGCTTCGTGGTTGATGCCCTCCATCAGGCAGCCATCGCCAGCGATCACCCATGTATGATGATCGACAATCGGATCGCCAAACACAGCGTTGAGGTGGCGTTCTGCGATTGCCATGCCGACTGCCGTGGCAAACCCCTGCCCCAGCGGTCCGGTTGTCGTCTCGATTCCGGCCAGTTCGAAATTCTCCGGGTGGCCGGCGCATGGGCTGCCGAGCTTACGGAAATTGCGAATGTCGTCGATCGTCGGCGCTTCATACCCCGTCAGGTACAGCGTCGCGTAAACGAGCATCGACCCATGCCCTGCCGACAGGACGAACCGGTCGCGATCAGGCCATTTCGGGGCTTGCGGATCGAACTTCAGATATTTTGAGAATAATACTGTGGCGACGTCGGCCATACCCATCGGCATTCCAGGATGGCCTGAATTGGCGGCCTCCACTGCATCCATCGCAAGGGCACGGATCGCGTTGGCAAGTCTGCCCGGCGTAACGCTCATTATATTATCGCATCCCAATTGTCTCGAGTCGCTCAGATGCGACGGCGCGTTCATTTGTCGCGGGGGAGCGCATTGGTCAACTTAAGGAAGGGTTGCTGGCGTCTTGCCGGGCCGGTTTGCCATGCTATTCATCACCCGCATGACCGATAATTCAATCACCGCCTCACTCGAACGTATAAATCTTGCGCTAAACAGAATCGAGGCTGTGGCAGCGCGTCCGAAACCGTCTGCCATGCCCGACGGCGACTCACGCTATCAGGCATTGCGGACGCGGACGCAGGCGGCGCTCGCCAGTCTGGAAACCGTCATCGCGCAGATCGGATCGAACGGAAGGCCGAATTAATGGCTGAGGTTGATCTGAAAGTCGGTGGCCGCAGCTATATGATTGCTTGTCGCGACGGCGGCGAAGAACATTTGCACACGTTGGCCCGACACGTAGATCGCAAGGCTGAAGAGGCGCGCGCTGCCGTCGGCGGCATGAACGAAGTGCGCCAGATTCTGTTCGCCGCCCTGTTGCTGGCCGATGAATTCGCCGAGCAAAGCGCCGCCGCTCCGAAGGCGCCCGTTGACGCGGAAGTCGTTGCCGCGCTCATAAAACTTGCCGAACGCGTCGAAGGAATTGCCGACGCCCTTGAGAGCGGAGCCGATAGCGCCTAGATTGGAGACGGTGGGCACTGCCCGGCACGAGCTCGTAGAACATCCCTGAGGCGATTCATCATCCTAGGGAGCTGTCCCTGATCAGGCCCTGGCCTGCTTATATGGTTCCCACCTGACGTACTTGGCGTCAGAGGATATTCCGGAGCAAACGACCATGGCGGTCCCGCCACTTATCTCTGCCGATGCGCTTAGCGCGCTTCGGCGAGATATGAGGAAACTGCGTCGACATATTGCGAAAGCAGAAAATTGGCGACCGGCGTCGCTTAACGATGAGTTGAACGAGCTGATTTCGAAAAGCTCTGTCATCGGTTTATATGCGCCGATGTCCGGTGAGCCCGATCCGACCCTCGTACCCCGCGGTCAATCACCCAAAATATTCTCACGACCGGCGCTGACCGACGAAAATTTGCTCGAATTTCGTCAATGGACTCACGGCGACCGCGAAATACCCTCGTCCTGGGGAGGGTTCCAGCCAGCGACCTCTGCGCCCGTCGTCCATCCCGACGTTATATTCGTGCCTCTGGTCGCGTTCGACGGCGTGTTAAATCGCCTGGGACAGGGCGGTGGGCATTACGATCGCTATCTTGCAGACAATGGCACTGCATTGCGCATCGGCGTCGCGTGGGAGGCCCAGCGGGTGGATTTGCTCCCCGTTCGGCCCTGGGATGTCCCCTTGGACGCGGTCATCACCGAACAAAATTGTTACACAAAGGAATTGCAACGATGCCTAAGCCGATAAAACCAGATCCGAATCAGCCGAGTTGGCGGAAGCCTGCGGGCGTGTTCATGATTCTCGGACTGATTACGATCTGGGCTGTCGTAATTCTCGCTTTGTCACCCATCATAGGTGCGCTGGCATGGCCGCTACAGGCGATCTTCTACGCAATTGCGGGAGTGATATGGATCATGCCGCTGCGGCCGCTGCTGCGCTGGATTGAGTTGGGCACGTTCCGCTGAAGCGACGTTTCGCTGATCAACATCGCGACCAGCATTTATCCGATAAGGACAAACGCTGGCGCGAGTGACGGGACTCGAACCCGCGACCTCCGGCGTGACAGGCCGGCGCTCTAACCAACTGAGCTACACCCGCTTGGAGAAGCGTGAGGCGCGGCGAATAGGGGAAATCGCGAGCCTGTCAAGGCAATCGATGCCCTGTTTCCATTCTTATTTGCTTAATGCTTGATTACCGGCACAAACATAATTGACGCCATTTTAACGGAATATTTCACACTCTGGTCACAGGACACCATCCAGCAATCGCAGGATGTGACGTCAAATGCCGGTTTTCGGGACACAATGGTCGATAATAAACGTTCACTTTGGAGCAATCGTTCCAATGGCGATCGTTTCCGCCACCATCGTATTTTCCCCACCGGCGATGGCAACAGGCACAAGTGCTGGCACGACGATCAGCAACATCGCCACCGCAACCTATACCAATGCGGGCGGTCAGCCGGTTTCGATTCCTTCGAACAAGGTCGATTTGAAAGTCGACGAGGTTCTTAACGTCAAAGTAGCGTCCACCGATCCCGGCGATGTCAGCACCGCTTCCGGCAGCACGAATCAGGTTCTGAGTTTCAGCGTCACGAATACCGGAAACGGATCGGAAGCATTTCGCCTCGCACCGGTCAACGCGATCGGTGGCGACAGTTTCGATCCGGCGACGACATCGCTGGTGCTCGATACCAATCACAACAATGTCTACGATCCCGGCGTCGATACGGTTTACGCGGCAGGATCGAACGACCCCGTGCTTGCAGCCGATGCGTCGATCCGGGTGTTCGTATTATCGACGATTCCGGGAACGACAACCGACGGCCAACGCGCCCAGACCGATCTGACAGCAACGGCTGTAACCGGCACCGGCGCTCCCGGTACAGTGTTTGCCGGTGCGGGTGATGGAGGCAGCGACGCCATCGTTGGTGCATCAACCGGTGTTGGTCGCGACAAGGGCTTTTACATCGTCAGCGCCGCGACGGTCGCCTTCGTGAAAAGCGCGACGGTTGCCGATCCATTCGGCGGTACGAAATCCATACCCGGATCGATCATCACATACACGCTGCTCGCCACGGTAACGGGCAGCGGCGCAGTGGCTAAT
This sequence comes from Sphingomonas paeninsulae, assembly GCF_003660165.1. Lineage (NCBI taxonomy): Bacteria > Pseudomonadati > Pseudomonadota > Alphaproteobacteria > Sphingomonadales > Sphingomonadaceae > Sphingomonas > Sphingomonas paeninsulae. The sequence goes on from NZ_CP032829.1 coordinate 302,744, forward strand.
CTCGCCGTCGGCGACCCAGTGCCCGCCACGACAACTTATGTCCCGGGCAGCCTGACACTTCAGGGAACGGCCCTGACTGACACCGCCGATACCGATGCGGGCGAATTTACAGGCACTTCAGTCGCCGCACGCTTCGGCACCGTGGCTGCAGGCCAAAGCCGAACCGTCACTTTCAAAACCAAGATAAATTAGGAAACAAACCGGTGATCCGACTTCTCCTCGCTTTGTTCGCGCTTTCGATTCCTGCCGTGGCGCTCGCTGCAAATGATGTTGCTCTGACGAGCGCCATGTTCGTCGAACGCACGGTTCCGCAACCGGGCGGCAAGGCAAAAGTCACGCTCGAGCAGCCTAAATCGGTTCCGCCGGGTGCCAAGATCGTCTTCGTTCTGAGCTATCGCAATCAGGGCAAGGCCGCGGCGACAAATTTCGTGGTTACGAACCCGATCCCGACCGGCGTCGCGTTCGACAGCACGCCCGACGCGGGAGCAAGTTATTCGGTCGATGGCGGCAAAAGCTACGGTCCTCTGACAAGCTTGCGGGTCTCGGAAGGTGCCACCTCCCGCGCCGCCCTGCCCGAAGACGTCACCCATGTTCGCTGGATTCTGAAAACACCGATCCCGGTCGGTGGCACCGGAAAATTGAGTTTTCGAGGCTCGGTCAAATAATTGAATTCCCGCCTTTTCGACGCCGGCGGTGGGGGATGGCGTCGCAAACGGATGAAGAGAAAGACTTGATATGACGAAAAATACCAAGCTCCTTGCCGCAGCCAGCGCCATTGCCATCGCGGCTATTGGTGCCGCTCCAGCATTTGCCGCCGGCACCGCCGCCGGTTCGAGCATCGTCAACAACGTAACGGTTAATTATACTGTCGGGGCCGTGGCGCAGACCGCTATCAACGCTTCGAACACGTTCGTTGTCGATAGGAAGATCACGCTGACCGTCGCACCGCTCGGTACGACGACGACCAGTGTTTCACCGGGCCAGACGGCTGCTGTCACGACCTTCACCGTGACCAACACGTCGAACGCCACACTCGATTTCGGCCTCTCGGTCGCTCAACAGGTGGGTGGCGTCGCGCCTCACGGTGGCAACGACAATTTCGATGTCACTGCGCCGACGCTGTACCTCGATACCAACGGCAACAACGTCTATGACCCCGGTACCGACACGGCTGTCACCTACCTCGACGAGATTGCAGCGGATGCACAGCGCACGGTGTTCGTCGTATCGAACATTCCCGTCGGCCGCGTGACCAACGACATCGCCGTCGTCATCCTGACTGCACAGGCGCGTGATGGCGGAGCCGCCGGCACACAGGGAGCGGTCTCGACCGAAACCATCGGTGCCAACACGGCGGGCATGGATACCGTTCTCGCCGACACCGCTGGCGCAACCGATGCCGCCCGTGATGGCATGTTCTCGGCAAAGAATGATTACACCGTCTCGGCAGCCGCGCTGACCGTACTCAAATCGTCAACCATCATCTCCGACCCATTGAACGGAATGACCAACCCAAAGATGATCCCCGGCGCTACGGTCGGATATTGTATCCAGGTGACCAATGCCGCTGGCGGAGCCGATGCATCGGCCGTTACGATCAGCGATACGCTGCCCACGCAGACGAGCTATGACTCGACCGGCGGCATTTACGTCAACGGGATCGTGACCGCCGGCGTTTGTTCGGGCGGCACCAACACCGGAACGATCACCGGCAGCACCATTTCTGGAACGATCCCTACCGTCGCGGCCGGAACAACCAAGACCGTCTATTTCCAGACCAAAATCAACTGATGCGCAGCTGGCGACATGCTTTGGGGAAAGCATGTCGCCAGCTTGCTGCTCGTGGCGTCGCCGTCCTTCGACGGTGACGCCATTTGCGGCTTTCTACGGGGACCAAAACCATGACATTGCGCCTTCGCAATCCGACCGCTTTCGGCACGATCATACTCGCCGGCATCAGCGCGCCTGCATTCGCCGCCGGGACGACCGCCGGTTCAACGATCACGAATACCGTTTCGATCGGTTATTCGGTTGGTGGCGTCGCCCAGACGGCGATTAACGCATCCAACACTTTCACCGTCGATCGAAAGATCACGCTGTCGGTCACTGAAACGGGAACGACCACGACCGTCGTTGCACCGGGCCAAATAGCCGCGGTGACGACCTTCACAGTCAGCAACGGATCGAACGCCACGCTCGACCTTGGCCTTTCGGTGGCTCAGCAAGTCGGCGGAACGGCGCAGCATGGCGGCACCGATAATTTCGACGTCACTGCGCCGACCCTGTACGTCGATACCAATACGAACGGGGTTTACGACCCCGGCACGGACACCGTTGTTTCCTACCTCGACGAAGTGGCGGCCGATACATCGCGAACGGTTTTCGTCGTAGCGAATATTCCCGTTGCACGCGTCAATGGCGACATCGCGGGTGTGACCCTGACCGCACAGGCTCGCGACGGCGGTGCTGCCGGTACGCAGGGCGCGGTATCGGTGGAGACGACGGGCGCAAATACGGCCGGTCAGGACACGGTATTTGCCGATCTGGCGGGCGCAACCGATGCGGCGCGCGACGGGCAATTCTCCGCCCGCGACGACTACACCGTCTCAGGAGCGCTCCTGACGATCACAAAGACCAGCAAGATCATCTCAGATCCATCCAACAACACGACCAATCCAAAGATGATCCCCGGCGCAATCGTAGAATATTGCATTCAGGCGGCAAACGCTGCGGGCGGAGCGGCGGCAACGAACGTCGCAATCTCCGATATGTTGCCAACTCAGACGACTTATCTGACCGCATTCGGCATTCAGATCAACGGAACGGTCACCAGCGGCTCATGTGACGCCAATGGCACCGCCGGAGGCACTTTCTCCAGCGGAACCATATCCGGCACGCTGGCGAGCATCCCGGCAGGCTCCGCTCGAACCCTGTATTTCCGGGCAACCATCAACTGACATGCGCAACGGCCTTTCACTCACTGGATTGCGAGTGTCGGGCCGGCGCGTCCCTTTTTTTTCGGGTATCGCGATTAACCATCTGAGGGCCTTGGGAGTTTTGCTTGCAGCCGTGGCACCCGCCATGAGCAGCGCACCCGCGCGCGCCGACACGATCAGCAATATCGCGACCATCCAGTGGGATGCAGGCTCAACGACGCTCGTTCGGCAATCGAACCAGGTCGATCTGACGGTCGATCGCAGTGCCCCTGCCCTTACCCTGTCCACATTTCAGTTTTCGACAAATCCCAGCGGTCAAAAGCTGGCGATTCCGCAAACCATATGTCGCGGCAGCAATGGCGACATCCCCGTGATGTTGACCGGAGCCTTTGCCGACACACCGCTCAGCCCCGCGACCGTCGAAAAGACAACGTTGATCCGCGCGGGCGAACCGTTGGTCGTCAGCGTCACATCGGCCATCGACAATCGCGATCCGTTGAAGGTCGACACGCTGACGGTGACGCTTAATACGCCGGGTGGTGACGAAGAGACTTTAATCCTAAGCGAAACAGGCATCAATACGAACCTGTTTGTTGGATTAATAAAAACCTCTCCGGTTCCCCCCACGCCGATCAAGCATGATTGCGAGCTTTCGTTGCAGCCGGGCGACAAATTGCAGATCGACTCCGTCCGTTCGGACGGTTCGCTGATCGCTAATACACCGGTAGAAGTCTTGATCGACCCCTATGGCGTCGTTTTCGACAGTCGCGATGCCACGCCGATCAACGGTACGAAGGTTACGTTGGTCGATGCCGATACCGGCGCACCGGCGACTGTGTTTGGCGATGACGGAATTTCACTATTTCCATCCACATTGGTTACTGGATCAACAGCAACAGACGCCAGAGGAGTTATTTATACTTTTCCCGCAGGTGAATATCGGTTCCCGTTCGCGAAACCCGGTCGATATAAATTGCTGGTCGAACCGCCCTCCCCGTACAAGGCGCCTTCGCTGTCCTCTCCCTCAGATCTTGCCAGTCTCCGGCGACCGGACGGTCTCCCCTTCGCGCTAGGCACAGGCTCCTACGGGGCCATTTTCGTTTTGGCCGATCCGGCCCCGGTTCGCATCGACCTTCCGGCCGACAAACCACTCGACCAGTTGACGATCCAAAAGACAGCTTCGGCGGCGGTGGCTGTGCCGGGCGATGCGGTTCAATATCGCGTTACGGTAACCAATGGCGATGCCACTCACGTCACGGGTGCGGTTACGCTAACCGATCGCCTGCCTGCTGCGATGCGCCTGAAACCAAATTCGGTTCGTTATAATGGCAATATTATAACCTATATGGCGTCTAACGATGGTACGAACCTTTCGATAGGACTGCCGCCACTCGCGGTAAAAGCGTCTGCTGTCGTCACCTATCTTCTCGAAGTTCGGCCCGATGCGAAGTCAGGTCAGGCGGTGAACAGAGCCCAGGCTCATGATTCATTCGGGTCGGTCAGCGCAATTGCCGATGCCGCAGTCCGCATCGCTCGCGACGGCATATCGGATCGAATGACGATCATCGGACGCATCACCGATGGCGGCTGCACGGTCGATCCCGGGGTTGCAAAGGGAATCGTCGGCGTCCGTGTCATGATGGAGGACGGCAGTTACGCCGTTACCGACCTCGACGGGCGTTATCATTTCGAAGGCGTCATTCCCGGCACCCATGTTGTCCAGATCGATCCGTCGACACTGGGTGCAACCCATGTGCCGGTCGATTGCGCGCGGAATGCCCGTTCGGCAGGCAGCGCAATCTCGCGCTTTGTCGAGGGCCAGGGCGGCGCATTGCTGCGCGCCGACTTCCGCGCCACGGCTGGCACCAACGCCATTCGCAGCACCGCCACAGCGGTATCGCGTCCCATCCCTGCAGGTGACGCCGCCGCTGCCGGAGCCGAGCGCGACTGGTTTACCGGGCAAGCCCCCGGCATCGCATGGCTGTTCCCTGAAGCCGATCATAATCCCCGCACAAAGGCCGTGCGTGTCGCGATCAAACATCTGCCCGGACAGACCGTCAGCCTGTTTGCCAATGGTAAACCTGTCGAGCCGATGTCGCTGGATGGTACACGCAAGAACGCCGACGGCACCGTTGCGATAACCTTGTGGCGCGCACTCGATCTAGCCGATCGCGACACGCTTTTTACAGCAGAAGTCCATGACACGAACGGCACGATCGTCGAGCGCCTGTCCCGCAAAGTCCATTTCTCCGCGAGTCCGCTGCACGCCGAATTCCTGCGCGACCGTTCGCTGCTGGTTGCCGATGGCGTAACGCGGCCCGTGATTGCCGTTCGCCTGACCGACCGTGATGGCAACCCCATTCATCATGGGCTGGTCGGCGACTTCAGCGTGCCCGCCCCTTATTATCCCGCGGTCGAAGCCGACGCTCAACAGGCACGCCAGCTTGCCGGTCTCGAACGCGCCCGCCCCGTCTGGCACGTTCAGGGCGACGACGGCATTGCCTATATCGAACTTGAGCCGACGACGGCTTCGGGCGCGTTGGCGCTCACTCTGCCCTTCCGCGATGGCGAAGTAACGCGCACCCAACGGATCGACGCCTGGCTGACTCCCGGCAATCGTCCGTGGACGGTCGTCGGCTTCGCTGCGGGCACGACCGGGATCAACACGGTCAAAGGTCGCCTTGAGGATCTTGGCAACGGATCGAACGAATGGCTGACCAGTGGCCGCGTCGCATTGTATGCCAAGGGCAAGATTCAGGGGAAATGGCTGCTGACGCTGGCTTATGACAGCGCCAAAAGCGCGAACGATACGCAGTTCGGTGGCACGCTCGATCCGCAGGCCTATTACACCGTCTATGCCGATCGCAGCGAGCGTCGCTATGATGCGTCATCGATCCGCAAGCTGTATGTCCGGCTTGAGCGCCCACAGTTCTACGCGCTGTTCGGCGACTATGACACCGGCATGGCGGAGCCGCAGTTGACCCGTTACGTCCGCACATTCAACGGATTAAAGACGCAATATCGATCGGAACATGTCGCCGCGACCGCCTTTGCTTCGAACACGCCCTACAGCCATCGCCGTCAGGAAATTCAGGGCAATGGTCTCAGCGGGCCTTATGGTCTTGCGGCGCGCGACATCTTACCGAACAGCGAGACGATCACCATCGAAGTCCGCGATCGCCTGCGTTCGGATCATATCATCGACAGTAAAGTCCTGACGCGGCACATCGACTATGACATCGATTATGTCGGCGGCACATTGACGTTCCGGTCGCCGGTCCTCAGTCGGTCGTCGCTGCTGGATCCGCAATTCATCATCGCCGATTACGAAGTCGATGGCGTCGCGCAACGCGTCCTCAACGCTGGCGGCCGCGCGTCGTGGAGCAACACCGCAAAAACCCTGACCGTTGGTGCCAGCGGCATCCACAACGAAGACGATCAGGCACGGACCAACGTCGGCGGCGTCGATGTGCGTTACTCCCCATCCGCCTCGACCGAAATCCGTGCGGAATTTGCCGGTAGCGACAGCAAGGTACGGCCCGGTTCGGCAGTTGGCAGCGCCGGTGGCTCGCTGGCATGGCTGGTCGAGGTCGAACATCATGGCCCGAAATACGATATCTTTGCCTATGCGCGCGAACAACAGGCTGGCTATGGCGTCGGTCAGCAGAACGCTTCCGAAGTCGGCACACGCAAATTCGGTGCGGATGGGCGATTGCGCATCAATCACCAACTGTCGTTTGTCGGGAGCGCGTGGCAGGAAATCCAGTTGGGCAGCGATGCCCGCCGTGATGCCGGTCTGGCAAAGGTCGAATATCACACCAAGGAACTGGATCTCCGCGCCGGTGTCACCATCGCCAACGATCATCTGGCCGATGGTTCAGAAGCAAATTCGACGATCATTCAGCTCGGCGCGACCAAGAAACTGCTGAATAATCGGCTAGAACTGGACGCCCAGACTGAATTCGCACCTGACGGCCTCAACCAGAGCGTCGATTTTCCTGCGCGCCACACGGCAACGGCGCGCTTTGCCATTACGCCCGCCGTGACGTTGATCGGATCTTACGAGATAGCCACCGGTGCGGCCGTCGATGCCCGGACGGCACGCATCGGCTTCGATCTGAAACCGTGGTCCGGTGCGCGCTTTATCGCAACGGCGAACCGGCAGGATGTCACCGAATACGGACCGCGCAGTTATGCTGCCTATGGCCTTGCCCAGTCGTTGCCGATCGGCAAGCGGTGGACGGTGGATTTCTCGCTCGACGGCAACAGGACGCTTGCCGGGATCGACCCATCGCGCGTGCTGAACGTCAATCAACCAGTCGCGAGCGGTGGGTTTCTTGGCATCAACAACACGATCACCGAAGATTTCACGGCAGTCACCGGCGGCGCGACTTATCGCGCGGAATGCTGGAGCTGGAATGGCCGGGTAGAATATCGCAATGGCAACTTGTCGGACCGCTATGGAGTGACGACCTCGATACTGCGCACGCTCGGCGAAGGCCGTGCCCTTGGCGCAACGTTAAGCTGGTTTCGCGCCAAACAATTCGGCGGCCCAACAACCGAATCCGCCGCGTTGGCAATGAGCTGGGCCAATCGCCCGAACGACAGCAAATTTTCATGGCTCGAGAAACTTGAACTGCGAAGCGACAAAGTTTCGGGCGCCGTTGCCGGGCAAAGCGACGCGATCGGATCGGTCCTGCTCGTCACCGGCGATGCCGTTTCAAAGCGCATCATCAACAGTTTGAGCGTCAACTGGTCCCCCACGTCAAAGAGCGAAGGCCGTTATCTGGGCCGGAGCGAAGTGTCGCTATTCTGGGGTAGTCGCTATGTCGCGGATCGGTATGACAGCGACGATCTGACCGGCTGGTCGAACGTGGTCGGTGCCGACATCAAATTCGATCTATCGGAAAAAGTCGACCTCGGCGTTTCTGGGACCGTTCGCGAAAGTGCGGCGGGTCGCGCGATCAGCTATTCCGGTGGCCCGGCGCTTGGTCTCGCTCCGTTCCACAATGGCTATATCTCGGTGGGCTACAATGTCGTTGGCTATAACGACCGTGATTATAACGACGCACGCTACACGCGGTCGGGGCCATATGTGACGATGCGCTTCAAATTCGACCAGAATACGCTTTCGAGCTTGGGATTAGGATCGAGGACGCGGTAATATTGAGCGGATTTGCCTCGACCACGTTGGATTTACGCGTCCGCACTTTCGCCCAGCGCTCGACGCCCCAATAACTCGCGCAACCGAATAGCAGCGCAAGCGCAAGTGTCATTGAGCCTAGCTCGAACGCCGTAATGTCGGGGCAAACCCAGCGAAGGTAAGTCGCGATCGGCGCGCCATATAAATATGTGCCGTAACTAATGTCCCATTTGTCGTTTATCCGCTGAAACCGTCCAAACGGAGCCTTTATGGCAAGCCAGAACAGTGCAAATCCACCGAAAATGATGAGCGACGCCTGCGTGATATGTGGATGCCCCGTAATTAGCAGTGCACCGACGATAACCGAAACCATTGCCGCCGTGGCGGTCAGGCGGGGGATAATCTGTTCCCGATACAGGTAAATCGACGATCCAAATAGGAATGCAGCGGTAAATCGCACGCCCTCGTACAAATTGCCCGTAATCCAAAGCGGTCGCTCCCAGTCGCTCAGAAAATTCAGCTTCTCATGGACAGCCGCCGCACTGGCACCAATCGTTGTGAGAACGGCCAGAATAGTCAGGGCCAGCATAATGCGGCGCTGTTGCAACGCGCCCAGCTTCCATAGCACTGCTATCAGAATGTAGCAGCGAAACTCATAGGCAATCGTCCACATGGCTCCGTTTAAATGTGGATAATGAACCATACCGGGAAACTGCCCCGGATAGTCGATGGGTGGTTGCAGGAAAATCAGATGAACCAGCGTCATCGGCAATTGCGTCCAGATCTCCGCGCCCCCAGCGGACCGAGCACGAAAACGCTGAACAAATATGCAACAATGAAAGCTGGATAAATCCTCAGCATACGCCCCACCGAATATGCTTTTAGATCGTTCGACCGCAACATCGACGCCGTGATGAGATAACCGCTCAACAGGAAGAATCCCGCGACCGCCAACTCCCCCAGCGAGATCGTTCCCGTCAGCACATGGAGCGGCTCACGCGCCCGATTGCCATCGACCATTTCAGGGGCATGGCCGATAATCACCGCTGCGGCGAAGCACAGACGCAACATCCCAAAATTATTCTGATGCCTGACCACACGCCCGCCCATTTTGGAACGGAACCGAAATAACCGCACGCCGCATTGTCTGCACCGAAGATTTCAAACAATCAACGTCATCGAAAAATGATCGCAATCCCGGTCTTGCCGAACATCGCGAGATCGGGCATTGGAGCCCCCGCGGGCGCTTAGCTCAGTTGGTAGAGCATCTCGTTTACACCGAGAGGGTCGGCGGTTCGAGCCCGTCAGCGCCCACCACGGATTTCCGCCAGTTTTGGCGATTTCCCCGCGAAACACGAAAGGTTCGGGTGGTTCAAATGAACCACTCACCAATTCAGGGCCTTTGCCGCATCCACCATAAACGACGGAGAATAGCGGGCATAATGCCGCTCCGTGACCGCCGTTGTGGAGTGCGCAAGGAACTGAGAAATCTTCTGCATCGGCACGTCGGCCTCCGCCATCCAGACACCAGCGGTGTGACGGAAGACGTGCGGCGAACATGGAACCTTGGCGCGAATCGCTGCGGACCTGATGGCCTTGCGGATCGATTTCACATCGCCGCCGTCATACTCAATCACGTTATCCGTGAGCGCGCCCTTCTTGGCTTCCACCAGAGCGGCGAGCGCCCGATCGCGGACCGGCACGATGGTGCGGCGCTTGTTCGTTACGTGCCGCCCGCTTGGATTTAGGTTCACGGTGCCGCGTTCGAGGTCGACATATTCCCAAGTCAGCTCAAGAATGGCGCTCATCCTCGCACCCGTAGCGATAGCCAGCTCGATAAACAGGCGGACGTGCGGCGTCTCAACGTGAGAGAGCAGCTTCTTCAACTCAGTTTTGGTCAGGTAGCGGTCGCGCGGTGCCGACGGCGGCGGCATCCAAAGCACAGGAGACTCCTTGCCATATTTCAGGCGAAGGCAGGCGCGGAGATATTCGAGTTCTGTCCGAATGGTGCTGTCGCTGCGCTTCTCACGCTTGCGTCGCTCGTAGTGTTCTCGGCAATCCTCACGGTTCACTGCGCGGCCCAGCTTATGACCGAACGTGGTTTCGAGCGCCTTCCACGTAGATCCGGCTGCATCGACTGTTACGCCCATTGCTTCTCGGTCGGCGATGTATGACGTCCAGAGATCCTTGACCTTATCGCTTACTGGTGCGGTGCGGGCTTTCCAGAGGTCGCGAGCGCGAGCCTCGGCAAGCCCTCTGTCTGGCGTACCAAGCGCGACGCGAACACGTCCTCGCTCCTCTTCGTCATAGGCGAGGCTCCAATTTCCTCGGTGTTGGACAAGTCTATATTCTGACATTCGAAACGCTCAACCTCTGCTGCTGGGATGCGGATCAGCTTTCCCAGGCGGAACCCGGTGAGCGAACCTTCATGGTACATGCGTCGGATTTTCTCCGAGCTGCAACCCCACCTTTCGGCAAGCGTCTCGGGTGAAAAGGGCCGGTTTACAGTGCCCATCAGAGACACACGTCCCGCACTGCTGTCTCCATTTGGGACGCGTTCGTGCGAATATAATGGCGACGGGTGACAGGCGATCCGGGAGCATGTCCAAGGAGGCGCTGCAGCACAGCTTCGCCCTGTTCAGAGGCGATTTTCGACGCGAACCACTTCCGCATCATCTTCGGTGTCAGGCCGTCGGCGGCTAGCGGCGCATCCTGACTGTCGAGCACGTGCCGGCGCATGGCCTTCTGCAGCGCATCCGACCGGGGGAATGGTGCTGCTGTTGGAATCAGTCCGACCGTCCACGTGACCCATATCGAGCGGGCGCGACCGTTTAGGGGAATTCTACGGCGGCGGCTTTCCTGCTTCACGGCAAAGTCAGCGCGTCCCCCGATGATGATTTCACGCTGCAAAGGGTCGAAGTCGCCCACGTGAATGCGCTCTAGCTCGTGCGGCGCAAGGCCGGTGAGGAGCATGAATTCAAGCGCGTTGGCGTGATGCACCGACATGGTACGCAGGAACCACAGGTAGTCCTCGTCGCCAGGCAGTGGCTTTTCGATGTTCGGCACCGAAATAGTTGGGAACCGAGGCCGCGCGCCAAGCAGCTGCTCGTCCACCGCCCAATTCAAAACCTGACGGAGGACCGCCAGCTCGGCGGACACGGTGACTGGCTTGCACGAAAGCAGGCGCTCACCCGCATACAGATCGAGGTGACTCTTGCGGAGGTCGGCAATTTCGATGTTGCCAAGGTTCGCGACGAGGACGCCAGCAACTTGCCGTTGATTGGCGACGGTCGATCCTGCCACCCGATCGAGGGTGCACATACGGTCGCGGAAGGCGAGCCAGCTGGTGATGATGTTCGCGATGTTCACGCCTGCTCTCCTTTAACTTTATGAAACACGACCCCAACCAGCGCATCGTCGGCGAATTGGCGGATAACCCTAAGACGCGTCGGTTTAAGCAACTCTGCATCTTGAGCGCTGAAAGGCTCTGGATTGGTCATGCGGATTGGCCCGTCTTGGTTAAACGCCGTGCGGCCTTGCCAGTTTGGCGGGATGGTGGTGTCAGGCATTGCATCCTCCATATGGCGAGGGCTTCAAATCGGCGCGCAGGTAAAGCGGATGCGCCGGAAAGCCATGCTTCGTGACCTTCAAGGCGTGGGGGATCGGGTCAGCCCAATGTCCGTCGATCCAGCCAAGCATCGTTTCGTCCTGCCCGATATGTCCACCGTGCGCGCCCCAAGCGCAGACAACTAGGCCCGCGTCATCCAACGCTAATTCGACATGGCGCTGGTTGTCGCGACCGATCGGATCGCCTTTCGCGGTCATCGCCAGAACTTCGCTGGGGTCGGTGGCTCGCCATGCAAACAGATTCACCACCTCCATGCGATCATAACCCCAAGCCTTAGCGAAGGCGACGCAACGCCGGATTGTTGGATCATCCTGTTCGGCGTCGGCGGTAGATGGATTGAGCATGATGAACAGGCACGACTTTGGTTCGCCCCATTGCTCTCCAGCACCATCGACTATCGGCTTACCCGCCTCGTCGGTGAACATATCCCAATGCGGGCTATTACCGAGACGCCACTCTCGCCAAAGCCGATAGCGGTATTTCCCGCAATGGCTGAGAACAGCGCCCGCTTTCAAATATTCCCCCATCTCAAGCCACCCGCGCGCGGGGTGGCTTGAGGAGTGGTATAGCTGATGCGACTGCCACGATTGTTGGCCCGATACTCGACCCGGCGACCATTTTCGTAATCCGCAACAAGGATACGCAGTGCGCCATCATCGTCAAACCAAGCAACGGCCTCGGTTGGGTCTTTGTATTCGGACGGGACACCTTTTCCCCGGAGCAGTCCGCCTGTGTTGCCTCGGCCCATCGAGCAGTGGTCCCACTCTTTGCGGACGCCGATTGGCCTATAGTTTGGGTACAGTGCCATGCTCAAACCTCCCCATCTTCCCGCTCACCATCGAGGCGGGGCGGAGTGGACAGGGCGGGATCAGCAATTAGTACTGCCGAAACGAACGCATCATTCAGAGCGCAAACGTCGTCGTGACTGTAGTTTGACGGATTGATTTCGCCGCTTAGGTCATAAATCTCCTGCAACGCATTCCGCAGCTTCGCCCCCTCACTCTCAACGACCTCCGACGCGCCGGACAGGGCGGCGCGCAAACTTTCGGTTGGAACGTCAGCAAATGTTTGATCGTCGCTGCATCCTGTGGCTGCGTCGACGTCGACCGCCCGCGCCACTGTCGGCTCATAGAACCGGACGCCGGTTGCGCCGTGCGACCAGAAAAAGCCCTGCGCATTTGACCACAGGTGGATTCGCGGCCGGGCGTCGGCGAGAGCGGCGGGGACATTGCCAAGCCTAATCTGGCTGTCACCATATCGCGGGTCGGCTTTCGCTAGCGCTAGCTGTAGATCTCGACGTAACCAGCCTTCCGCGTGCACATAGTGGGCGAGCGTACCGCCATGATAAGGACATCTTGATCCCGGCTTGTCGCGACAGTCAGCGCCTTCCTTGCGCCAACCTTCGAGCTTGCCAATAATTTCAAGTTCATCACTCATCATGATTCACCCCTTTGCTCAGCCCGCAAATCCCCATCGCCCGGCCCGTCGAAAATCGATTCCTCGGACGGTGGCGGTGCTTGTTCGCGGTCGGGTTCAACGTCGTACTGTTCCTCGCGAGGCGGCTCAGGATCGACCACACGGACCGTAAATCCGGGGAACCGGCGCTCCTCCTCGATCGCTTCCTCGTACTCGCGCAGCAGATCATCGAACGCCAGCGTCTGACCCTCGCCATTCTTTCGGCGTTTCAGGATCGCGGTCACCACGTTGGTGTCGAAGCCGTCCTCCTTGCAGAGCTTCTTGCGCTCGTTGAAGTCGGACGCGGCCTCGTCCTTGACCTCCTGCAGGTTTTCGAGCGCGCGGATGTGGTGGAAAAGGGCCGTTGCCCGGTTGTTGCCGATGGACATGTTATTTCCCCGCTTAGTCGAAGAGGCTCTCGGCGACGCGGGCAACGGGCTCACGATCTCCGATTGATACATCAGGAGCCGCGCTGCTTCCGGCGTCATTGATCGGTCCGTCAGCTGGCCGCTCGCTATCTTCGCAAGGTCGTTCATCAATGCTCTTGGGATCAGGATTTTCGGCAACGGGCTTATCGTCACTGGATTTCGCCTTCCGCTTCTTCTCGATCGGCGTGGCCTCAGGGGCCTCCTCGCCATCCACTGACCTAACCGCACCGTCTTCCATGACGATCCCGACCTTGCCGGACGTGTCGACGGCTTCCACCCAAAACTGGAAATTGTGCTCGAGCGCCATTGCAGCGAGCAGCTCCTCGCCTTCCGGGTCTAGCAGGGAGCCGTCACGGACGAGCATCACGCGAAGTTTCGGGTTGCTCGCCATGCCGATAGCGGTGGAAACGCGCAGCTTCTCGGCGGACGATACCTGGTCGAAGGGTTCGCCGTGGAACAGCACGACACCATCGCTGAACGTCAGGCCGGGTACGGGCATGGCTGCGGCTTCGAATGCCTTAGCGATACTGTCTTTGCGGCCCTCGATGCTTTTCGTGAGCCGTTCGGCTTTGCCGTCGAGGTTGGTAAGTAACAGCTGCTGAGCCTTGCGCTTCGCTGCTGCCTCAATCTGGCGGTTCGTTTCGCGGGCCGTGCGGAGTTTTTCCTGTGCTTCGCTGATATCGATCGGCGCGGGGAGCACTTCGGCATCGTTGAGCTGCTTGTTTAATGCCTCACGCGTATCGATTTGGCCGCTGAGGTCTTCCTCAAGCTGGGCAATCCGGGTCCGGCATGCCGTGATGTCGGTGTCCATCACCTCAAGGCGACCCCATGCGCTTTCGCGACGTAGCTTGCGGGCCTCGATATCACTGTTCGTTGCTACGGCGGTCCCGATCACGTCCTCGAGCGCCTGTTCGTCCACCTTCTCGGCTGGCACGTTCTCGAACACCGGCATTTGGTCGAGCAGCAGCTGAGCCTGCTTGGCATCGCGGTTGACGTCGCGGCGCTCTTCGTAATCGGCCTTGTTCTTCTTCTTGAGCTCCTCCGGGTCAATCGCGAGCTTCACCAGCGACCGGAGCAGCTTGTACTGATCCTCGGGCTTGGCGCGCGTGTAGGCGAGTGGATCGAACGCAACCGACGTGTAGAGGCCGTCGAGCAGCTTCTGCGGCGATGGGTACCGCGCACCGTCCGCCGATTCGACGATGATCTGGCCGCCGCCCTCGGTATCGAACGTGCGACGGATAACCACCGCGCCGTCGTCCAGCTCGAGGCGCACGGCCCCGGCCTCCTCTCCGGAACGCACTGGCTTGGACGGCATAACCGACTTGCCACCGAGTGCGGCCTGAATGGCATCGAGGACGCTGCTCTTCCCCTGGGCATTGCGGCCACGGATCGGGACTACTGCGCCGTCGCCGGGGATGATTTCGACAACGCGGAGCTTCTTGAAGTTCTCGGCTTGGAAACGGGTGATTTTCACGCGGCTAGCTCCTCTGGCTGGAATTCTGGATGTTGGGTCTGCATGTGCTGGGCGAGCTGCTTCACCGTGCGGTTGCAGCAGGGACAGACACCCGCTTTCACGCGATTTCGGATGCGGGTGGCTTGACCTTTGTAAGCGATGGCCGAGCGTTCGGCGGTTTCTCGCCGGTCGCGTTCGTGTTTCACGGCATCGTTAAGCTGGGCTTCGCGTTGTTTTAAACGGTCCCGCTCACGACGGAGTTTGTCAGCCTCAGTTTCGCCCTTGACGAAAACCATGCTGTGTCCGTGTGGACAATGGAACGCCGCCGACGACTGTTTCAACACCTCGTGAGTGTTCAGGTTCAGCCCAAAGACGACCTTGCATTGAATGCAGCTGACGGCGACGAACTGTGTCATTGGACCGTCGGAGCCTCCGCGCATGTGCTGCAGAGGTCAGGCTCCACCCAATGGCAATTCGGCTTACCGGCGACCACGCAGGCGGTGGTTTCCGTGCACCCACAAACTCGACATGACGGAGCTCGGGCCTCCGCCTTCACCGCGTCCACGAACTCCATGAGGAGCTTAGGCACGTCGGATTTGATGGCCTTCTCGAGCGGCCAGTAAGCTGCCATGAGCGCGCGCCGGTCATCGGCTCCTGCACCCTGTTCCGCCGCAATTTTCGTCGAGATGATGAACACCATGAACATGGCCGCATCGGCGAGCAGCGTCATGCGATCGGCGGGGAGCAGAATGTCCTCGATGCAGGAATCCATGACATCACAAATCGCACCCGAGTAATGGGCTCGAAGCTCGGCGAGACGATCGTCGAACGATTCGACTGGCATTCCCTGAATTGGCTCAGACTCCACTGTAATCTCCTGCTGGTTCGTTTTTTGCTGGGGCGAGCGCCGTCTTCCGGTCGGCCAGCACGTCGGCCAGTGCGTCCCTGTGAGGAGCCATTGCTCGCAAGCGCCATGCAGTCTCGAGGTCGGCCAAGTTTTCGGCATTTTCGAGATAGCCGCGCGCAACATTGATGCTGATTTCATCACTGGTGCCGCTCGACTGGGGGGCAATTCGAGCGGCACCACCCATTGACCACTGAGCAAGAGCAACACCGGCCTCACGACCTATTCGTCGACCTTCGGGAAAGAACGGTCGGTGTTGCGCCTGCAGTTTGCGGGCAATGGGAACGCCGGGCTCTTGGGGGACAAGGAGCATCGACGTCGTGATTTCGAAGGGGAAACGCTTCTCGCAGATGGGAACCCACCGCTCGAGCACCGGAATGTCCGCTGCTGGCGTGATAACCATCTTGGTCGATTGCGTACCCTTGTAGAGCTTTGGCGAACCGTCGTCGTTCCACTGAGGAACGGCTTCGATCTTCATCTTCTCCTCGGAGCGCATGCACACGATGATGTGCGCTCGAGCGGCAAGCATCCGATTCACGAGGCGCTTGTGCGCGGTCTTCGGCTCCATCCAGTTCTTAGGCGATCGAACGCCATTCTTCTCGAGCTGGTCAGCCCACTCGCGGACACCGCCTTCGCCTTCCCACTCGTGCGAAAAGCTATCGATGATGATAACATCGGCACCGGCCTTCTCGGCAGCATCGATCGCGCTCGAGTAAGCTGCTGGCGCGAACGGTGGATCGACCTGACCGTGCATGAACGTGAAGTCGTCGGCGTAATGGAGCATCCGACCGCGCTCAGTATCGATACCAAACACGCGGCCCTCACGGTTCTGCGCTTTGCCCATCGTCTCCGCGATTCCGGCTGCGAGCAGCTGCGCGGTGTAAGTCTTGCCGCTCCCGCTGGCCCCGTCGAGGCCGATCAGGAGCGGCACGTTCTCGCGCTTGGCTGGTTTGAAGGTGGTGCTCACAGGCTATCCTCCGATGTGCCACTGGCGACAGGAGACGCACTGGTAAGGGCGCATCTTGCCGTGCATTTTGGAGCGGACCCGCTTGCCCTTTTGCTGGAGCCGTATCCGAGCGAGAGCGTCGCCCTTGTTCGGATACGCAACCTTGCCGGTGCATGCGGGATTGACGTCGATGTCCATGGCATCACTTCGCCGCCGCTCGCTTGGTGCGCTTGTTGGCATTAATAAGGTCAGCCGCTGCTTTCCGACGCTTCCCGAATTCGTAGAGCGGGCGCATGTCTTCCACAGTGGCGTGCAGGGCTTCCGCCGCCGTTTCCCAGCGTTGGGCGCTGCCCTGAGCTTTCAGCATTTCGTGCATGCGCTGATCGGCCATCGCATTTGCGCGACGACTGGTCGCACGCGCTCCCTCGAGTTCGATCCGATGAGCAAATACGAGGCGATCAGCCCAAATCCGCATGCCGAAAGCCGTTGCTGCCAAGCCAGTAGCGGCGAGTACGATTTCCCCGATCATGCCGCTGCCCTCTCATCGAGAGAGTCCGCCAGCTCGTCGGCCAGCATCTTCGCATCCCAGGCTGTGAAGGCGTAGGCCGGTGCCGCGACATAGTGGGTGCGCGGACGGTAAGAACTCCACTTGCCTGCCCGGCCATCCTTGGCCCAGCGTTCCATAGCCCACTCGACACGCTGCTTGGCGAACTGGCGGGCTTGTTCGTCCAGCTCGATTACCGCCAGCACATAGGGCGGCTTCGGATTCTGCACGACGTAACGAAACTCGACATCATTCCATGCGCAGCCCTCGATTTCAGCGAGGATCATGGAATAGAACGGGTCCTGTACATCGCGGCCTTCACGAAACAGATACTTCACGAAGCCGTCGGGGTCCGGGCCGGGCGCAAAGGTCTTATAATCGTAGATCCGCGGCGCGTCCGTCATGCGCCAGTCCAACATTGACCGGCACCAGAGCTTGCCCTGTGCAGTGGGAAGCTGTGCAATCGCGACCTGTTCGGCCACGCCTTCCACAAAAGCATCGCGATTTTCAGGATCGTCGGCTAGCTGAATGCGGGCCGCTTTGACCATCGCCTCGGCCTGATCGTACACCTTACGCAGACAGGGCTGCTTGTTGGCTTCGATCGCGGCCTCACGCTGCGCCTTAGTGTCATTTTTTGTCCAGTTGTCGGCTTCGATAACGACAATACCAGCGCCACGACCGAGCAGCAGCTCGTGAGCGACCGAGCCTAGATCATAGGCCGTCTTATCGTCGTTTTCGATTTCAGGATTGAGGCGCGGGTGCTTGTAAGCAGCGTCTGCAACCGTGTCGGTAATGATTGTGCTAATGATGCCGCTCGACAAGCTGGGGCGCTTGCAGGGATCGGCGTGGTAGCGTTCCGGCCGCATTTCATAGAAGCCGGGCGATTCGATGCGTTCCATCGTGGTTCCTCCATTGAGAAACCATTTATGACAAATTGTGCTAGCACATGGCAAGCACAATCTGTGCTATTTAAACATTCTGTCAGATTTTGAGTCGATTTAGCGGCAAACTCGCTGAATTATTCCCGCACCAATGGTGCCGGGGGCGGCGGGAGAAATTCTAATTTGATAGCTGGTGTAGCTCCTACTGTTCAGCAGTTTATCATTCGGGCCATAATCGTTGTTGGCCGCGACACCGAGCGAATCCTCCGAGCAGCGCACCTCGTAAAGAATCATTGAATTTGCCACACCTTTGTCTGGTGGGCTGTTGATCCATTTCGTCCATACCCGGACATTAGATCCGGTTGGTCGAATAGATGACCCGTCAACAAACACTTTGGTGGTTTCCGTCGTATCCAAATATTCCCACTCAGCGAAAGCAGGAGATGACAAAAGGGCGAGAGCGAGAATAATGCGTTTCATAGGTCGATGAAGCTCCTGACTACCCGACCTATAACAGACCAATCTTTATCACCGTTTAAGAAGATCGTCTTGTTCGAGGGGTTCGTGCTGTACGGTTCGAGGCGCGCTACGGGCTTCCCTTGATACATTTTATAGGTCGTTTCCCCTCGCAGGGAGAACAGGTACGAAAGCCCCGATACTAAGTCTCTGTCCTTGACGTTCACTATCACCGTCGAATCCTCGGGCGATACTCTGTCCATGCTGTCGCCCTTCACCTTCGTGGCGAAATACTCGCCGGGTGGAAGGCTGCTGACTGTGATATGGTCGACCTCTTCGAGATCCTGAACCGAGGCGATATCATGAACATGACCGGCGCTTACCCAAGATAACACTGGCATTGTTCTCCCCATTGGGGCGCTTTTGTCGCTCAGCACATCCTCAATGTCGGCCAGTGGAATGCCCAGCTTGGACGCGATCCGCACCACGTCCTCGCGTGTCGGCTCGGTTCGTTCGCGTTCCCAGGACGAGACTGTCGTCTGCCCCTTGCCAACGGCTTCCGCCAATTTCCCCTGTGACCAACCTTTCGCATCGCGAGCGGCGGCAATTCGTTTTCCGATCCCCATAGGGTCAGCATAAGCGTAGCACGTGTTTAGCATCCAATGACAATATGTGCTTTTCATTAGCACACAATGTGCTAAATCTGTCCCATGAGCACCATTTTGGAACAGCCCGCCCCCTCTCTTCGCTCTCACGGCGAGATTGTCCGCGAATATGGTGCACAGCGCCTTCGCACCCTCCTCACCGAGAAAGGGTTCGACGTCAGCACTACGACGCCACAGCGTTGGGCCGATCGGAACTCCATCCCCGGCGATTACTGGAACGTGATTTCCAACGAGGGAATCGCAACGCTCGAGGAACTCGCCTTCGCCGCTGAGGCCCGCAAGTCGGCCGCGTAAAGTGGAACTCCGCGATTATCAGGACGGTATGCTCGAGGAGGCGCGTGGTCACATGCGCGCCGGTGTTCGACGCATACTGCTGCAGCTCCCTACTGGTGGCGGTAAAACTGTCATGGCCGCTAAAATGCTGGGCGGTGCGTCCGCGCGCGCGATCGCGTCACAGTTTCTCGTTCATCGCCGTGAGCTAATCGAGCAGACAAGCGATACCTTCCGACGTGTCGATATTCCGCATGGCATCATCGCTGCAGGGTTCGTTGAGAACCGTGACCGGTTAGTGCAGATTGCCGGTGTTCACACGCTGGGCAACCGCCTCGATACCGCGACCCCTCCGGGCATGATCGTCTGCGACGAGGCGCACCATGCGGTTGCCGGGACATGGGGCAAGATCCTCGAGCGATACGGCAACGCGTTCCTGATCGGACTGACCGCGACACCTGAACGCCTTGATGGACGCGGCCTCAAGGACCACTTCGATGTCATCGTGAAGGGACCGAGCGTCGCTGAGCTGATCGCGCGCGGGTTCCTCTCCCCTTATACCTATTACGCGCCGGGCAAGCCTGATCTGCTTGGCGTTCCGACTCGGGCCGGTGACTTCAACCGTGGCGAGCTGGGCGCGGCGATGGATAAGCCGAAGCTCATCGGCAATGTCGTGGAGCACTATCAGAAGCTGGCGGCTGGTAAGCAGGGTGTCGTGTTCGCTGCTTCCGTTGAGCACAGCAAGCACCTTGCCGAAGCGTTCACTGCAGCTGGCGTCCGCGCCGCGCATGTCGATGGCTCGATGGACGAACGGGACCGCAAGCGCATCGTGTCGGCGTTCCGGGCCGGTGACATCGAAATCATGTCAAACGTGGATCTGTTCGGCGAGGGGTTCGACGTGCCGGGGCTGGTTTACTGCGGCCTCGCGCGGCCAACGAAATCGCTCTCCCTGCATCTGCAACAGGTGGGCCGTGCGCTCCGTGTCATGCAGGGCAAAGAACAGGCCATCATCTGCGACCATGCGGGCAACGCGTTCGTACACGGTATGCCCGACGATCCACGCGAATGGTCGCTCGAGGGACGTCATAAGCGCGCAGGTGGTGGCGGCGGTCCAACCGACGCTATGGTAATTCACCAGTGTTTGACCTGCTATCGGGTGTCGCCTTCACGGCTGGCATGTTGCCCAGGCTGCGGCACTGAATTTCCAAACCGTTCGCGCACGCTCGAGCAGGAAGCCGGTGAGCTTACCGCGCTCGAGCGGATTGCCGCCAAGGCGAAGGCTACCGCCGACCGGAAAGCTGAGGAACGCGAGTGCAAGTCACTGGCGGACTTCGAGGCGCTGGGACGCAAGCGCGGATACGAGCCGGGCTGGGCTCGGCACCAATGGTCGTTTCGATCGAAATTTCGGAGACGCGCAGCATGATGCCCGAAGATCTGGCAGAGATTGTTGAGGTTTCTGAAAACCTCATCAGAAATACGAAGACGCAGATCGAGCTGACGTCGCGGTACATGAATGCGCCGCAAATGCGCTCGCTCAAACTGGTGTTGCTCAAGCTCGATGAGGCCCGTCTTTGGATGGGCGAGGTCGGACAGTCATGAAGGACCGCTCAGAAAAGGCGATTATGAATGCCTCGCTGGTCGAGGTGTCGTCGCTGCCTGAAACGCTGGCGTGGCGCAATAATACCGGCATGGCGTGGCAGGGCATCCAGCGCCCAGTCCGCAAGGGGCAAACGCTCATCGTGCAGGCTGGCATGGTGGTTCTTATGGAAGCGCGCCCGATCACGTTCGGCCTTCCGGGGTCGGGAGATATCCTCGGTGTTAATGCCGGAAGGGCGTTCGCGCTCGAGGCGAAAACTCTCACCGGCAAGCAGCACGAAACACAATTACGATTTCAGGCCGCGTTCGAGCGGGCCGGAGGCCTCTACGGGGTTTTCCGTTCCGAAGAAGAAGCACTCGCTATCCTTGGGAGGGGCTAATGGGCCGCAACACCAGCACGTATGCCAGTGCGCAGCGCGACGATCCCGAAAACCGGGAAGAGAATGATTTCT